>CAJUSD010000004.1 GCA_910589145.1 uncultured Oscillospiraceae bacterium
CAGCTTACAAAAAAGTATACTTTTTTGTAAGCTGCTTTTTCCTGTCTGCTGGTATTATATTACCACATCTTAAATGACTTTGCAACCCCTTTTCTAAAATTTCTTGAAAAAAGTCAATTTACAATAAAGTATACATTATTGCAGATTTATTGTAAGCGGATGTTGGTCTGCCATATATAAGGAGGCAAGAGGCCATGTTGTTACTGGGAAGGAACCTGGGGGAAAGCATCGTCATAGGGGATAACATTTATATCAAATTCGTGGAAACAGATAAGAGCGGGCACAAGTTTAAACTGGCGATTGACGCGCCAAAAGATGTAAAGATTTCCCGTGGGGAGCTGTATCCGCCTGATACTGTCCAGCATGAAAAGCTTTCTCAAATTACTACAGGCAAAAAGTCTTTGGCATAATTAAGGTTTCAGCATTGCCCCAAGCCAGCGCGCGGCAGGAGGGCAATGTTTGAATAAATATTTTATATTAAGAAAGCCTTTTCCCTTATGAAACAGGCAGGACGCCAAAGTTCAGGGAAAAAGGCCACATGGAGGTATTATCATGGGAATGGTCGTAAGAACCAACACAATGGCACTTAACGCATACCGTCAGCTGGGCATGAACAACAGCGCAGTTGCAAAGTCTTTGGAGAAGCTTTCTTCCGGTTTTAGAATTAACCGCGCTGGCGACGACGCGGCAGGACTGGCAATCAGCGAAAAGATGAAAGCCCAGATTACAGGGTTGGAGACTGCTTCCTCCAATGCACAGGACGGTATTTCTCTTATTCAGACCGCAGAAGGGAACCTGACGGAAGTACATTCCATGCTGAACCGTATGGTTGAGCTGGCTACCAAGTCCGCTAACGGTACTTACCAGAATGAAGTTGACCGCGAAGCCCTCCAGGCTGAAATGGATCAGCTTCTCGAAGAAGTTGACAGGATTTCCAAGTCTGCTAACTTTAACGGCATTAAGCTTCTGGATGGTACTATGGGCATGAATACCGAAGCAATGAAAATAGGTGATTCTACTGCTTACAAACCAACAGGTTCTGTTAGTTTGGCTAGTGCAGTAACTGTGCCTGACGATCATATAAGTGGTACTCAGTCAGAAGTTAAACCAAAGTTTACTGTAGATTTCTCTGAATATAAGGCCAGTTTGACATCTAAAACAACAACAGCTGGTAAGGCTACTGTTACTTTTGATACAGACAATGGAAAAATTCAGACATATGATACAACAAACAAAAAATGGGTAGATAGTTTTGAGCTTGCTCCCACTCCTGCAGGTACTGCCGGTGATCCTATAGACATTACGGCTAACGACGTGCAAGGCCTTTTTACCGATGGAGATCTTGTAAAAATTGGTGATGATGCCTATGAAGTTTCGAGTTCTGCAAATGGCAAGGTAACTTTTACATGGAAGGGTACAGCTAATGCAGATGGTGAAACAGCGGCATCTGCTGATACCACCGCAAAGGTTACTGAAGATACATGGACTCCTGTAGGTGCAGTAGGAATTGGGATTGAAGGTGATGGTACAAACCATGAGACAGATTCTATTGTTGATCCTACTGTCCGTTCAGATTGTGATATCACCAAAGTTGACGATCCAGTAGTTGGCGGAGAAAAGTTGCGTGCAGGGGCAACTTTGACGCTGACCGCTGATATGGTTCAGAATGGTTCTTCACTGAAGATTGGTAATACTGTGTTTACCTTTGATAACACTAATACTGGTCTTTCTGGCTCTGGTGACGCTTATACGATTGGTACTAAAGATGTTGCCAATGAGGATTTATTGAAATATGTTACCGAGCAGTTATCAAATGCGACTGCAAACGTTACAAAGACTGGTGCAACTACAGCGACTTCATTTGCTATCAACCGTGTATCTGATGATACTATTCATATTGATGAATCTGCCCCAACTGGTGGTGCAGATTACGCTGGATTTACAGCTGATGAGATGAAGAACGCTTTCTCTCAAACTACTCCTGAGGTTATGGCCAATACCAAGCTGACCATTACCGACAACGATAAACTAGCGGATGAAGTTAAGATTCAGGTTGACGGAAAAGACTACACCTTCAATAAAGGTGCAGATCTTGACGAAACCATGAATAACCTTCAAACTGCGTTAGGTGGAGACTATACTGTTGATACAACTACAGACAGCGAAGGCAACGGTATTGTAACCATTTCTGCTAAGAGCGCCAGCACTGAAGCTCCTACTCTTGCTGGTTCCGGCTTAACATTACAGATTGGCGATACTGCCGATCCTTTCAACAAAATGAACGTTAAAGTTGCTGACATGAGCGCCAAGGGTCTTGGTTTGGAGCATTTGAAGACCAATGGTATTATGAATGAGAGCAACGCAAGCAAAGCTATTGATACCATTAAAAATGCTATCAATACTGTATCCTCCACCCGCGCAGATATGGGCGCACTCCAGAACCGTTTGGAACACACAATCAACAACTTAGACGTTGCTGTTGAGAACCTGAGCGCGGCAAACAGCCGTATCCGCGACACCGACATGGCAAAAGAAATGATGAACTACACCAAGATGAATGTACTGGTACAGTCCGCCCAGGCAATGCTTGCCCAGGCGAACCAGCAGCCCCAGAGCGTCCTCCAGCTCCTGCAATAATTTTACCAATAGTTAGCCTTGTTAAAAGCATAATCTTTAGACTGGCTGTATAAGATAAACCGCCTGCCCCGGCCGGCAGGGAGCAGGCGGCAAGAAACAGAGGGTATTGCAAGTGCTTACCCTCTGTTTTATGTTAATATTTAGAACTCATTACTTTAACATAAAAATCCCCGTAATTACTTTTTTGAGCCATTACGGGGATTTGTCCTGTACACAAATTATTTACATCAAAAATTCTGCTTAGACAATAGGCGGATACTCCTCAAAAAGCGGGGCAAATTCTTCAATATCCCCTGCGGCGGCTGTGTCCAGCAATTCATCGGGAATCTCATCCTCCAGGCCATAGCCGGGAAAACCTTCGCTTTCATCCAAGTCCCGGAAGGAACGGTAAGGCTGTATGTCATAATAAGAATCAAAAGTATTGGCCACTTTTATTTCATCCTCTCCTGTGATTTGACGCGCCTTTTCTTTTTTAGACGCTGACGAATTCTATTCTTTCCAGCAGCAAAGGAATCTATTATACATACTTTTAATTTTTCTTACTATTTTATCAGAACCTCACAGACACACAAAGGGCTTCGGCATTTGCCGAAGCCCTAAAAAATTAGTCAACCTTAAAGCCGAAGAACTTAACTGTGTTGTTATAGCTGATGTCCTGTACCAGTTTCCCAAGGAATTCAATATCGTTGGGATACTCGCCGTTTTCAACCCACTGCCCAATCAGGTTGCAGAGGATTCTCCTGAAATATTCGTGGCGGGTATAGGAAAGGAAGCTGCGGGAATCGGTAAGCATACCGATAAAGTTGCCAAGGACATTCAGGTTCGCAAAATCGGTAAGCTGCTTAATCATGCCAACCTTGGTATCATTGAACCACCAGGCAGAACCAAGCTGGATTTTGGTGTTGATGCCAGCCTCATAGAAACACGCGCCCACAGTTGCCAGGAGCTGGTTGTCGTTCTCGTTGAGGGAGTATAGCACCATCTTGGGAACAGAATCCTTCTTTGCCAGTTCGCCCAACAGCAAAGCAAGTTCCGCACCGCATGGCTTGTTGCCGATAGCGTCAACGCCGGTATCCGGGCCCATTTTCTTAAAGGTCTGGTAGTTGACATTTCTCTGTGCGCCGTAGTGAATCTGCATTACCCAGCCGTGTTTGGCGTACCATTCGCCTAAGAACAGGAGGATTGCGGTCTTATATTCGTCTGCATCAGCCTGGCAGACAGTTTCGCCGGAAAGGGCAGCAGCCAGGGTCTTATTCAGCTTATCCTCGCTGGCAGGGGAATATACCACATAATCCAGACCATGGTCAGAGTTGATGCAGCCCATAGAATGGAAGAATTCCAGACGTTTTGCAAGGGCGTCTTTTACATCGGAAACCGTTTTGATAGATACACCAGATGCATCGGACAGTTTGCCAATATATTCTTTAAAGCCTTCTTTTTCAATATTGATTGCCTTGTCAGGACGGCAGGCAGGCAGTACTTTTACTTTGCAGGTGGGGTCTTCCGCAATCTTTTTATGCCACTCCAGGGAATCAACAGGATCATCTGTGGTGCAGATGAGTTTTACATTGGATTGGTCAATCAGCCCGCGGACAGACATGGTTGGTTCTGCCAGTTTTTTATTGCAAAGCTCATATACTTCATCGGCAGTTTTCAGGCTCAGGGTTCCATTATATCCAAAATAACGCTGAAGCTCCAGGTGTGTCCAATGATGCAAAGGATTTCCGACTGCTCTGGAGACTGCATCTGCCCATGCGCGGAACTTTTCCTTGGGATCGCCGCTGCCTGTAACAAGATCTTCAGGATATCCACAGGCGCGCATAATACGCCATTTATAGTGGTCGCCAAAGTTCCCGTCGCTCAACCATACCTTGGTAATATCGGAGAACTTGCGGTCTTCATAGATTTCCTGGGGATTGATGTGGCAGTGATAGTCAATGATAGGCATTTTGTCCGCGTAATCGTGGAAAAGGGTTTTGGCTGTGTCATTGCTTAGGAGGAAGTCTTTGTCCATGAAATTTTTCATTGTCTGATTTCTCCTTCTTCTGTTGTTTTATTTGTATAAGAAAGCACAGTTTTTAAAGATAATTGTGCATCCTTTCACTCCATTTTGGGAACTGCTGCCGGTTTGCTTATCAAAATGTTGTTTCCCTTTTAACTGTTTCAGCGGTCAGTACAATTTTATTAATGGCTTCTTTCTGTTCAAATACATCAATTAAAGTACGCACAGCTGTCACACTAACTGCTGCTACCTTATTATCGATAGACGTTAAAGCAGGAATGGTAGACCGGGCAAGCATAGAATTATTAAATCCAACAATCTGAATTTCATGAGGAATTTTCAGTCCTGCACCTATTGCTGCCTGTAATGCTCCTACTGCTAAACAATCATCTGATGTAACAATTGCCTCCACACGGTCTTCCAACAATAGCTTTGCAGTCTGCTCCCGCGCCGATTCCGGCGAATGTTTACATCGTACTGTCAGCTTGGTATCTGCCGCCATGTTCATCTGAGTAAATGCCGCCTGGTATCCGCTTAACTTTAAAGCGCCGGAATAGGTGTCTGCGTCATATAAGTATGCAATCCGCCTCAGCCCCTGTTCCAGAAAAACCGAAACAGTTTCCCTTACGGCATTAAAATCATCACAAACTACCCCATAAATATTAGGAGCCTCTATAAAGTCGTTAATGAGAACAAAAGGGACTTCTTTGGCAGCATCCAGAATATGGGAATTATCCCCTTTTTCTTTAAAGGTAGAACCAACCAGGATAATAGCGTCTACCCGTTTGGATAGGAGCAGGTCAATTGATTTCCGCCGGTCTTCCAGTTGGTCGCCAGTACAGCACAAAAGGGAATCATAACCGCTTTTCCTAAGCTCTTTCTCCAGAATGGAGACAGCAGTAGCATAATAAATGTCGGAAACATCCGAACAGAGAATTCCCACCATTTTAATGGAATTCAACCCCAGCCCTCTGGCGAAAATATTCGGGGTATAGCCCAACTCTTCGATAACCTGAAGGACACGCTCCCTGGTTTTTTCGCTGACGTTCCCTTTCCCATTAAGAACCCGCGATACGGTTGCAATGGATACTTCCGCTTGGGAAGCAATATCATAAATATTCAATAGGCCGCGCCCCCTTTTCATTTTGCTGGTTGGCCCTTGTCAAGCAAAGGTAAAGTGCTTACATTATCCATTATATAATAAATCGGGAAAGAATTCAATCTGTTTTGGAGAAAAGATAAAAATTTATGGATTATTTGCCAATAATTTATTGACATTGTAAGAGAAATCGGATAGAATATATGTAAGCCCTTACATTATGGCTGAAAGACCTAAAGGGGATTGTCCCCAAAAGAAGTTTAAACTATGGAAAAGGGCGGCAGCGCTGCCGCCTATCCGCCTGAAAGCAAGTATGGAGGTAAGGAAAATGAGCAATTTGAAACTCACCAGAGAAGGAACCAAAAAACACCCCGAAAAAGTGATCCAGTTCGGCGAGGGTAACTTTCTCAGAGCTTTCGTTGATTATATGATCGACGTGGCAAATGAAAAGGGACTGTTCGATGGCAGTGTTGTCATTGTCAAACCCATCGAATTCGGCAATCTAAAAATGTTCAAGGACCAGGACTGCCTGTACACCCTGTCCCACCGCGGCCGTATGAACGGGGAAGTTGTAAAGGATTATCGGGTCATTACTTCAGTATCCCGCGCCATTGACTGCTATACCGAGTATGAAACCTTTATGGACTGCGCAAAAAATCCCGACCTTCGTTTTGTTGTCTCCAATACCACCGAGGCAGGCATCGTTTATGATGAAACCGATAAATTTGAATATACACCCGCCCATACTTATCCCGGAAAACTAACCCAGTTCCTATATGCCCGTTTTAAGGCGTTTCATGGGGATACTTCCAAAGGTATGATTATCATTCCCTGCGAACTGATTGAGGGCAACGGCCATGAACTGAAAAAATGCGTGTTCCAGCAGGCAGAAAACTGGAAACTGGGCGCGGAATTTACCGATTGGCTGAAAGCCTCCTGTACCTTTGCAAGCACTTTGGTTGACCGTATTGTTACCGGATACCCCAGAGATAAGGCGCCTGAAATCTGGGAAGAAATCGGCTATCAGGATAACCTTTTGGATACCTGTGAACCCTTTGCGCTGTGGGTTATTGAAACTGACAAGGATATTTCCGGGGAATTCCCCCTGGATAAAGCAGGTCTGCCGGTAATCTTCACTGATAATGAGAAACCTTATCATGAGAGAAAACTGCGTATCTTAAACGGCGCTCATACTTCCATGGTGCTTGGTGCATACCTGGCTGGGAAAGATATTGTTCGGGAATGTATGGAAGACAGTGAAATCAAAGGGTTTATGGACAAATGCCTTTTTGATGAAATCATTCCCACCCTTACTTTGCCCAAGGACGAGTTAAACGAATTTGCCGCTTCCGTTACCGAGCGGTTCCAGAATCCCTTTATTGACCATTCACTGCTGGCTATTGCCCTAAACTCTGTTTCCAAGTGGAGAGCCCGCGTCCTGCCTTCTGTCAACGACTATGTAAAGAAGGAAGGAAAAGTCCCAACTCACCTTGCATTTTCCTTTGCGGCTTTGATGTGCTTCTATCAGGGAACCGAAATCCGTGATAAAGCTTTGATTGGACATAGAGGGGATGCAGAGTACCAAATCCTGGACGACGCTGCTGTTCTGGAGTTCTGCAAGGAAAATACCGACGCTTATCATGAGAGCCGCGACACCCAGGCTTATGTCAATAAGTTTGCCTCCAACGTGGATTTCTGGGGCATGGATTTAACCACCATTCCCGGATTTGCAGAGGAAGTGGTGAAAGATATCGTTAAAATTCAGAAAATCGGCATGAAGGCCGCCATTTCTGAACTGGTTAAATAATTTTTGCTGGGAAACTGTACCAAATGGAGCCGGAATGTCTCCGGCTCCCCAATTTAATATAACATCCACATGTGGATGTAATTAGAATGAAGGAGAAACACTGGTATGGAGTTAATCCGCATTAATCCTGGCGATAATGTAGCTGTTGCCCTGACTGACATTGAAAAAGACAGTGTCAAAACAATAGAGGGCATTGAGATAGCTTTTCTGGATGATGTGAAGCGGGGGCATAAAGTCGCCTTGGCTGATATTAAGGCAGGGTCTCCTGTGATAAAATATGGTTTCAGCATCGGCAACGCCCAGGCTGATATTCCAAAGGGAAGCTGGGTACATACCCATAATCTGAAAACCGGCCTTGGGGAGCTTCTGGAATACCGCTATAACAAGGTAGAAACCCCAGCTGTTCGGAGAGAACCTGCAAAATTTAACGGTTATGTCCGTTCTGACGGAAAAGTGGGAATCCGCAACGAAATCTGGATCATTCCAACAGTAGGATGTGTCAACCGTCCTGCGGAACTGATCGCCAAACTTGCCAATGAAAAACTGATAGATGGTGTGGACGGGGTTCATGCCTTTGTCCATCCCTTCGGCTGCTCCCAGCTTGGGGAAGACCATAAAAATACTCAAAAATTGTTGGCTGGGCTGGTTCGCCATCCCAATGCAGCGGGGGTTTTAGTACTTGGCCTTGGCTGCGAAAACAATACGATTGAACAGTTTACCGAAACCATTGGAGAATTTGACCCCAACCGGGTAAAATTCCTTATCTCTCAAACCGTTGATGATGAAATCGCCGAAGGTGTGAGAATCGTTGAGGGGTTAATGGAATACGCTGCTTCCTTTAAACGCCAGACTGTAGATGCTTCCAGTTTAATTATTGGGCTGAAGTGCGGCGGCTCAGATGGCCTGTCTGGGATTACTGGGAATCCTTTGGTGGGGCGTTTCTCTGACATGCTGATTGAACAGGGCGGCACTTCTATCCTTACCGAAGTTCCTGAAATGTTCGGAGCTGAGACGATCCTTATGAATCGTGCGGCAGACGAGGAAATTTTCCAGAAAACAGTTGGATTGGTCAACGGATTTAAGGACTACTTTATCCGTCATGGACAGGTGGTTTATGAAAATCCTTCTCCTGGCAATAAAGCGGGAGGTATTTCTACCTTGGAGGATAAATCCCTTGGATGTACCCAAAAGGGAGGTTCTTCCGCTGTCGTAGACGTGTTAGACTATGGCGACAGTGTTACCAAAAAGGGCCTCAACCTTTTGAAAGGACCAGGAAACGATCTGGTTGCCGCTACTGCCTTGACCTCTGCCGGAGCGCATATTGTCCTGTTTACCACTGGCCGCGGCACCCCCTTTGGAGCGCCTGCTCCTACGGTAAAGGTTTCCACTAACTCAGCTTTGGCAGAAAAGAAAAAAGCTTGGATTGACTTTAACGCCGGCGTTCTGGTGGAGGGGAAAACCATGGATGAAGTTTCCAAGGATTTCTTTGACTATATTCTCCGTCTGGCAAATGGCGAAGTTCAAACCAACAATGAAAAGCACGACTTCCGCGAAATCGCTATTTTTAAGGATGGCGTTATGCTTTAATTTGTCTTTCTGTTTACTGTATGGACAGATTAAACCGCAGATTGTTAAAAATTTTCCCATAAGGGCTGTAAGAACTTGCATATTTTGATGGAACTTGTTATCATGTTAGTAGGAACTTGGACGGCTGAGGGAAGTGCCCGTCCCATGGCCTGCCAAAGTTAGAATCCGAATCTGTTAAAATGAGGTGAATCAAAATGAACTCGATTATTGAAAAGGTATACCAGATTGGTATTGTCCCAGTAATCGCCTTTAACAGCGTTGACGAGGCTTTGCCCTTATGTAAAGCGCTGGCGGACGGCGGGCTTCCTGCCGCCGAAGTGACCTTCCGTACTGCTTGTGCAGAGGAATGTATTCGTAAAATCCATGCGGAAATGCCTGAGATGCTTCTCGGTGCAGGAACTGTCCTGACCAAAGACCAAGCTGACCGTGCAATGGACGCAGGTGCATCCTTTATTGTCAGCCCTGGCTTTGACCCCAATATTGCAAAGCATGTTACTGACAAAGGCGGGCTGATGATGCCCGGTACCGCAACCGCAGGGGAAATGTCCCAAGCCCTGAATCTGGGCCTTGACATTGTGAAATTTTTCCCGGCAGAAGCCAACGGCGGCGTTGCCATGCTGAAAAACCTGGCTGCTCCTTTGAACACCATGAAATGGATGTGCACAGGCGGCGTAAACGCTAAAAACGTCAACGACTACCTGGGCTTTGACGCAATTATTGCAGTAGGCGGAACCTGGATGTGCAAGAGCGACGTTATCAAGGCAAAGGAATGGGATAAGATTACCGCTATGAGCAAAGAGGCTGTTGACGTAATGCTGGGCCTGGAACTGGCACATATCGGCATTAACAGCGAGAATGAAGAAGAAGCCCTTGCCACTGCCAATATGCTTTCTGCGCTGCTTAACAAGAAAGTAGCGGTTGGAAACTCCAGCATCTTTGTTGGAAACAAGGAATTCGAGATTATGAAGAAAAAAGGCCGCGGCAAAAATGGCCATATTGCCGTTGCCTGCAATAATATTGACCGGGCTGTCTACCACCTTTCCCGCCGCGGCGTGAAGTTTGATATGGACAGCATGGTTGTTAAGAACGGCAAAAATATCGCCTGCTATCTGGCAGACGAAGTTGCCGGGTTTGCGATTCACCTGGTCCGCAGATAAACCTGTCACAAGGCTTTTGCTTTTAAAGACGTTTTGGAAGGACAAGTTCCACGAAACGCCCCTATCGCTTCGTAAGATTTTAATTCTGGAACGTTTCCTGTTTTCCGCCTGCATCCTTTGGAAAAGATTTGTGGAGGAGAAATCCCCGTTTGCGCAGATGGGGAAGATTCTTTCATGAAAACGGAAATTGGATGTATTGAAAACAATGGAGTTGAATTGTCCTGGCTTTGGAGTGCATGAGCGCTCTGCTGCTCTGAAGGCAGGATAAGATAGGAATATTGTTTTTGGGGCGGGGATTATTTACCACTATTATACATTTGTGAGGAGAGAACCATCATGGCTAAGAGAGTTATTACCTTCGGTGAAATTATGCTCCGTTTGGCTCCCGAAGGATATTACCGTTTTGTACAAGCAACAACTTTTGGCGCAACCTATGGCGGCGGCGAAGCAAACGTTGCTGTTTCCCTGGCAAACTACGGTTTAGATGCCAAATATGTTACCAAGCTCCCCAAGAACGATATTGGACAAGCTGCTGTTAATTCCCTCCGCCAGTTTGGCGTTGACACCAGCCTGATTGTTCGCGGCGGTGACCGTGTAGGCATTTATTTCCTGGAGAAAGGCGCTTCCCAGCGTCCTTCCAAAGTGGTTTATGACCGTGCCCACTCTGCGATTTCTGAAGCTGTCAAAGGCGATTTTGATTGGGATAAGATTTTTGACGGGGCTGATTGGTTCCACTTCACCGGGATTACTCCCGCATTAGGACCCAATGTAGTTGAAATCTGCAAAGAAGCCTGCAAAGCTGCTCAGGCAAAGGGAATCACAGTTTCCTGTGACCTTAACTACCGCAAAAACCTCTGGACCCGCGACCAGGCCAGAGAAGCTATGACTGAACTCTGCAAATATGTTGACGTGTGCATTTCCAACGAAGAAGACGCAAAAGACGTTTTCGGAATTGAAGCTGACAACACCGATATTACTGGCGGTAAGCTGAATAAAGACGGCTATAAGTCCGTTGCTAAGAAGCTGGCTGACCAGTTTGGATTTAAGAAAGTTGCTATTACTCTGCGTACATCCATCTCAGCTTCCGAGAATAATTGGGCTGGTATGCTGTTTGATGGGGAAAATTACTGCTTCTCCAAAGAATATAATATGAAAATCGTTGACCGCGTTGGCGGCGGCGACAGCTTTGGCGGCGGTTTGATTTACGCCTGCCTGAACGATTTCAGCACCCAGGCGGCTGTTGAATTTGCAGTTGCTGCATCTTGCTTAAAACATTCCATTGAGGGCGACTTTAATCAGGTCAGCGTCGATGAAGTCCAAAAATTGGCTGGCGGCGATGGCTCCGGTCGTGTTCAAAGATAAAAACTGTAAAAGTAAAATAATGCTGTTAAGGGTTCCCGAATGTTCGCGCCATTCGGGAACCCCCCTTTATTTTCAAAAAGAAGATAACTGTCGAAAAACATAGTTAAATAGGAGAAATATAACTTTTATTATCATAACTGTAATGCTTTCGTTTAAATATTAGAGATAAGTTTCAGATTTTGATTAGTGAGATTAATATAATGTATAGGAAACTTTCAGGTATGATTTCCGCTAACTAAAAAAACTAAATGTTTATTTTTGCCAGCCTAAGTTAAGTTTGTTATTTTGGATTTACATTTGTTTACACAATACAAATTTTATTGGAGTTTTAATATTTTAAATATGATTATGATTTGATGGACATATCATTAGGATAAGACAGGCAGTGTATAGATAAAATCTATTATTGATTTATAAAGAATTTTATGCTACACTAAAAAACTGGGCGACAACGTCAAAATTAATTCCTTACTATGGAGGGGTTATTATGAAATTTTTGATGAATCAAAAGCTTGCAATGCGTATTAGTATTATTACTACAGTAATAACGCTGCTAGGGATGCTGCTGCTTTGGTTCGTCGTATCCAGCAGTGCTGCTTCTACTGTTAAAAATGATATTACAAATCAGATGACAGATGCAGTAGAATCTAGAGCAGCTATTATTAATGATTATGTATCTTCTGCAGAGGAATATGTCACTGCTTTCTCCCTTGGGAGTGAAGTGCGGGATTTGCTTTTGAATCCAGATAACCCGGCGCTTCTGGAGAAAGGCCAAAAATACACGGAAGATTTTGCTGCCCTCAAGGACGCCTTTGAAGGGCTTTATATTGCCACCCCAGACACGCATGTTCTAACCCATACATCTCCAAGTGCTGTTGGAATGACCACCCGAACCGGCGAATCCCTGGAGTTATTCCGTGATACTATTTTGGCCCAGCCGAAGCTTACCAATTTAGGGATTATGAAATCCCCCGGTACAGGAAGTATGATCCTCTCTATGTATTGTCCTATTTTTGAAGACCAGAGATGTATTGGCTATGTTGGGGCAGGAGTCTATGCCAGCCGGCTGATGGATGTTTTGCTGGGTTTGGATATTAAGGGCCTGCCCAACAGCGAGTATGTATTTTTGAATGCGGAAACCGGCGTATATCTGTATCATCAAGATGAAGAGCTTTTGAATACAGAGACAAGCGACAACGGCTATCTGGAGATCATCCATCGAATCAAAACAGATGGCGACACAACAGCTAATACATATTCCTATCGGGATAAAGATGGTGTGGAACAGTTAATTGTTTATAAGTATCTCAAAGACCGAGGCTGGGTCTTTATGGTTCGTGATAGTACGGCGGAGGTTTACGCTGCTGTACTGGCAGTGCGTTTTGTTGTTGGCATACTGTGCCTGGCAGTAGCTGCTGCTATCATACTTGTCACGCTTCTTATTCTACACAGGCAGGGTAAGGAGCTTATGATGGTGGAACGCGCCATAGGATATCTGGGTAATTTGGATCTCTCCGCTGATCGGGAATTAGAACCTTTTTACGACCGGATGGACGAAGTTGGCCTGATTGCACAAACAACCCATAACCTTTGCAGCTGTCTGCGAAAAACCATTGATGATATTGGAAGGATTCTATGGGAAATGGCAAACGGCAATATTGCTGTAGATGTTGAGAAAAATGAAGCATACTATGTTGGCGACTTCAAAATACTGTCTCAAAGCTTAAAAATCATTCGAACGAATCTTTTGCAGGTAATGCATGAAATTTCTTGCGTAGCAGGCCAGGTCGATGCAAGTGCATACCAGGCATCTGTTGGAGTGCAAACGCTTTCCCAAGGGAGTATGGAGCAGTCGGCGTCCATTGATAGCCTTGTAATCCATATGTCAGAGCTTACCGAACAAATAAAAGGCGGCGCGATGCGCTGCAGCGATGCCAGCGAGTTGGTGAACAAGGTCAACGGTTATGCTGCCGAGGCTGACCAAAAAATGGCACAGCTAAATGCTGCTGCAAAAAATATTGACCAATCCTCCACCCAAATTGGAGGGATTATAAAAACAATTGAAGATATTGCGTTTCAGACGAATATACTGGCATTAAACGCCTCTGTAGAAGCTGCCCGCGCCGGGGCAGCTGGAAAGGGATTTTCGGTGGTGGCGGATGAGGTGCGGAATCTTGCAGCTAGGTCTGCGAAAGCGGCACAAAATACAAATAAACTGATTGGCCAATCCGTCCAGGATGTGAAGGTAGGGACAGAATCCGCAGAAATAGCCATTTCAGCAATGAGGGTTATAAATGATTGTATACAATCAATTAAAACACTGATGGATGGAATTGCTCTAGCAAGTGTTCGGCAGTCAGAAATGGTTGCCTCTGTGGATCAGGGGATCAAAGAAATCTCCAGAGTAGTGCAGGCCAATTCTGCTGCTACTGAAGAAAGCGCTGAAATTTCTAAAAAATTGTCTGATGAGGCAAATACATTGAATAGATTGATTGGCCAATTCAGCATTGAATAACATAAGTTCATCTGAAAAAATTTAGGACTGTATCTTCAGATTCATTTGAAGATACAGTCCTTTTCCACATTTTCTATTGACTTATACCATGCAGACCCTGCAAAGCTTCTCCAATCACAGCGAAACCCATATCGTTGGGATGCAGCCGAAGGTCATGGTAGAAGTCTCCACAATGGGGGCTGACTTCTGTTCCTTCTGTCAACGGGATTCCAAGCCGTCTGCTTTCTTCCCGAAGCAATCCACAAATTTTTTCAAAGGGTTCCCCAATTTCCGGCTTTATACAGTCTGCCCGCCAAAACGGAGTTACCATACGGACGTTTTCCGGCTGGAAAGTATCACAGATATCCTCCAAACAGCCTTTCAAACGCTGTGAATATGTATCCCATTGGGTAAGGGCGGGCCCAGTATCGTTAGTTCCCAGCAGTATGACCATCTGTCCCGGTTTCCAATCCCCATAGGAAAAATCCCGGCAGATATCCTTAAACCCACAGCCGCCAACCCCCTGGTTGACAATTTCCACATTCCACCTTCTTCCCAAAATTGCCGTAAGGGTCTGTGACGGATGGGAAGCGTGCATTCCCTGGGAGATAGAATCCCCCAGCCATAAAATTTTACCAGAGAAAATGCCTGGCGGAACCGCCCTTCCATCTTCCCCGAAATCAAAACCATTGATTAACAGCTCTGCCGTAAAGGGAAGATAAATCAACACTTCACCTTCCCCGGTAAATACCCGCCGGAAGCGAACATTTCCCCTCCCGCCGCTGGCAAGATGTACAGCCGAATCAGTCAGTCTGCCGTTTTCATACAGGTCAAAGGCAAGCTTTTCCCCGCAATGGGAGAGAATTTGATAGGAAAAAGAGATTTCCTCTGCACTGGTGTTTGCCCTCAGGGTGATCCCGGCGCAGCTTCTTGCCCTTGCTGCCCGAACCTCTCCCATGCTGTCCCAATATTCCCGCTGCGATTGGGTAAAGCGCCGGGGGATTACCCCTCCAGCAGTTTCCTCCACAAATAAACAGTTATGAAAAAATGCTTTTTGCTCCATCCCGTTTTTCCCTCCATTGAAATGTTTTTCCGAAAAAATCCAGTATCTTTTCCATACGCCGGGGCTGGAATACCCCATGATGGAACATATAATTGTGTTCTGCTTCTTCAAAAAGCTCCATTTGGCAGTCCGCGCCTTTTTCCCGCAGCTTTTCATACAGCATAAGGGTTTGATAAACCGGGACCAGAGGATCAGCCAGCCCGTGAAGCAGCAAAAGCTTTGGCAGCCCTTTTATTTTTTCCTTAGATGCTCCCTCTAAAATATGGTAGGGACTTGCAGGCTCTAACGCTGCTGCATCTTCCCCAAGTTCCCTCCCCATAAGCATGTCAAACGCGCTGGCAAATCCCTTGACATTCAAAAGGCTTTTAAGCTGTTCTGTATCTGCTTCCCCTATTCCTGAACAGCCTCCTAATAAACGAATTGCCTCCTCCTGATGTTCCGCCAGTGTGTCCGCTGACCTCTTGGAAAAGAAAGCGTTTGCCGAAAGGGTTGATTGATAGAGCGCAGGCAGGTTAGAAGGCGCGCAGGCGGCGGCTATTGCTGTTATCTCTCCTGGTTCTGCCGTCAGCCCCATCATCAGGGCAAGGTGTGCCCCGGAGGAACCTCCGCGGACGCCGATTTTATTTTTGTCTGCGCCATATTCCATCCCGTGAGCCTGTATCCAGCGCAAAGCATCCATACAGTCTTCCAGATTGGCGGGAAAAGGTGATTCGGTTGTCAGTCTGTATCTTAAATTGAAGGTTACATATCCGTTAAATGCCAAAGCTGTGGCATTATAGTTTTTATTTGTCCCCTTGCGCCATGCTCCGCCGTGAATGCACAAAACCGCCGGACGATTTTCTCCTGCCGCAATCCCGATTGGACGCAGAATATCCAATGTCAGGGTGCGGTCTGAAAGTTTTTTGTAGGGAATATCCTGTATCCATTCCAACCCCAGCTCTGAAAAAACGGCTTCCATATCTTCAGAAACAGGTTCCGGTATTTTCCAGCCATTCAGCTCTGTCACTTTCACTATTACATTCTCCTCTCTGTCCGTAAGAAAAGCCGGTCATAAAAGCATTGGATTTCAGCTTTACAACCGGCTTTTGACGTGTTACGTCATTTTTTGAAGATGAATATTATCCCTTAACAGCCCCGATCATAACGCCCTTTACAAAAAATTTCTGCAAGAAAGGATATACACACAAAATCGGAACGGTCGCTACCACAATCGTAGCATATTTTAAATTTTCAGCATAAGCAAAGGTAGTATCTGTTGCGCTCTGCAATGCCTCATTCTGATTTTGCAGCAAAATTTCCCGCAAAATAATCTGCAATGGGAACAGTTCCCGGTTGCGCAGATAAATGAGAGAGCGCATATAAGAATTCCAATGTTCCACCCCATAATACAACCCTACAACGGCAATAGAGGGGATTGCCAGGGGAATCATAATCTTGAACAGAATGGTAAAGTCGTTTGCCCCATCAATTTTGGCAGATTCCTCTAGGCTGACCGGGATATTTTGAAAGAAGGTTCTCATAATAATCAGATTGTATACGCTGATGGCATAGGGCAGAATAACCGCCAGCCGGTTGTCATAAATGCCCAAAGACTTGTTGATGAGGAATTCAGGAATCATGCCGCCCCGGAAAAACATAGTGAAAATAATAATCATCATAATGGCATTTTTTCCGGGAACATCGTTTCTGGACAGGGCATAGGCCCCAAAAATAGTCAAAATCAGATTAATAGAGGTTCCTACTACCACATAGAAAATAGTATTTTTATACCCTACTAAAATCATTCTGTTTTTAAATACCAGATTATAGGTGTCAAGTTGGAATCCCTTGGGCCAAAGCATGAACCCGCCTGCCTTCATAACCTCATTGGGATCGCTGAGTGACGCAGCAAGTACATAAATACAGGGATAAAGCGTCATCAGCACCAGGAGGGACAGGAATACATAGTTGCAAACATCAAATATTTTCTGGCTGGGAGTAGCTTTTGTAACCATAGCCATATCATAGTCCCTCCTTTTTACCACAGGCTGGTTTCCGAAAACTTTTTGCTGAACTGGTTCGCGGAAACAAGCAGAGTGAAGTTGATAATAGAATTAAACAGTCCTACCGCAGTGGAAAAACTGTACTGCATTTCGATCATGCCTCTGCGGTAGACATAAGAAGAAATCACATCGGCAGTTTCATAAGTAGTCGGACGGTACAGAAGCAGGATCTTTTCAACGCCCACATTCATCATCTGCCCGATTTTCAGGATCAGCAGAATGATAATAGTAGGGGTAATGCAGGGAATGGTTACATTGGTCATCTGTTTCCATCTTCCAGCGCCATCAATAACTGCTGCTTCGTACAGTTCTGCGTCAATGCCTGCCAAAGCTGCCAGATAGATGATAGAACCCCACCCGATTTCCTGCCAGATGGCGGAGACAATGTAAACTGTCCGAAACCATTCCGGTTCAATCAGAAACTGTATTTTCTCAATGCCAAACAGATTGAGGATGGTATTGATTACGCCAGTGCTGCTGGTAAAGTCAATTACCAGCCCAGCGATAACGACCATGGAAATAAAATGGGGCATATAAGTAATACTTTGGACGGTCTTTTTAAAGCGGATATTTTTTACTTCGTTGAGGAGCAGGGCCAGCAGGATAGGAGCTGGAAAGGTAAAAATCAGACCATAGAGGTTGATAATGACTGTATTCCAGAAAACCCGTTGAAAATAGAAACTCTCAAAGAAGCTGATAAAATGCTTAAAACCCACCCAGGGGGTATGAAAAATATTCTCCCAAAAGGTGTATTTGACAGAATAATCTTTAAAGGCGATCAAAATCCCTATCATGGGAAAATAATGGAAGACTAGAAAATAAAGCAGCACTGGCAGAAGCATCAAATAAATATATCTGCGCTGGACGATTTTCAGCCATAGCCGCCGATGTTTGGAATCTGCCTTTTGCTTTCCCGCCAGGACAGCGGGATTATTTTTCAGCGAACTCACACGGTTGCCCTCCCTTTCTGTGTATTCTCCAGCATACAGGCGCAGGGCAGAAAACCCCCAGCAGCATCCCTTTGGGTATGGCTGCATGGGATGCAGGAGCGGGGAGCCCTCTGCCGCGTCGATTTTCGATGGTACTTAGAGCTTATTCATAAGTAAGCTGTGTGCGCCTAATTTACGGATAAGCTTTTAATGTATTGCAGTGTTTTGAAATCAGGCTTTTGCCATATAGCGTTCATACGCACCCTGGTAAACCTGGATGATATCATCAACCCCAAGCTGTTTCAGGCGGGGAATTACTACAGTGTCAATTTCATCAATAGAAACTTTACCGATGGCCAAACTGCCCAGAACTTCAGTAACATAGGTTTCCACATCAGTCTTTTTAGAGGTGATAGAGGCCATTTCATCTTCTGTCAATGTGAAAGGAGGCATAACGTCGGAGGTATCCGGGATATTGGCAGCATAAGTCTGGAAACAGTTCAATTCAATGGGGGTTTTCTGGCACATAACTGCTTCCATGGTCACATTGACTGGCCATTGGCTTCCGCCAGGGGCATAAAGGAGCTGCATCTGATTCTGAGGACGGCCCTGGGGATCGTTAGTCAGAGCTTCGGTATAATGGGGATTTCCTTCAGAATCAACCTCATAGGACACGCCTTCCACACCCAGATTAAAGAGAACCTCTCCTTCGGGGCTGTAAATATAGTCCATCCACATCATGCTTTTTTCAATATTCTTGTTAGCTGTGGTAATGCAGACAGTTTGCTGAGTCTTATAAATATTAGTCAGGGTATCGTCAAAGGTCTTTGCAGGACGTCCGCCGGGGCCATTGAGGATTGGGATTGGGAGGAATGTGCTTCCAGGTACGTTCTTGGTGAATTTGTCCACACGGGAAGCAATCCCATAAGCTGCACCTGCTGTCTCTGAAATAAACTTGGACTCCCATTTGGAGGTGTCGTTGGTCAGATAATCCTGGTCAATAAGCCCTTCGCTGTACAGCTTGGCAATATAAGCCATACCTTCCTTAAATTCATCGGTAAGAAGACCGTGGGTTACTTTGCCGTCCTGGAGCTGGAACTTATAGTTGGCCCCAAAACACCACAGCAGATTATAAATCATAAAGTCAGTGTCGCCGCGTCCACTGAAAACCTCATCTTTCAGCCCGTTGCCGTTGACGTCCTTTTCCTGCCAGGCTTTCAGAACTTCATACAGTTCGTCGGTATTGGTTGGCATGGACATTCCCACCTTGTCCAGCCAATCCTGACGGATAATAAAGCCGCGGTAAGCTCTGGTTCCGGGATCCTTATTCAAGGACGGGAAAATATAAATGCCGCCGTTGTCGTCGCTGAGCTGGCGGTACAAATCCGCATCTTCCGTGACAATCTTTTTAAAGTTGGGGGCATAGTCCAGATATGGAGCAAAGTCGATGATGACGTCCTCCTGAACATATTTGATGGCTTCCTTACCGGCAGAACCTATATTATTGCGGATCAGGTCGGGGAGGTCGCGGGAGGCGAGCATCAGGTTAAAGGACTCGGTATCCTGGCCGGATACAGCGTGAGTCCATTCAATATGTACACCTGTACGCTTCTCCATTTCCTGGAATGCAAGAATGTCATTAAAATCCTTGATATCATTGGCAATAATATCGCCCATAGTAGACCAGATTTTCAGGGTCAAAGGTTCTTCCGGGGTGGCGATAGGATATTGTCCTATCTTATCTTTTAATTCTATTTGGGATTGGGATGGCTGTACATTGGAAGACGAATTACTTCCAGAGTTGCTGGAACTGCATCCCGCGATAGACGCTGCCAACATGGTTCCCGCTAACAGTATAGACAAAGCTGCACGTTTTTTCATTTTGGTTTCCCTCCATATTTTACAGTGTGTTGCCCGCCTTGTGGCGGTTTCTTTTGGGATGAGTCCATTTTAGCTGATAGTTTTCCAGGTGTAAATCTACAAATCATTTTGGGTATTCAGTGGTTTACATATGCAATATTCCATATTTGCGGTGTGTGCAATCGTTGACAAAAAGCGCTTACATAAGAGAAAAAAGGCTTAAATCAGGGAAAAGTAAATCCACATGCACAACCTAAGACAAGTACAACCTGGGTTGAATGAAAAAGGTTTGAAGGTCTAGGGAACTTTCCTCAAAAGTTCCCTAGTCGCGCTCGCAAGCGCGAAACTCCCCCGCATAAGCTAAAAGAGAAGAAAAAGCATCCCTAAAAAGGAAAAGAAAGAACTTGAAGTAAAAGCCCGTTTGCGAAAGCAAAACGCCACAGTGGGGGAACAAGTCCCGACCTCATAAAACATTGTAAAGGAAAATATAAGGGCTTTTTAACCTAGCGAATTCTAATTCGCGGACTATTGCCGCCCAGTTAAGTCAAAGGTAACAGCTAGGCTTCAAGGGCGCGGCGGAATCTCTAATTGTGTGGATTTTTCTATTAACCTTATTTTAAAGTGAGCTTAGCGAAAAAACCTGCACAGTATGGAATTTATATGGCCCCGGAAGCCTCTGCTTTTACGTTGAGCTTAACCGGTCGATAGCATCCGCGAATTAGAATCCGCTAGGTTAAAAAGCCCTTATACTCTCCTTTGTAATGTTTTACAAAAACAGGACTTGTTGCTCCTAAGAAGGTAATTTTCTTTCGCAAACGGGCTTTTTTATTTCAGTTTTTTCTTTTCCTTTTTAGGGACGCTTTACTCCTCTTTTTATTTGTGCAGGGGTATTTCGCGTCTGCGGACGCGACCAGGGAACTTTTTAGGAAAGTTCCCTGGACCTTCAAACCTTTTTTATCCGCTTTAGCTTGTACTCATCTGAGGTTTTTCCCGCAGATTTGCTTTATCAAAATCACCGAAATTTTATGTCGTCAAGGGTTTCCCTGAACTGACCAGGTGTAACCGATTCATACCGTTTAAAGGTTCTAATAAAGGAATTGGAACTATTATACCCTACCCTTGCCGAAATCTCCTGTATCGAAAGGGAGCTGTCTTTCATCAGCTCCTTAGCCTGAGCAATGCGCAGACGACAAAGATAATCCGCGAAATTCATCCCCATCTGATCCTTAAAGTAACGGCTCAAATATGGGCCGGAAAGGTGAAACTGGTCAGCAATCCATTGCAGGGACAAATTAGAATCCATATAGTTTTCCTCTAAATACTGTGCGATACGGCTTTTTAAATGGATATTTCCGCTTTCCCTGCTGGCCTGAACCTGCCCGCAAATAACCTTAACTGCTTCCAAAAGCTGCTGACGAAGCTGAAGAATGTCCTCATGATGGAGCATTGCCTGAAGCATCCCGGCGACCAGCTCAGAAACATCATATTCCAGCCCAGTGTCATTCAGGACTTTTAAAACAGTTCCCAGCATATTGAACATCATACAATAGCACAACTGCAGGGGAATCCGCCGCTGGGTGATATTTTCCTCAAACAGATGGTCGGCAATCTCAATGGCTTCCTCCGTGTTTCCTTGTTTCATTCGGTTGATGAGCTGAGTCTCCTTGTCAATGGGGTAGTAATACCGGTTTCCCTGTGCCAAATCTGCGGGACTGTAAATGGAAACACACCCCTGCCCATAGAGGAAACGTTGGTTTAAGGCAGTTTGAGCATCTTCATTGCATCTGGGGATAGCGTCAATCCCCTGACAGACTGTACCTACTCCTACGCTGATTTCAATGTTCAGAATATGGGAAACAAATTCGTGAAATTGCTCCAAACATTTCTCCATTTTTTCCTGAGGATTTTCCACACCCTCCCGGAAGCATAATAAGAAAGTCTGCTGCTTGCGTACAGGCAGTTCCAGAGCAAGGGCAAACCCCTCCAAAAGTTCCAGCATTACATTGGTGACAGCAAAATTTACCAGGCTCAGGTTTTTCTCGTCCTGTTCTGGAGTAAAACCGCTGTAATCCTCGATCCGGGTAATAATAACGCAGAATTGGTTGCTTTCAAAGCGGATATCCAGCATTTCCTCCAAAGGCTGGATTGCTTTGGAATCCGGGTATCGGCCTGCCAGCAGGTTGCTGATAAAGCTCATACGTATATTGGGGAGCTGCCGCTGTACTGACTGTTCCAGCAGGCGGTTTTCGCTGAACATTTCGTCCATCTTGTCCACAATCTCTCCAAATTCATCGTAGGCTTTCCGGTATTCCTTGCGGCTGCCCGATTCCACATAGTCAAATAAATTTTGAATGGGACGGTAGTTGCGCTGTGTTAGCAGGAAAAGAAACACCACCCCAAAGAGCAGACAGACCCCGAAAGTAACAGCCAAATTAACCCGCATAGCCCCGACGCTTTCCAGCGCGTCCCCTATGGCGGTGACAGAAAGGTAGCATAAAGGCATTTCATCAGAGAAAACAGAGGCAACCAGATATTTTTTCCCCTCTATTTTCTGCTCTGACAAAGATTGCCCGCCCTGCATGACAGTAAAAAGGGCAGGAAGATACAGCTCACCATCTGGTGCAGAGCTGTACAGAAGTCCACCGTCTGTAGAGAGAATAAAATCATACTTTTCCACCCCTACCCCAATGCTGGCGGAAAATAAAGGGCGGAGCTTGTTCCAGTTGATAAACATGAGAACTGCACCGTTGCCCTTTGTTTCGCCTACCGGGATACCACTGCTGTACAGAAGATAGCGGGTCTGTCCATTGCGGGTGGTCAGACTGTTGAACATCTGCTCATTGCCTGAAACCCACTGTACAAATTCCTGGGCATCCATTCCATCTATTGGGTATTTCTGATAAAACAGGCCCGCATTATAATAACTGGTAGCGTTGAGAAATTCTTCTGTTCTTTGGAAGTAGACCTGTATCTCGTCAGGAAATTTTTTAGACAGATTGGTCAGGGAAAGCTCGCCCAATGCCCGCCATCGGGCATATTGCAGCTCGACGCGATCCTGCTCAAACATAACCTTTCGGATATCCTGGTTACGTCCTATCTGTATGGCGATTTCCCGCAGCTCTGAAAATTCCCGGTCTGCCAGCAGTTTGGCCTGTACTAAATTCTGATAGCTGGACTGTCTGGCTTCTTCTGTGAGGACGCGGCTGGTATAGTTCATCATAATTAGCCCTGTTGCCAGGAGAGGAAGTATCAACACAAAGAAATAGGAAAATAAGAACCTTTGGAACATCTTTTGCCGGAACATCTTATTCATCAGAATCCCCTCCTGAAATCAACAACATTTTTAGCGGCATCTGCTTTTAGAGAGCAATACTCGTTTTAGGTTGTCACTACAGTTTTGCTTTATTGGACTCATATTAAATTATAATATATTTTCACAAAAAAGTGTTCCTTTTTTCAGCAAATTCATATATTTCCAATTTACCTAAAAACAGGCAAGCCTTCCCCATGATTTTCCAAGGGGAAGGTTTAAGAACCTGTATTCACAACCGCTGCACGCTGTCTGGCTGGTCTTTTTCCCGCCATACTGCGTCGGTTTCCCTTGCTATACGTCAGTATGGCTGCGGAAAATCTCCTTGTCTGACGAGAAAAATCCTAATCCATCCGGCGTCCCTCGGTTATGAATACAGGTTCTAATTTTATCTGTTTACGGTTAAAACTAATCCATCATCTGTCCGCCGTTAATCTGAATGGTTTCTCCTACCAGATAGCTGGCCTGTTCACTGGTTAAAAAAGCCAGTACATTAGCAACCTCCTCAGGTTTGCCAAGCCGTCCAGCAGGAATCTGGTTTTTCCAAGATTCCACGATCTCCCGTGCAGTTGCGCTGTGGAAAGGGGTGTCGATAGTACCGGGAGAAATCAGGTTGACCCGAATACCGCTGCCAATCAGCTCTTTGGCAAGTCCCTTTGACCATCCCAGTACCGCCGCTTTGGAGGCCGCATATACCGATGCACCCGGCCCTCCGCCGTTATAAGCCGCGATTGATGTAATATTGATAAGGGAAGCATTCCCATGCTCCGCACCAGCTTTTTTCAAAGCCGGAACAGTTGCTCTGGCGACATAAAATGCACTGGTCATATTCAAATCCATGACACGATTGTAAAATTCAGTGGTCATTTCGTCGATTTTGCTGCGTCCGCCCAATCCCCCGGCGTTATTGATTACCACATCAATTCGCCCGTATGTTTCCAGACATTTTGTGACCATATCATTGACGAATTCCTCTTTTGTGATATCTCCGCAGTAGAAAGAAGCTTCGATTCCCTCTCCTTGCAGCTCACGAAGCAGAGCCTCCCCGTTTTCCCGGTTGTAGTCGTTAAAGGCAATTGTATAACCGTTTTTCCCAAATTTTAAACAGGTGCAGCGGCCTATTCCGCTGGCGGCTCCGGTGATAAATAAAACTTTCTTGCTCATTATGTATTGTTCCTTTCCTTTGTTGAATTTTGGAAGGTATCCACCTGCTGACAGTTCCCTTTTTTTACTGTAAAGGTGATATCGTCCATATGCTCATATCCTGCGCAGACCGTGATTTCACAGTTTCCCACATTGACAAGCCATCCCTTGTCCTGATATTCTACGGAACATTCCGGCAGGCTGCCGCCGGCATCCCCAACAGAAATCAGATTTAGAAACCGCATTTCTTTTGCAGGCAGCTTATTTTCCTGACAGAGTGTTTCCAGACGGGTGTAAACGATGTTGTCCGGCTCCTGGCTGGTAACATTGGCACTGTTAGTCATAACAGTACTGCCAAACCGAAGTTCCATATCCCCCGGCCAAATCTCCATTTTAGATCCGCCGTTTTCAAAGCAGTATCGGCTTTCCAGCTTTTTAGGGGCTTGGTCGCTGTGAATCAGCCAGGTATAGGTGTGTTCCTGCCCAGAGGAAACAGCGTCCAAAATTAAGAACCATCCCTCGCCGGAAGTCAGGATATGCCTCTTTACGCTGGAAACCCCAAGGGACGGGGAATACATCCCGGCAGATTCCCCGCAAAGGTAAAATCCCTTTTGATAAGGAATGAAGGTTTCCACCTGAGCAGTTTGGCTTTCTTCCCAGCCATCGTAAGCATCATAGCCGCCCTCACGGTCAAAGCCTTGGCCATCTATCAGCAGCAGATTGTGATTTCTGGCTGCCTTCCGGCTGGAATAACCCTCGTCCACTGCCAGGAAATCACTTCCCCGTATGAGCATAAAGCTGTTGGCGTCAGGGTGATGGTGGCCAGTGGAGCGGATCTTGATGCCTGCTTCCCGCTCCATAGCGTGGGACAGCTTCCATTGCTTATGGCCGCCTCCGGGGGCGCATTTATAGGAAAAAGCAATTGCATCCCGTTCCCAAGAGGTGCGGGAACAAACCAATCCCAAATCCGGGAAATAAACTGTAAGGGGAAGATTTTCCAAGGACTTCGGTTCTACATCTGGATGGTACCATAGGTATTCCAAAAACGCTTCCGGCAGAATTCCCGGTTTCACGCCGCTCTCATATCCTTCCCGGAACAGGCAGTTTTCCAAAACTTCGTCAGCCAATGCCTGCGCATATCCGTTTTGATATTCCGCCGCAGCCTTATAGTATAGACAGGGAATATGGCCGCTCCGCCGGTCGTGGCAGTCTCCATGGTTGAAATTCTGCTCCCGGTCTGGCGCCAGTTCGTACAGCCGGTAAAAGAAGGTGTTTTTGAGAAATTTGCTGTCTGCAAACCAGTCTGTACCCTCTTTTTCCCGGAGCAGTTCAGCGTAATGGAACAGCCATACCACCCCATACCGCCAATAGACCACACCTTCGTAATCGCTTCCATCTTCGGGCAGGAGAGGAAAAACCTTTTGGAAATTCTCCCTTGCCAAATCAATCCACTCCTGGGCGGGGGGATATTCCCCAACAATGGCGTATCCTGCCATAGCGAGTCCGGTAAAATCAATCCAGTTGTGGTTCTGCCAATAGGAGGTTGCCCAGGAATGGCCGGTGAGGACATCCCGCTCTCCGCTGTCTGATGCCTGAATATGGGCTTCCCTTTGGCCGGTGTGTATTTTAGCCCCGGTTTTCAGCGCGTATTGGTACATCCGCCCGCCCTGAAGGATTAGCTTCTCTAAAAGCGCCTGACGGTCTGTAGGTTCTAAATCCCCTTTAAGCCAATCATAAGATAAACCATAGCCAAATAACAGCCATGCTGCGCTTAAATCCACGTCTACTTTGACTGCTTTCCCCCAGTGGGGATAATCCACCCCGGCAAATATCCAGCGCCGGGCTTGGGAAAGGTAAGCTTTCTGCCCTGTCAGCTTGTAGGCCAGGGAAAGATTGGCGGCGGCCATCCCATAATAGGTGATGCTTTTTAAAGGATGTTCTTTGGGAAGCTCCTGCTTTTCATAAAGCTGGCATTGCTGGACAAGACGCTGGAAATGACGTCTTCGGGAGGTAAAACGCTCCCAGCGCAGTGTTTCCAGACCTTGGGGCATATATAAATATTCTGAATCCATACTGTTCCCCCCTTAAATTTTGGGTTTTAAGTGGAAAGTTATTTATAAAACTCCCAGCTTTGGACAAAGATCGGGTTTTCCGCCCTGCTGCGAAGGAGCAGGGTTGTCCGTCCCTTTCCGTCCTGAGAGGGAGGATTGTCTGGGCTCTGGCAGATAAAGAGTTCCATTCCATCTGTTTCTATTTTCTGAACCCCCTTTATCCCACCGTGAAACTCCCATTCCAGTGTAATTATCCCGCTTTGGCAGACCTTTTCAATCTGGCTGATATATTGATAACCATTATCATAGAAGCCCAGCTCAGATAAAACGGTATTGGGCTTGGTAACAATGCAGCCATCTACATGGAACAGCCAGTCATAGGTATGGGGCTGGCTGCCGCTGGCAATTACCTCAAAGGAATCGCGGAAACCGTTGTCCCGAAGCTGGATGGAGCGGGAAAAATCTACCTCGTCATAAGCCGACGGCGCAAGGGTTCGGATGGCGTTGTCCTGATAGGAAAGCACCTTTCCTGGGTTAGTAGTTGGATGATTTTGTCCGTCCATTACTACGGTATTATGGGAAACGCTGGTACGATGGAATTCCGGGCAAAGTTTTGCGGCGTATCCGCAGTTTGACAGGTCGTGGGATATCCGCTCCCCCAAAGCGCGGACTTCTATGGTCATCTTGTCAGGGTGGGCATGGCTTTTGGTACAGTGCCCAAACTTATGGAAAATTTCGACACTGGAGCTTTTCAGGGTAGCGAAATTAGAGGCTTCAAACAGATAAGAGCGTTTAAAGTAAGGAAGTTTTTCAATAGTTCCGCCCTTTTGGACAGCTTCCTGGGTGAACAAAAGCCATTCCAGGCTCACATCCCCAGCATAGACTGGGTAGGACAGCGGCACAGGAACGCGGTGGTAAGGAGCTTCCCGTATTTCCTTTGCAGCGGCGGCAATCTTCCAGCCGTCCTCCCTCCCTGCAAAAATTTTCGCACCCATCTCGTAGACAAAGGAATAAGTTTTCAGTCCAAGATTGGGCCAGCCGTCGTTGGGGTTGGGGAGCTGCCCATTGGAAAAGGCGTATTTACAGGGGGCTAAAAGCATCTGGAAAACAGTCTCCTCCACATCCTGGGGGACTTCCTTCCCATAAACGCGGGCGAAAAGAAGGGTGTTCATAAAGGCTTCCAAAGTGAAAAAGTTATAGTGGATAGACCCTTCATACCAGAAAAAGCTTTCTGTCACGCCTCCGCCCCGAACCTGGTCAGCAAACCCATATTTCCGGTCAAAGGCGCGGTCAATCAGGTCAGCGTTTCCAGTGAGCAGCCCCACCGCCCCAACAGATGCATTCAGCCAACAGGGGATATTGTGAATCCACCTTTTTTGTGCATCCAGAAAGTAGGCGCAGGGAATTAGCATCCAGTTACAGACGTTCTCAAAAAAGCCCGCTTCCAGATCCCCTTTGAGAAGTTCAAGGCCGCCTGCGATGCGTACTAGGAAGATTGCCTCATTTAAAGCCTGGGGCGTAATCTTTCCGTTGCCGGAGGGCCAGGTATTTCGTCCGTGTTCGCAGAAACGGTACCAGTTTTCGGCGTAGAAACCAACAACCTTCTGGAAATAATCCAAGTATTCCTTTTTCCCTTCAAGGCGGTAAAGTGCGGCGGCCTGAATTGCGGACATCAGCGCATCATAGCGGTAAAGATAAACCCAGGAAGCATCGTATTCCGGGCCGGTCATCGTTTTGCCGCAGCAGCCGCAAACATGGACATAAGGGGATTTCAGGTCAAAGGTAAGGAATGTCCCGCACCGGGAACAGAAATAGACATGTCCCCAGCCGCTTTCTATGGTTGGATCGTCGGAAAAACGCCCCATCCACTCTGCAACCGTTTCCTTCATTTGGGAAACAAGGCTTTTTCCGTCGGGAGAGTCAGCCCTTATTCGCATTTTTTCTATGGAATCTATGTATTCCATTCCAGCTACAGCCCCTTCCTAATGTGAAAATTCGTGTTATATTCTGTGATTTTGCGTTGGCTTTAGTTTAACATCTGCTGCAGAAAAGGGAAATAACCGTTTCTTTATCCAATCTGCGATAAATATGAATCGGCAATCTCCCTTTTTTAACCCGCTATTCTTTTTTTTACAATATAAATTCCCTACGCCATTGTTGCCAGCATTTCCTGTGTCACCTCATAACAGAGAACCCCGCTTTTTAGGTATTCCCGCAGGACTTCCAAAATGGTATCTGGCATACGCAGAACCTCGTCAGAGGCAAAGCCTGCAATATGCGGGGTGCAGAAAACATTGGGAAGGCCCATTAAATCTTCCCGAACCGGTTCCGGCCAGGTTACGTCTAAAATGGCACAGCGGCCAGGCTTTTCTGTCAAGGCGCGGATAAGATCGTCTTCATTGACCTGTGCGCCCCGCCCTGTATTGATAAAGGCAGCGTTGTCCTTCATAAGCGAAAAGAGGGAATAATTCAGCATCCCTACAGTCTGGGGGTTGTTGGCAATGTGGTTGGAGATTGTTTGACATTGGGAGAAAATTTCTTCCAGGGAATAGGTTCGTTCTATCCCAAGATCCTTGGCGCGCTCTGGGGAAAGGAAGGGATCGAAAACCATTATTTCCGTTTCGTACTGGCGCAGCATACGGATAACCAGCGAGCCAATCATCCCTGCGCCCAGAATTCCCACCTTTGTATGATAGGTTCCGGGGTATTCCTGCAATATTTTCCAGTGTGCATCATGCCAGCTCAGTTCTTTATACAAACCAAGGGAGCGGTAAAATCCCTTGTTGGCATGGATAATTTCGCCCACAGTAAATTCCGCCACAGGAATACTCATAGCTCCCCAGGCGCTGGCCACCCGGACACCGTTTTCCAGATACGGCCTCGCAAACCGCTGTACCGATCCGGCAACGTAGAGAAGCAGCTTTAAATTAGGAAAATAATTCCTGATTTCCTCGCTGGTGAGAATGGGGATTTCCCATGTTCCTATAATGACCTGTACATCCCGAAGAAAGTCCTTGTTTTCTTCCAGGTTTTCCTGGCAGATAAGCTGTGGAGGCATGTCCAGTATTTCTTCAAATTGTTCTCTGCGCCCTTTGGCAAAAACGTACCGAATACGAAAACCGTCAGGGTTGGCAAGGAATACACCTTTCCATTTTTTATTATTCATCTTCCCGCTTCCTTTCCGTGATCAAATTTGCTGAATGTATAAGAGCCTATCCCAAAATAATCCGCACCCATCCAGCCTGCATATTTTTCGCCAAACTGCGCAGTCTGGGCATGTTTTATTATGGGGTAGGCTCTAAATCTATTATCCATCAACGCTCTAAGTCAGGGCAATGGACAATCCTTAACCTGAATGAGCAATCTTTTTCATTCAGCAGAAAGGCGGTTGCCTTTATGGAAAAGGAACAGTATACTTTTGAAAAAGGAGGAATGGCTATGGGGATACAATACACATTATTTACAAAATATTGGAAGTCATTTTCTTTGGAGCAAACAGCAGAAAAAGCGGCCAACATGGGCTTTAACGGGGTTGAAATGCCTGTCCGCACCGGCTTTCAGGTAACGCCTGATTCCGCGCCCGTCCGGCTGCCCGCAGCCCAGAAGATTTTTACCCAGCAGGGCTGTCCTATTTTAAGGATAGCTGCCCCTTTGACGGAACCTGTTTTTCAGGGCTGTGCCAAGGCGGGGATTCCTGCTGTCCGTATCATGTTTACAGGGGAAAATTCCGCTGTTCCCTTTTGGGATAGATTTGAACATATGCTCCAGACCTTAAAACAGGCTCTCCCTCTCTGCCGGGAATATGGGGTAAAAATTGCAGTCCAGCCCCACTATGGCCCCGGAATCAGCAATTCTATGGAATTATATGAACTTCTGCGTCAGTGTGATTCTCCCTGGGTCGGCGGGGTATGGGACGCAGGACATGCAGGTCTGGCAGGAGAACCGCCGGAACAGGGATTAGATATCCTTTGGCCTTATCTCATGTGGGTGAATTTTAAAGCAGCGTTTTACTGTCCGGCAGATGGTTCTAAATGGAAACCATTTTTCACCAATGGTGAGCAAAGCCTGTGTTCCTGGGAACGTGCAGCGGCATATTTAAAGTGCCGCCAATATGATGGAGTAGTGTGTATTTTTGCCGAGTATACAGAGGAAATCCGAACAGGGGAATTTGTTAAGACGGATTTAGAATATGTAAAGGCATTATTTGACAGGAAATAAAAAAGATATATGGAATAAAAAGTATAACATCCGCTTTACAGAAAACTAAGGCGGATGTTATATTTTGGTTTTCCACAGATAATTTTTTAAATAATTTATAGTCGAAAAAATTGTTTGCTGTAACATTTCCCGGACATTTTTCTGTTATACTATCTTCAAACCGAAAGGAGGAATCAGCTGTGAAGAAGATTTTAATTGTAGAGGACGACTCCCTTTTAAATAAAACGCTGGCCTATAATCTAACCTCTGACAGCTGCAATATTGCCTCGGCGCTGAATTTCAGGACTGCTGCTGGTATGCTGGCCGAAACAGAATTCGATCTGGTGCTTTTGGATATCAACCTGCCGGACGGCAGCGGCTATGACCTGTGTAAGCTCATAAAACCGGAACATCCCGGCACAATCGTGATCTTTCTGACCGCCAATGACCAGGAGAGCGACCAGCTGCGGGGTTATGAAGCCGGGGCGGTGGACTACATTACAAAGCCCTTTTCCATTGGGGCTTTGCAGCGGAAAATCAGAGCTATGTTTGCCATGGTGGAACACCATAAGCCGGCAAAGGATATTTATGACGACGGCAGGCTGTTCCTTGATTTTTCGGAGCAAACCGCCTCGCTGAACGGAAAGCCCCTTTCCCTCTCCCCTATGGAATATAAAATGCTCTCCCTGTTCTGTAAAAATCCCAAACAGATTTTAATGCGGCAGCGGCTTTTGGAAAAGCTGTGGGATGTGGATGAAAGATATGTGGACGAACACACCCTGACCACCTCCATCAGCCGGATACGGGGAAAGATTGAGGCGGACGGAGACGCCTACATCAAGACAATCTACGGCATGGGCTATCAGTGGGTGGGAGGCGAGAGAAAATGAACCTGCAACGTCTTTCTGTTAAAAAGCTGTTCCTGTTGGTTGAGATGGGAATGGCGGTTTCCATGTTGGCAGTTTCTGTCATACTCTTTGCTGTAACCGATGAAATATGGATGCTTCTTGGAGGCGGGCTGCTGACAGCCTGCGCCCTTGTCTGGATGTTGCTGCTGGCGTGGTCTTTTGGCAAACGGCTCTCTCTGTTTACCGGGAAGCTGTGCCAGCTGACAGACAACATGATAAGCGGCGGCAAAGAGATAGAGCGGGCAGACGATAAGGAAACTCTCTTTGCCCGTATTATCCACCGGCTTTCCCGGCTGTATGGAATTATGGCGGAAAACCGGCGCAGGGTGGACATGGAGCGGCAGGAACTTCAAACCCTGGTGTCCGATATTTCCCATCAGGTGAAAATGCCGGTGAGCAATCTGAAAATGGTAACAGATACACTGCTTACTATGCCGGTAACAAAACAGGAGCGGACAGAATTTTTACAGGGAATCCGCAGACAGACGGAGAAGCTGGATTTTCTCTTTCAGGCCCTTGTGAAAACCTCCCGATTGGAAACTGGGGCTGTCCAACTGGAAAAGAAGGACGGTTTACTGATAGATACACTGGCAAAAGCTATGAGCGGTATTGTCTACGGCGCAGAGAAAAAGAAAATTTCTGTAACGGTGGACTGTCCCGAAAGTTTACACCTTCCCCACGACAGCAGATGGACGGCAGAGGCTCTTTTCAACCTGCTGGACAACGCGGTAAAATACACTGCGTCCGGCGGCAGTATCGCCGTATCGGTGGAACAGTGGGAGATGTATGTTAAAGCAGATATAGCCGACACCGGCAAGGGTATTTCGGAGAGCAGCCAGGCGGCCATTTTCCGGCGCTTTTACCGGGAAGAGGAGGTTCACGACCAGCCGGGGGTGGGAATCGGCCTATATCTGGCCCGCGAAATTGTCACCCGGCAGGGCGGCTACATCAAGGTAACTTCTGAGGTTGGTAAGGGCTCAACCTTTTCTGTTTTTCTGCCCTGGAAGTAATAATTCATAGAAAGTTCATAATTTTGCCGGCAATTCGGACATTTCTGTGACATTTGAGATATAACATAGTTCCCAGCAGGCAGAAGATCTTGAAAGGAGCTTTTAACAATGAAGGTACTGGAAACCATTGACCTGAAAAAGTATTATGGTTCTGAGCCAAACATCACCCGCGCCCTGGACGGCGTGAACCTCTCGGTGGAGCAGGGGGAATTTGTGGCGATTGTAGGAACCTCCGGCAGCGGAAAATCCACTCTGCTGAATATGATGGGCGGGCTGGATGTCCCCACCTCCGGCAGTGTTATTGTCCGTGGGGATGATCTGGCAAAAAAGAACGATGAGGAACTGACCATCTTCCGCCGCCGGAATATTGGTTTTGTCTTCCAAAACTACAATCTGGTTCCGATTCTGAACGCACATGAAAACATCGTGCTCCCGGTGGAGCTGGACGGCGGCACGGCGGACAAGAAATTCATGGACGAGATTGTAAAAATGCTTGCCCTGGAGGACAAACTGCAAAATATGCCCAACAACCTTTCCGGCGGACAGCAGCAGCGTGTGGCTATCGCCCGGGCTTTGATTACCAAACCGGCTATTGTCCTGGCTGACGAGCCTACCGGCAACCTGGACAGCAAGACCAGCGCCGACGTACTTGGCCTGCTGAAACGCACCAGCATGGAGTTCAACCAGACTATTGTCATGATTACCCACAACAACGAAATTGCCCAGCTTGCCGACCGCATTGTGCGGATTGAGGACGGAAAAATTGTGGGATAAGGAGGAGGGAATACGATGATCTGGCCCTTTGAAAACGATACAGTTAAAGTTGAAAAAAAGCTGGCAAAGCGCAGCCTTGCCGCTGAACGGCGGCGGAACCTCATTGCCGTTATCACTATTGGCCTTTCCGTCTGTCTGATGGCGTTAATCGCCTTTGTCCGTACAGCTGTCAATGAACAGACCGCCGCCCATATTCGGGGACAGTACCAGGCGGGGTGTGCACATCTTTCCTATGATGATATCGACCGTCTGGTTTCCGCTGGAAAATTTGAGAAGTGGGGCTTTGAGGGCGGGATGGGAAACATCCATTACCAGGACGCTAATTTGTTTGTGAAGTTCTACGACGAGGGCATGAGGAACCTAATGGATATTGCCGGCATTACAGGGGAATACCCGCGGGAGAGAAACGAAATCTGTGTGGAGCGGGGCTTTTTGAAATATTTCACCCTGCCGGAAGAAATTGGCCAGATCCTTCTTTTCGACCTGGGCGGCGGCGAGCAGTCCTATACTGTCTCTGGCATCCTGGAAACAGAAAACAAAAGCCGCCAATTTGAATTATATATTTCCGAATCTCTGGCAGCAGAAAAGGGCGAAAAGCCCTTTGACATTCGGTTTCGCCTTACCGGAGACTATACCGGACAGCCGGAACAGCTTCGGGAAGATATTCAGGCGTTTTTTCAGGAGATGGGCATCCCGGAGGAGGAAACCTTTTTCAGTTCCACCTATTTTGATTTGAGCGACTTCTATATGGGCAGCGATATGCCGGTTTATGCTGTCGCTGTACTGATAGCCATAGCCTGTTCAGCAGTTATTTATAATATTTTTTATATTTCCGTGATGGGGAAGCTTCGGGAATACGGAAGGCTGAAAGTCATTGGAACCACGCCCCGCCAGCTGCGGCAGGTGGTCAAACAGGAACGCCGGGTTTTGATGTGGGCGGGGATTCTCTCCGGGCTGCTGGCTGCGGTTATCCTTTCCAACCTGCTTTACCCCGGGTACTGGAATTGGTCAAAAAACCTGCAAAATACTGTCGTTGTGGTTTTGCTGGCAATGGCAGTTGTCATCTTTTCCACCCAAAAGCCGCTGCGGATGGCTGCAAAGGTTTCCGCCATTGAAGCGATGCGCAGCAGCGGCTGCCAGGATGTCCCCAAAGCTTCACGCTCCCTGCGCCGGCCTCTTTCCATATTTCGGCTGGCCTGTATGAACTTTACCCGCAGCCGCAGAAAAGCCGCCCTGACCCTCTTTTCCCTGGGAATGACCGGCATTATGACAATGTGCATTGCCGCTTATGCCAGTTCTGTCAATATTGCGGAAATAGCGCGCCGTAACTTTGGAGACGGCGGCGAATATACGCTGGCTGTGGAGGATTTGGATCTTTCTGATGACTTTGCGCAGGCGCAGAGGCAGGAACTTTTGGGGGAGGATACCAGAGAGAAGCTTCTTACCCTGCCCGGCGTGGATTATCTCACCTATTATTCCTCAGTTTACTGCACCATGGCACAGTCTCCAAAAGCTGAATGGCGCTTTTTGGTAGGCGGTTTTACGGCAGAACAGACAGCAGCTTTTCAGGAAGCTGACGCAGTGCTGGAAGGGACAGTAAACTATGACGAGCTTTTGAAAAACAACGGTATTATTGTCATGCGGGACAGCGAAAATATGCTGAAAAAATTGTACCATGTGGAGTTTTCCATAGGGGATACTGTCACATTGCAAAGCCTGGATGGGTACTCCAAGGATTACACAGTCATGGGAATTGTAGATTCTTTCCAGAATGGTTCCGGCACCATGAAGGCGCTGATTGTGCCGGAGGAGGAGCTTCATACCCTCTATCCTGACATTGAGGATTTCACCGGCTATATCAATGTACATGTCGCTCAAACCTCTGATGAACAGCGCCGGGCATTGTATGACCTTTTGGATGATCCCCGTATTACGATTGTTTCCTTGGATGATATCATTGCCCAGACCAAAACCAACCTGCGCCTTACGCTTATGCTGCTGTATGGTTTAGCTGTTTTTATTGCGTTGTTTGCGCTGATTAACCTCATCAATACCCTGATTACCAATCTTCTTACACGGCAGCAGGAATTCGGAATCCTGCAATCTGTGGGCATGACAAGCCGCCAGCTGTCGCGGATGGTTTCCGGTGAATGTCTTTGCTATATAGGTGCAACTCTCCTGATTACGCTTACCATTGGTACTGCGTGCGGAATTGCGGCAGTACAGGTATTTAATCAACTGGGGCTGTTTGGACAGTTGACCTATCATTTTCCGGTGTTGGTTATGATGATTTTTTCCGCCGCGCTTTTAGCGGTTTATGGGATGTTCAGGCTGATGGCAGTCCGGTTTTTACAGAAACAATCTTTGGTAGAACGTATTAAAACAACAGAATAGCCAACAGCTGCTGAGATGGCGTCCCTTGAACCCTAAACCTTAGAGCCTATCCCAGAATGATCCGCACCCATCCGGCTTGCATGTTTTCCGCTAAACTGCGTTGATTTCCTTGCCGGGCGGCAGCCCGCCTGCGGAAAACCGCCTTGTTTGGCAAAAAATCTGACTGCGCAGTCCGGGCGCGTCTCATTCTGGGATAGGCTCTTAAATTTGAGAAAGGGATTCACACGAACTCACGTTAAAAAATTTGCAGATACAGCCTGAAAAAAGTACAACCTACACCAGATGAATAAGGTCTGGTGCAGGCTGTACTCAATTTTATCTGAACTTAACCCATAAGGTGTTCTTTCAGAAAAGCAGCCACTTGCGGATAGCAGTCAAACTGGTTTTTCCTCTTAGTCAGACCATGTCCTTCGTCGGGGTAACGCAGATATTTCACTGGTACACCGCGTTTCTCCAGGCTGGCGACAATCTGGTCTGCCTCGGTCACAGGAACGCGGGGGTCATTGGCTCCATGGATTACCATCAACGGGGCGACAATTTTATCAACCTTGTGAATTGGGGAAACCCGTCTCAAAGTTTCACGGTCTTTTGCCAGAGAACCATATTCAGATTCCCGATGGGAACGGCGGTACTCAGCAGTATTTTCCAGGAAGGTTTCCAAATCAGACATTCCCACAGTGTCAATGGCAGCTGCCCACAAATCCGGGTAGTTGGTAATGCTGGCCAATGTCATGTAACCGCCATAGCTTGCGCCCATAACAGCGATCCGTTTCGGGTCAGCAATTCCTGCTTCAATCAGATGCTCTACCAAACAGGCAACATCATGAACGCTGTCTAAACGTTTTTCCACATCGTCCAGATGATGGTATTTCTTTCCGTAACCAACGCTGCCGCGAACGTTTGGCGCAACTACGCTGAATCCCTGGCTCACCAGGTATTGGATAAGGGGAGTGAAGTTGCAGAATTCCTGACCTTCAGGCCCGCCGTGGATTTCCAGGACAACCGGGCCGGGGGTTTTGGTGCCTGGCGCTTTATAGTACCAGTAGGGAACCCGCAGGCCGTCAAAGGAATGGAACTCCCGCAGTTCGGCTTCAGCCATCTCGTCGGGATTGATATCCCCCAGAGGGCTGTCTGTAATGCGGGAAATTTGATCGGCATCCATGTCCAGCATCCAAACACACGCCGGACGTTTGCCGCTTGAGAAGTTAAACAGCAGCTTGTGTCCCGCAGGAGACCATTCTATACCCGCATAGGTGTTAATAAATCCCTTTGGCGGTTTGGCAGTATTGACAAGGGCGTTTTCTTTCAGATCCAAAATCCGCAGATCGCCGTAGCCGTCTTCATTGACCACCATGGCAAGATAGCGGTCGTCGCTGCTCAGGGAGATGCTTTCTACATCCCAATCAGCTTCATATATCTTTGTCAGTTTTGCAGAAGCAACATCATAATATGCAACATAGGTAAATTCGCTGTTTACATCAGTGGTTAGGAAAAATCCAGTGCTGTCCGATTTCCAGGCGGGATGTTCATATTGTGCAAAGCTGCCCGCAGGGTCTACATCCTTAGCTTCAGCGGTTTGCATGTTGATAATCCACATTTTATTATCTGACATGCCCTTAAGCTTGTTGTAGAGCATATAAACGCCATTGGGGGAAACACCGCAGGGGTTGTTATAGTTGTCGCTGTTCTCCAGGACAATTTCAACCTCTTTCTTATCAATATCCATTTTGCAGATGTCAAAATTGGCGGGATTCCGTTTGTTGCAGGAGAAATAAACAGTTTTGCCGTCAGGGGTCATTCCGCCCAGATAATGTCTCGCTGTAGGGTTGTTGGTCAGATTAACGGATTCCCCGTTCTCACGGACCAGATAAATCTGTTCCTGTTCGTTGCCGCCCATGTCAGAGGCAAACAGCAGCTCCTTATGTCCCGGGGTGCCGGCAAGGCGCCAGATACGTTCCTCTAAAAAAGTAAGCTGCTTTGGCTTGGAACCTTTCACATCGGTTTTCCAAATTTGGGACACACCGCTTGCATTGTTAAGGAAGGCAATCTCATCGTTTTCCAGCCAGACAGCGGAACCGCTGGTAGGGATGGAATAAAAACTTTTTACATCGCTCATGACAGAAAACATCCTCCTTTTTTATTGAACGGCGGACGGATAAGCGCCCGCCGCTTCTTTTGATTATTATTTCCGGTTCGATTTCAGGTAATCCGCCACAATCATACCGCTTTCCAACTGTATGCTGACAAGCTTCTTAATTGGTGTGACCTCATAATGAATATCCTTTTCTGCGCGGGCAGCGCGGACGTTAAATTCTGCTTCTGCTTCATCATGCACCTTCTGGAGCAGTGCTTTTTCTTCCGCTGTATGGTCTTTTGCAAGCTCATGTTCGCAGGAGCGAATGCACAGCGTCCACATAAAGAGGGAAAAGAACTTTGGTAATTCCAGATTGTCAAAAGCCTCTGATTCTTTACAAGGACCAGCATAGTCCTCGCTTTTCTCAACAAAAGCCTTAGTGGATTCATAACGGCTGTCGCTGTTTTTCAGGGACAGTGCCACCATTTTGGCAAAGGGATTGTCCGAGGAAACAAGGGTTTCGATTTGACGGAAATACTTGGCGACTGTCTGCTGTTCGTTGTGGTTAAAGTCATTCTTTTTTAGAGCAGCTTCCCGGCGGGTATAGGGCATTTCCTGATTGCTCTGGATACGCTCCTCATAGAAATAGGGAAGTTCTGTCACCAATGTTACTGTTCCATATTGTCCGGCGTATTCCCCGCTGCTGCCTCCGGCGCTCATCAATTTTTCCGGCGGTTCCTTAGAGAACTTTTCATAATAATCATAAGTATCTTTCTGGCTTAAAAGCGGGAAGATTGCCGGGGCAAAAGGAACAATATAATTTACTTCCGGTTCGCCAAGGTGCAGGGGAATGTTCTGTTTTTTGCTGGCATTGTAGAGATTGTCCCAGATAGGGCTGAGATTTTCAGTTAAATACCAATACGTACCGCCAAAGCCGGAGTTATGAAGGGAATACATAAAGTCAGGTTTTACCTCGTCAATAATTTTCATCAACGTTTTAGTCTCTGGAATGGAAGCATCAAAATGGTAGTTTTTATAGTGCATGGGGAATGTCCACTCTGCTTGTTCATAACCGGCAGGACGGAAATAGTTACGGGCATAGTTGGTCAGGGTAAAGGGGCCCTTAAACCACTTTTCATTGAGCTTCGTACCATCTACATCAATACTTTTGATAAGATACCAGGTATAATCCAGTTCTTCGCGGAGTTTGTCATCCTCAGCAATGGCACGGGAAAAATATTCCAACATCATTGCGCCCATAGGCTCATTGGGATGGGGACAGCCAAACATAAAGGCGTTGCGGCTGCCGCTGCCGATTTTCAGGCAATAGATGGGGTGGCCTTTGCGGGAAGTCCCTGCCTGGAAGATGGACACTTTGTCAGGGTATTCTGCTGCCAGCTTTTTGGAGTTTTCATCCATTTCGTCAACAGTCAGGAATTCCTTGAAGTCCGGGATGTTTTCAATGAGTCTGGTAAAGTCTGCCATGTGTTTTCCCCCTTGTTTTATGAATTTTTTATTTGTGCCAGATATTTCAAATGGAAAGCCCGTATCAACACAGGCTTTCCATAGAAATTCGCTGAAATGTTTGAGGCTTTTAGGGACGCCATCGTTACAAACTTTTAGTTTGTAACGATGGACGCCGGTAGATAACTGCAATGTTTGTCCAACTCTGCGGAACTGGACAAAGAGGAAGAAAAGCCCGTAATAGGGGAGATTTGTCCCCAGAAGCTTGTGGCAGCCACAATGTTTATGATCCAAAGATGCTGATTACAGGTTCTACTATTCCGGTCCTTTTTTAGTTTTCTGTTTCATTGTTTGCTGTATCGTCTGAAAGGCTGATGGGGTATTTCGCCCTCTGCGGAGGGCGGCCAAAGGAACTTTTTAGGAAAGTTCCTCTGGACTCTTCAAACCTTTTTGATTGTGTACCGTCAGGCTGATGGATATTTATTTTGTGCCTTCTATATCTTTTGCAATCGTTTTTTCAGCAATTTCGTCTTTTTCGTTTGCAAAGTAGCAGGAAGCCCAATGCCCATTCCCTAAATCTACCGGGCCGGGATACTCTTTAAAGCACTTATCACATGCCCGGTAACAGCGGGGTGCAAAATAACATCCAGGACCGTTATCAATAGGTGTTGGAGGTTCACCTGTTACCTTAATGACCTCTTTTTGTTCCAACGGATTCAAAGAGGCGCAGTTAGAAATCAACACCTTTGTATACGGGTGCTGTGGATTATGCAGAACTTCATCGGTATTGCCCATTTCCACCACCCGGCCCAGATACATAACTGCGACCTTATCGGAAATATAGCGGGTAGTGGCAATATCATGGCTGATAAAGACCATGGAAGTATGATGTTCCTGTACCAGTTCCTGGAGCATATTAATGATATCAGCGCGGATAGAAACGTCCAGCATGGAAACCGGTTCATCGGCAACCATAAAGGCAGGTTCCAGCAGCATAGAACGCAAAATGGAAATACGCTGAAGCTGTCCGCCGGACAATTCATGGGGATGCCGGTCAATATATTCCTTCGCAGGACGCAGACCGCTTTTTTCCAGAACATCAAGGACAATTTTAAGCCGTTCATCTTCGTTTGCGCCAATATTGTGGAGTTTTAAAGGACTCATAAGGATCTTGCGGAGGGTGTAGCGTGGATCAAAGGTATCAAAGGGGTTTTGGAAAATCATCTGGCAGGTGCGGCGGAATTTTAAGGGATCTTTTCTCACCATGGCAGTGGCGGATTCTCCGAAAAGTTTAATCTGTCCGCCAGTAGGTTCCTCCAGATAGATCAGCACACGGCCCAGTGTTGACTTGCCGCAGCCGGATTCCCCGATTACGCCTAAAATTTCACCCTTTTTCAAGGTGAAGCTTACACCGTCAACAGCTTTAATGTCCTGTTTTTTGCTTACCTTGCCGTCCTTCTTTACGACCTTTTTTTGTACATACCACTTGGAAAGATTGTTGACTTCGAGTACATACTGGTCGTTTGTTGTAATTCTCTCAGCCATTGTTTTCTCCTTCCGCCAGATGGCAGGCAACCTGCCACTTATTTCCTACAGTTTTCATTTCAGGCAGCTTGCTGCGGCATTGGTCTGTTGCATGGGGGCAGCGGGCAGCAAAAACGCAGCCGGTTGGTTTTACGCTCAGATCCGGCAGGGAACCGGGAATACCCCTCAAATCAGATTTTGCACCGGTAAAGGATGGGAAGGAACGGAGCAGCCCCTGGGTGTAGGGGTGCTTGGGATGAACCAGCACGTCGGTGACATATCCCTGTTCCATCATCCGGCCAGCATACATAACCACTACCTTGTTGCAGGTGGAGGATACAACGGAAACATCGTGGGTAATCATCATACGGGTCAGCTTCATTTTGCTCTGAAGCTCCATGATTTCAGAAAGGATCTGTCCCTGTGTTACAACGTCAAGAGCTGTGGTAGCCTCGTCCAATACCAGCAGCTTGGGCGAGAACAACAGGCTTAATGCAATAGAAACACGCTGCATCATACCGCCGGAAAGCTCGTGGGGGTAAAGTTCATATACACGGTCGGAAAGATTTACAATCTGGAACAGATCATAAATTTTCTTTTTAACTTCTTCAGAACCTGCCTTTGGGAAATGGATGCGGTAAACGTCTTCCATTTGAGCGCCAACTTTATGGACAGGGCTCAAAGCGTTCATGGACTTTTGGAAGACAACGGAGATTTCTTTCCAGCGCAGCTTGCTTAATTCATCCTCGTTAAGTTTCAGGAAATCCTGACCATTATAGAGAACTTCGCCATCAATATCCGCAATTCGGGGGGAGAGCAGGCGCAGGACACCCATAGCCAAGGTAGATTTACCGGAACCAGACTCGCCCACAATGCCGACAGCGTCCTGCTCCTCAATTTCCATGCAGGCGTCCTGTACAGCAAAAACACGCTTTTTTCCCACCTTATAGGTGATATTCATATTTTTCAGCTCTAATAAAGCCATTTCTACTTCTCCCTCCTTACTTGTTAGCGTTCATTTTGGGAGCAATTACTCGATTCAGACCATCACCAATTAGGAAAAAGGTCAAAACAGTTAAAACAACCGCCAAACCGGGAACAATGGAAATCCAAGGGGCATTGGTCAAATACGCTTTGCCGTTGCTGATCATCTGGCCCCAACTGATGACGTTGGGATCGCCCAGCCCAAGGAAGGAAAGCCCGGATTCCATCAGGATTGCACCGGAAACACGCATCGTAGTATTGGCAATAATGGGGAAAATACCGTTGGGGATAATATGTCGGAACATAATGCTCAGGCGGCTTTCGCCCATAGCCTGGCAGGACTTGACAAAGGTGCGGTTGCGCAGGGAAATCGCCTGGGCACGCATCAGACGTGCATTTCCTGGCCAGGAAGTCAGACCAATAACAATCATGACATACTTCATGCTGCTGCCAAACATTGCTACAACAATCAAAATCAGGAAAAAGGAAGGAGTCATGACAAATACATTAATAAATTCTACAATGAACTTATCCACTTTGCCGCCAAAAAATCCGGCGATGCCGCCAATCAGCGTACCAATGGTTCCGGCAATAAGAGCCGCCACAATTCCGATACGCAGGGAAGTCCTAGCCCCAAAAAGCAGTTGGCTCAAAATATCATGCCCCAGTGCATCCGTACCCAGCAAATGGCCGTTTACCCCTGGACCAACCCGGATATCTTCTGTAAGGACATAAGGACTGTAAGGAGCCAGAACAGATGCCAGGAAAGCGCACAGCAGCAGGATAATTAACAGAATCGTTCCCACTTTTAACTGCTGGTTATTTTTGTAAGCGCGTTTTACCGCTTCAAATTTTTTCTTCATTCTGTTCCCTCCTTACTCGTCGTACTTGATTCTTGGGTCGATTACGCTGTAGACCAGATCTACAACAATCATCATCGCTGCAACGGATAACGCAATAATTAAGTAAATTCCGCTGAGCATCGGATAGTCGCGTTTGCTGATGGAACTGTAAAGGAGACGGCCCATACCTGGCCAAGAGAAAACAGTTTCTACATAAACAGTACCGGAAATCAGGAATGCCAGACTGTTTCCCACTACAGTAATAGTTGGAATAATGGCGTTCCTCATAACATATTTATTGAAAATACGTTTTTCCTTCATGCCAGTAGCGCGGAAGGTAGTGATAAAGTCTTCACTCATTACCTGCAATACAGAAGAACGTGCAATACGGAAGTAATAGGGGAACTGCACAATTACCAATGTTGATACTGGAAGAATAAGGTGATGCAGTACATCCAACACATGCCCAATACCAGTGGCGGGTGCCCGCAGATTTACCATGCCGGAGGTTGGCACCCATTTCAATGTTGAGGCAAAAACCAGCATCAAGATCAATCCCAGCCAAAAACTGGGGGTGGAATCAAAGAGATAGGACATATTACACATAATAGTATCAAAGGGTCCGCCGTTTTTCCGTGCTGCGTAAACACCTATCAGTGTTCCAAGCACTACAGCCAGCACCATCGCCGTTAAGGAAAGCATCAGGGTTGGAACAACCTTTTCCCCAATGACTTCCAAAACCGGGCGCTCATTCACATAGGAATAACCAAAATCGCCATGGAGAACGTCTTTAATGTAGATAACAAACTGTTCAGGGATGGACTTATCAAGCCCGTATTTCTCTGTCAAAACTCTGACCTGTTCCGGGTTCGGATCATCCAGTCCGGCAATCATTTTAACGGGATCGCCAGGAGCCAGACGGATCAAAGTAAAGTTCAGAGCGACGGAAATGACAACCATCAGGATGCCGGTGAGCAAACGTTTTAGAATATACCGTCTCATAACTCTTAACTCTCTCCTCTTCCATTAGCAAATTATTTTTTAATCTATATTTTTGTCAGAAACATACCGTCTTTTAAAAACGGACAAGCTCTGTGATTTTCATGAAAACAAGGGGAGGCTTTTCAACGAATTGAAATAAAATCATTTAAAAGATATAGAAAGTTTGTTTCGAGAAAATTTACTATACAGAGGAAGCCCGGCCTATGCCGAGCTTCCTCTAAGGTATATGGTTTCCGCTTATTCATTCAGCAAGCAAACACGAAGTTTATTTATCTTCAGAGTAGCAGAAATAAGTCATCTCGGAAGAAGCGGCCTTTTCAGGAACATCCCAGGGAGAACCCAGGGTGGTGTTGCGTACAGGATAATAACCGCCGTTATCCATCAGCAGAACAAGAGGCATATCCTCGCTCATAATTCTCTGAACAGTGCTCAGATATTTTGCACGTTCCGCTTTATCCGAGCAGGAATTGGAAGCGATCATAGCTTCATCCAGTTCTGGATTGGAATAGCCGCCAAAGTTGCTGGAGCCATCAGACTGTACACGGGCAGCAACGCCGGAAACGTCAGGACCTTGGTATCCAGCCAGCATAGTAACGGAATAGTTCTTATTATCCTTTACCTTTTCGCCCCAGGCTGCATATTCCATCATGTTAATGGTAATGTCAATGCCTGCTTCCGCAAGATTGGCTTTTACGATCTGGGCAATATCAGCAAAGTTGCCGGATTCAAAGCAATCAAAGGTGGTATGGAGATAGAAGCCGTCCGCATCTTTGGTATAACCGGCAGACTCCAGCAGTTCCATCGCCTTGTTGATATCTCTTTCAGGCATCTTGTAGTTTTCGTCTACATAGTCAGTTTGCAGTGGGGAAATAAAGGTTTCTGCTTTGCCCTTGCCATCACCTAACCGGTCATAGATCCCCTGACGGTCTACTGCATAAGCAAACGCCTGACGGACTGCTACTTTGCTGAAATCAGGGTCGTTGAAGTTAAAGGTGATATAGGTACGGTTCTGGGCCAGGGAGTGGAATAAACGGTAATCGGGGTTATCATCCAGGTCATGGGTATGAGCGGTAGGAATGGTAGAACCATAGTAGTCAACCTCACCGTTCAAAAATGCCTGATAAGCAGTTTCCTGGTCGGTAATGATAGAGTAGACAATTTCATCCGCCATTGGCTCATCGCCCCAGAAATCCGCATTTTTTGTAAGTTTAACGGAAACGCCGGTTGTAAAGGAATCAAACTTAAAGGGGCCGGTACCGATTGGATGATTCATAGTTGCGTCATTAGTAGCAACGTCAGTACCTTCATAAATATGGGCAGGCAGAATAAAGGTGCCATACCAAGCAAGTTTTGCAATAATGGTAACATCAGGCGCTTTCAAATGGAAAACAACTGTGTTATCATCAGGGCATTCAATGCTTTCGACGCTTTCAAGGCTTTGTGCCTTAAACCACTTCTCTGAAATCATGGTATCATAAGTCCACTTTACATCACGGGAGGTAAAGGGTTCGCCGTCATGCCACTTCACACCCTCATGCAGATGGAAGGTCAGGGTTTTCCCGTCCTCAGAAAACTCATAAGACTTTGCAAGGTCCATATCAATCCCGTCAAAGGGAGCCAGTTTAATCAGACGGTTAAAGACGTTCTGAGCGATCGGCCACAGGTTATCATCACTTTTGTAGTCAGGGTTCCATCCGCTGGGATCGCCTGATAAATAAACAACCATGGTGCCGCCTTGCTTACCACCGGGGGTGGAAAGGTTGGTTGCTGGTGCTTCGCCGTCAGTAGACTGAGACGTGCCGGATGCACCAGAATTACTGGGAGCATTGGAACTGCCGCTGGAGCTGGAACCGTTGCATCCCGCTAAAGAAAGCAAACTTGCGGCCAACAGTATTGCCAGAACTTTTTTCATGACATATTCCTCCTCTTGTTAAAGTCGTAAACTTCATAAACCAGGAAAATCGTTTTTCCTATTCCGCAATTGTTAAAGATATCCTTTTAGAATATTCCGTAGTTAGAAGTTGCATTTTTTCCTGTATTGCAAGTGGTCTATCCAACAGGGAACGTCCTTCTAGAAAACTTTATGAAACTTTTCAGTTTTTTAATTGCATTTTTGATTATACAACAATTTAAAAATAGAATCAATAAAAATCACGCTATTTTTTAAATTTCAGGATTTTTGATTAGATTATACGGTTATACAATCGAGAATTTGGTGAATTAGACTGTTTTTTTCACTAGCATAAACATTTCTGAAGTGTATTTCATATTCAATAAAATACAGGCAGTGCATCTTATATTTGTAAAAATGCAGAAAGCGGCATTTACCTAATGCCTTTATTTTTTGGAATAATTCGTAAAATCTCAAACTCATGAACAGAAATCGGCAGGTTCCTCTTCAAAAGTTCTTACATATTTTATGTCATAAGGTATTATATCCATATTTCTAAGGAAATAATAATACACTTGTTATCCAAAATTTTGATGGATTTTTTTAGAGACCGTTAAAACAGTTTTAAGGTTAATCCATACCTTTGCTTGACAAGGGAAAACATGGTTTTTGGGGCCGGCAAAGGAGAAGGTGGATATAACAAAGCAAAAAACGGCGCCAAAAACGCCGCAGATGCGCCGTCAGAACTGTGTTTGGGCGTGTTGAACCTTGTCAAGCAAAGGTAAGATTATGGTAGGTTAACATTGGTGTTTAAAGTTGATTTATTAATGTAAATATTATATTAAATACATAAATATTATTGATTTTGTCCCACTTCTGCAAGATTTGCCCTTTTCTATATGCTTTAAATTGTCCCTTTTTCATAAAAAATATCCTATTTTATTTAATTTAGTTAATAAAAATTATATAAATTGTCCTGCTGGTTCCGGGGTTTGTCTCTTTAAAAAAACCTTTTTGCAGGGTAGTATGGATGTAGAAAAACAACCGGCAGCACCGCCAGGACAGACTTAAAAACTTATCAGAGGGACAAGCCGAATCAACAATAATAGATAGGAGGCACATATGGAACAAATACAACCCACTTCTTTAAAAAATGCCCAAACAACAAAAAACACCACTAAAGCGCTGGAAGATAACCAAAGCTTTTGGCGGCGGCTTGGGAAGGACCTGTCTGTCAATCGAGAGCAGTATTTGATCTTTATCCCAGTACTTCTTTATTACATTTTGTTTCACTATTTTCCTATGTATGGTTCCGTTATCGCCTTCAAGGATTATACCCCTTCGGCGGGAATCTGGAATAGCCCCTGGGTGGGGTTTAAGCACTTCAAAAGTTTCTTTGAAAGCTACTATTTTATTACACTGTTGAAAAATACACTGATACTCAGTATTACGAATCTTCTTGTGGGCTTTCCGGCTCCTATTCTGCTGGCTTTGCTGCTCAACGAGCTGAGAAGCAAACGGTTTGCACGTATGGTACAAACTATTACATATATGCCGCATTTTATCTCATTGGTGGTAATCTGTGGCATGCTTCTTCAATTTACACGTGACAACGGAATTATTACCCACCTTCTGGGATATTTTGGATACCCTCAGCAAACAATGCTTAACAATGCCAATACTTTTGTTCCCATTTATGTTCTGTCCGGCATTTGGCAGGAGGCTGGCTGGGGAAGCATTATCTACCTGGCAGCTTTAACCGGGATTGACCAGGAACTTTATGAAGCGGCTGCCATTGACGGAGCCAACCGTTTCCAGAAAATGTTCAGCATCACCATCCCCTGTATCCTGCCTACCATTGTTATTATGTTTATCATGCGGGTAGGAAAGATCATGTCCTTAGGGGCAGAAAAGGTCATCCTTCTTTATAATCCTGCAATCTATGATTCCGCCGATATTATTTCATCTTATGTCTATCGCCGGGGCATTATCGGAACCGATTGGAGTTTCAGCGCAGCGGTGGGACTGTTTAACTCAGTAGTCAATTTTATTCTTGTCTTTGCAGTCAATGCACTCAGCCGCAAGATGAACGATACCAGTCTGTGGTAAACTGGAATTTGAAAAAGGAGGCTCTGCCAAATGAAAATTAAACAATCTATGGGGGAACAGATTTTTGACATAGTAAATGTTCTAATTATGGTTGTCCTTGTCATTATTACCTTGTATCCCCTGCTGTATGTACTGTTTGTTTCATTCAGTGTTCCGGGAGAATACATGCGTTATGGCGGCAATCTCCTTTGGCGCCCCCTGGGATTCAGCCTGGCTTCTTATCAGGAGGTTTTCCGAAATCCTAATATTTGGTCTGGTTACCGCAACACTTTGTTTATTGTTGTGGTGGGACTAACCTTTAACATGGTTTTTACTATCTCAGGGGCATATGTCCTATCCCGTCCTCAGCTTATGCTCCGCCGCTTCCTATCCTTGTTCACCCTGTTTACCATGTATTTTAGCGGCGGTATGATCCCAACTTACCTGAATGTGCGCAATCTGGGGCTAGCTGGTTCCATCTGGTCGCTAATCATCCCTGTTTCTGTCAATACTTTTAATCTTATCATCATGCGTACTGCTTTTGAAGGGGTTCCCCAGAGTTTGGAGGAATCTGCCAAAATAGACGGCGCGTCCCAGCTTACGATTCTGGTACGCATCATGATTCCGCTGGTGGTTCCCACCATTGCTGTATTAGTTCTGTACTATGGTGTATTTCACTGGAATTCCTGGTTTAATGCCCTGATCTATATCCGCAAACGGGAGTTGTATCCATTGCAGCTGATCCTGCGGGAGATGATTATTCAGAACAGCGCCGCTGCATCCATGAACCTTTCAGCTGCAGACGACAGTGCAATGATTGGAGAAACCATTAAATATGCCACCATCGTAGTAGCTACTGCACCTATCCTCTGCCTTTACCCGCTGTTGCAGAGATTTTTCGTAAAAGGCGTTATGGTGGGTGCTGTCAAAGGATAAACGGTCATGTTCCAAACTTCCGCAAAACGGAAGCTCGTATAAAACCAAAAAGTAAGCCGAAACAACGACTAAGGAGGTACGATCAACGTATGAAACAGATGAGAAAAAACAGCTCGCTCCTGTTGGCTGCTGCCATGTGCTTAACATCCGCTGCCGGATGTACATCCTCTCCATCCAGTTCAGCCGTAGGAAGTTCCGGCCCTTCTGCCCCTGCGAACAGCTCTTCTGCATCTGGGGAAACCCCCTCCACAACGTCCGAAGCATTCTCCTACCCTATGCCTGGAAATATAACCCTGACCTATTTTGGACAGCTTCATTCCAAAGTTTCCAAAGATTATTCCAGCTATGCAGATTTGGAAGTAGTGCGGTGGTGGTTTGAAAAGACAGGTGTATCGCTGGAATTTGAAACACCGCCTTCTGGTATGGAGAAAGAGCAGTTTAATATCCTTCTGGCCTCTGGGGATTATCCCGATTTACTTAATTACAAGCTGGTGGAGCAGCCGGGCGGAACACAGAAGCTCCACGATGACGGCGTTCTGATCGACCTGACCGAAGATATGCAGAAATATATGCCCAACCTGATGGCGTATTACGCAGCCAATCCCCATATGGAGCGCCAGGTAAAAGACGACAATGGACGCTTTTTTGTCATTCCCTTCTTAAAGGGCGGCGGCGTTCTCCTGGCAACTACCGGCCCCATGATCCGCCAGGATATTTTGGAACAGCTTAGTATCACTCCGCCGGAAACCATCTCCGATTGGGATGGGATGTTAAAAGAAATGAAAGAAGCTTACCCAGATCATTACCCTCTGACCGGCGGCTTTGTAAAGGGGAATAGCGGCCTGCGAACCCTTTTCCAGCCTGCTTATGGCGTCGGAAAAGACAACTGGTATGTAGACACAGAGAAAAAGGTTCATTTCGCTCCCCTGGAAAATGGATATCGGGAATTCCTCATGCAGCTCAACGACTGGTATAACAAAGGATATCTGGATGCCAATTTTGCCACTCTGGACCAGCAGAGTTTAGACAATAATATGTCCTCTGGAAAGTCATTCGCCACCTTTGGGGCTGGTTCCTCTGGACTGGGTGCATATATGAACGCCAATAAGGACAACCCTTCTTATCAGCTTATGGGGGTAAAGATTCCCACAATGAACCCCGGCGAACAGGCGAAATATGTCACCGAATACGAATTTGGAGGCAATCCTCAATTGGGAATTACCACCGCCTGTAAAAATGTAGAGGCCGCTATGCGTTTGTATGACTTTGGCTTCTCAGAAGAAGGATACCGCCGCTTTAACTGGGGCGAAGAAGGCGTTTCCTACACAATGGAAAACGGAAAGCCCCAATATACGGAACTGATTCTGAAAAACCCAGAGGGAAAGAGTGTAGATACTGTTTTAGCCAACTTTGCTATGACTGCTATCAAGGGACCGGCCATGCTGGTTCAGGACCCGGAATATATGCTTCAATATTACAGCATGCCCCAACAGCAGCAGGCAATGGAAGCTTGGGAGGACAAGGATTATGAAAATCGTTCCTTCCCAACTGTCTCCTATACCTCTGAGGAGTCTCAACAGCTCACTGCTATCTTGGCTGATCTGGAAACTTATGTGGAACAAACATCCATGAAGTTTATCATTGGAACCGAATCTTTTGACAACTGGGATAACTTTGTAAAAACCTGCAGCAGTATGAATGTAGAAAATGCTATACAAATTCAACAGGCAGCAGTTGACCGTTACAATTCCAGATAACACAGAACATTATAACAGAAAGGATGCTTATTGCTATGAAAGGTGACGCCTTCCGCTATACATTTCAAAAAATGCAGGACAATGGCATTTCTCCGAATCTGATCCGGCTCACGGATGAACAAGATACCTGCAACCATCTTTATTTCCACAACCGCAGCTTTACCCCTGACGATCAAACAGTCATTTTCCAGTCTACACGGGACAGCGGAAATAACCTTTTCGCTATGGAGCTGGCTTCTGGGCAGGTGAAACAACTAACCCAGGGCTATCAGTTGGACTACTTCGCTTACCCCTCACGGGATGGGAAGAAAGTGTTTTTTGGGGCGGATGGCTGTATCAAGACAGTGGACCTGGAAACCCTGGAGGAAGAGGTCATTGTCCGAGCCCAAGACCTGGTGAAAGAAAAAGTGACAAAATGCTCTGGTGCGTTTCCAAGCTGGGATGGGAAAAAACTGGTTTGTTTTTATGAGGCAAACCCGGATTATGGGTTAATTGTCGTTGACCTGGCCACACGGGAGGCTAAGATTATCATTCACGGAGAACAGCCGCTGCGCCACTGCCAGTTCTGCCCTAATGACAACAATCTTTTGGTTTACGCCCACGAAGGAACCTGGGAAACCATACAGGCCAGAATGTGGCTGATCCACGCCGACGGAAGCTGCAACCGCAGAGTCCGCGACCACGATGACGGTGATTATGAGGCAGCAGGACATGAATTCTGGGGAAATACCGGCCGGAGGCTCTATTTTACGGTCCGCCGGGAGGGCAAGGTCTTCTTTTCCTACTTTGATGTGGATCAAAATAAAGAAATCACCTTGTTTGAGCTGGACAATGAGCATGGAACTGTAACCCAGGATGACCGGTATGTCATCTGTGATTCCAAGAGAGGCAAGGGCGAAATGTACATTGTCAACCTGGAAACAAAAGAGGTAAAGGTATTGTGCTATCAGAGAATGTCATGGGCAAAAAATATGTCCCATTATCATCCCCATGTGACAGTATCCTATCATACAAATAAAGCGATATTTACCAGTGACGGCTTTGGAAAGCCGGGCGTTTTTCTGGCAGATATCCCCGAATTTTAAGAGCCTGTTTAAAAGGTTTACAGGGCGGCGTTGATTCCGCGTCAGCGCTGCCCTGTTCAGTTTACATCCGAAGGGAGAAAGAACTCATGTACAAGCCTCATCCAGATTTTAAACCCAATAAGCCGGTGACATTTGAACAGCTCCAAGCAATTATGGACGCCCCAGTGCTGAACACAGACAGGCTGCCAGAGCCGATTGTCATTAAATCCTTTACCCTTTACTGCCGAGAAAGTGCCTGGTTCCTAAAGGTACAGGGAACAAGGGGAGAAGAAGGGATTGCCCCTTGCTCTGACCGGGCATCCTATCTTCATCTGCTGCTAAAGAAATTCCTTCCTCTGGCTATAGGCAAGGATGCACGAAAGCTGGAGGAAATTTTGAATACCATCTATGTCACTGATATCAACTATAAGATACAAGGTCTGGCCTACTGGTGCTGTATCTCCTGGCTGGAATCTGCGATTCTGGATATGCTTGGAAAGGCGGCAGGCGTCCATGTAGCTGAACTTTTGGGAGGCCGGCAGCGGGATGAGCTGGAAATGTATGCGGCCTCTGGCAACCGGGATACTACCCCCGAGGAAGAAGTAGAAATTTTGCACCGCCGGGTAGACCAAATTGGGGCTAAGGCAATCAAATTCAAATTGGGCGGCAGGATGAGCCGAAACCGGGATTCTATAGCCGGACGAACGGAGGGGCTTCTGCACCTGGCCCGCCAGAGCTTTGGAGATGATTTCATTATCCATTGCGACGGCAATGGTTCCTTTGATGCAAGGAAGGGAATTGAAATAGGCAAAATTGCAGAAAGTATAAACGCCTATTTTTATGAGGAGCCATGTCCCTTTGATGATCTGTGGGATACCAAAGCAGCAGCAGATGCGTTGGATGTTCCCCTTGCCTTTGGAGAGCAGGAAACAAGCCTGCGCCGCTTTGCATGGATTATAGAAAATGACGCAGCCCAAGTACTCCAGCCAGACCTGCAATATACGGGAGGTTTTATCCAGTGTATCAAAGTGGCGCGTATGGCCCAGGCAGCGGACAAGGTGGTAACACCTCACGTTTCCGGCGGCTATGCTTCCTATAATATGCTGCTTTTCTGCGCCATGATCCCCAACGCGGGGCATTATCATGAGTACAAGGGATTTCGTGGAGTGGAGGACTGTGTACCAGGCGGTCTGACAGTAAAGGATGGACGGATCCGCGTCCCAAATGGGCCTGGATTGGGCCTTGAAATCCCATTTATTAACACGCCTCAGACAGAATGTGTGTTTAAAGTTCAATAGGGATTGCGAAAGGAGGAGCATATGTCTGAACATATTGTCCATACGGCTATTCTGGAAGATACCTTCCGCATCGCCAAAGGTCTGCCGGGAATCCCGGAGAGTTTCCGCGAAGTGATGAAGGATTATGAAGGCTTTGCCCAATTGGGCTGCATCACCGTTTCTGGGGATCAATTCAGCTTCCGCCTGCTGGAACAGTACAAGCCTCTATGGGCTGGAAGGGATGAGTTGTTAAAGGCAAAAACAGCCTTTGTTTTGGGGTGGGTGTCCCATCGTGCCTGTGACCGGGAAATGAAACCAATCTGGCGGGAACCCAAATTAAAGGGACGGGGCAGTGACGTTGACCCGAATCTCTCTCCCACCGAATGCAGCGTTTACCATGAAGGGGTTATGTTTAACCGGTATTATGCAAACACCCCCAAATTCCGCCTGGCTGTATATCCCCAGGAGTTGTCCCGGGTTCCTGCTTCTGATTTTGTAAACCTTGACTGGGCTGCACAGCTGATCCAGCAGGCTTTTGGTGCGTCCTATATGAATATTCAGACTTTAAAGGAGGATGCAGAACCGCAGGAATTCTTTGAGGAAATGTGCATGCGGGCGCAAAAATTCTATGTAGACCCTCAAAGATATACCCGCTCGGCAGGAAACCCGGACCCAGAACTGACAAAAGAATATGTTACAGGAATTAACTGGGTAGATGACAATGACAAAATTGTCCAGCTGGCACTCCGCCTGCGGGCAGAAGAATCTCCTGTTGCTGCTGAATATCAGTCCGCCTATGATGCAGTGCCGGAAAGCCATTATGGGAAGGCGCTCCACTTGTCCCTGTCCTATATTCTGACTGCCGCAGAGTACTTTGAGCGGGCTGATATGGGAATGGATGAGCTGAAAGAACGGTTGGACATCGGCAAAAAGGGCCCTGGCGGGCTCGCCGTTTAGGAGGGATAAAGATGCGGACTTTTTTAGTGGAAACTGCCCTGGTAAACTCTGCCGCCAAGCTGTTGGGAGTATCTTTGACTGACAATTACGCCATATTTGGTGCAATGCCCCGATACCGCCATTTGTGTTTGGGAGAAATCCGAGAGGCGGAAGGGATCGACGACGTTCCTAAAAAAGCAGACAGCTTCCGGTTTGGAGTCCACTGCGGCAGCATAATGGAAAGATATACCAGCACATGGGGGAATTCAGAGCGGCTTCTCTGTGAGGCTCAGATCGTTCGGATTTTTTTCGCCCCCATTTACCAAGCAGAGGGGATTACTTCAGAACAGAAAAAAGAATCCTTACTTACGATTGCCAATGCCCTTGTGAAGCGGGCACAAATACGTACTCATACCGCTAAGCCTGGTTATGAAGACATTAATGCCTGGCTGGAACGTTACTACTGGCTGCAAAAGGATTACCGGGATTACCTTCCACACCTCGTTGAAGCTGCTGTTGAACCAACTAAGGACGAAATTTCATATATGGAACGCTTTTTGTCACAGGAAGATGGTTTGATCCGCCTCTCTCTGTCTGAGCCATTTACCCAGGAGGATTTACAGCGTGAACTTGAACGGGAGCCTGGCTCCGTTTTTGGACGGATGCTGAAAGAAATTTTGGTTTCTTGGGAAAAATGATCGTTCTATCAACCTTTACAGACTTTATCTTTCAGAGAGGATGACCTTTTATGAAAATTGCGCTGCTGGAACCATTATCCATTAGGGAGGAAATACTGGATGCCTTTGTAACTAAAATAAAAGCTTTGGGACATGAAATAACTGTTTACAGCGACCGGGATACATCTCCGGCTGGACTGCAGGCGAGAAGCGAAGGGATGGACGCTGTCATTATTGCCAACACCCCGTATCGGGAGGATGTACTGAAGGCCTGTCCAAGCCTGCGATATATTGATGTGGCTTTTACTGGCGTGGATCACATTGATGTGGAATACTGCCGGAAAAAGGAAATTCATCTTTCTAACGCCTCCGGCTATTCAGACATCTGTGTGGCGGAGCTGGCCTTTGGTATGATGCTCAGCCTTTCCCGGTATATGGTTCAGTGTGACCAGGCAGTTCGGGAGGGGAGGGATAAGACCGGTTTAGTGGGAACAGAGTTGGCAGGAAAAACGCTGGGCGTAATCGGAACCGGCAAAATCGGCTCGCGGGTGATCTCCATCGCCAGAGCTTTTGGGATGGATGTGATTGCCTACAGCCGTACCGCCAAGCCAGAGCTGGAAGCTGCGGGCGTGAAATATCTTCCATTGGAAAAAGTTATGGGTTTAAGCGACATTGTCACACTTCACACCCCAAACAATGCTGAAACCAAGGGGCTTATTAGCAGAGAACTGATAGGGGGAATGAAGCCGTCTGCTGTTTTCATCAATACTGCCCGTGGCCCCATTGTGGACAGTCAGGCTCTGGCGGATGCTTTGAATGAAGGGAAAATCGCAGCTGCAGGGATTGACGTTTTTGAGATGGAGCCTCCCATTCCCGCAGGCCATCCTCTGGTTACAGCAAAGAATGTGCTGCTTGCACCTCATGTGGCCTTTGCCACAAAGGAGGCAATGGAGCGTCGGGCGAAGATTGTCTTTGAAAATATGCTGGCTTGGCTGGATGGAGTTGTCCGCAATCAAATCTGTTAATTATCTGTTTAAATAATAGGGTTGCAGGACGGAATTTTGTTCCGTCCTGCAACCCTTGTTTTTATGGAGAAGCTTGGTTAAACTTTCTCCAGATTCCAGGAGTAATGCCTTCGTATTTTTTATATAATCTTGTCAATGTTTTGGAACCAGAATAACCGCATTCCAACGCAATCTCATCAATCGTCTTCTCAGTGCTGGAAAGTAATTCCTTTGATTTGGCAATGCGCAGGCGGTGGATATACTCAACGATACTGAGCCCTTCTACTTCCTTAAAAATGCGGAACAACTGGGAAACGCTGATTCCAAAATCGACGGCTATGCTCTCCTGGCTAAGAGCCAGGCTCCCTAAATTATCTTCAATGTATGCCTTTACCTGCTCTGTCAAATCCAGCTTTGTCTTGCTGACAGCAGCAGGTTTGTTTCCTTCTCTGCTGTATTGTTCACAAATAAGCTGCATAGCCCCTTCTATCTCCGACTGAACCCGAAGCAGTGAAGCCTCATCGTTTGATTTCAAATCAATATCAATGTTTTCCAACATTCGTATCTCTTGGGTGCTTCCGGCATCCAAAGCCTTGACCAGCGTGCCAATAATGTCATAAAGCAGACAGCGGGTCATATACAGATGGAGAGGTTCCTGATAGAAGTTAATATGGAACAGGATTTCAAGCTGTTTTTTCGCTTCTTCAAAGTTCCCCTGGTGTATTTGCCTGCTCAGTTCATATTCGATATTTAGGGGGAAGTAGTAGGCACGGTTTGAAAAGGATGCCAAAAGTTGATTGGCTACGATTTCGTCGGTGTTCATAAGCTTTTTATATTCTAACGCCTTTACCGTCTGGCGATATGAAGCGTTCAAGCAGTCATATGTAACCGGAGTGGAGTCAACTGTCATAATACAGTCCGCACCATATCGCACTTTCAAGGTTTCCATAGCCTGGGTCATAGCAGAAATAAATGCTTCAATTTCTTCTTCCCGGTTTCCTTCAGGAAGGTTCAGCAGCAGAACAGCTCCCTTTCCATCTCGTATTCCAAGAAACCGCCCAGCTAAAACACCTGAACAGACTTCCTTAATAAATTCTTGGTGGAGACGTTCCATATCCGGGAAGGAGCTGTATTGGACAGCTCCATGAACAAAATACTCCTCCTGGAAAAATATACAAAACCGTTCCACATCTTCATCGTCCGCCTGCCCGTGAAGGACTCGGAGAACCAGCTCCTCCAGCAGCCGTTCATGGGCTATCTGGATGATCTGATTTTTTTCCCGGCTTTCGTCGTGCATATAGGTTAACGCCTGCTCAAAAGCCTGGTACTCGTTGGCCATTTCTTGAGTAGAAGGAACAATGTCGTGGACTTTTCCCACCAGCATCCGTACCGGTGTATAACTTCTGTACAGAGAAACACTTATTCCAAGGATACAGAGAAATACTCCTGTAAAAATAACAACCATTGACAGTCGGTTAATTGCCATGGACTGATACCAGAAATCGCTGGCATAAGAAAAGAGATAGCACTCCCATCCCTGCATCAGCGGCCCCCGATAAGCAGCAATCAGATCCTTATGGTCATGAAGCTCAAAAAGGCTGCCCTCCTGTTCATTGCTTAAAAATTCCTGTATCACTGTCTGATCAGTCAGATTGTGGAGCAGAAGGGTATTTTTCTGCTTATCTTTAATAGCGATAGCATTAATATTGTATGAAAAATATCGGTTCAGCATTATTCTGATCTGTTCCTCTGGAAGCAGAATAATGATATTTGCCTTGTCCCGGCTCCCTATAGCAGAACTGGAACGAGTATAGCAAATTGCCTGATATCTGCCGTCACTGACCAGAAAAAAGCGGTCTTGGGACTCATTTTGGAGCAGTGCACAATAGCTTTCATAGTTTAACCCCTGGTCTTGGACATAGAAGTCATAGTATGTCCTGCTGTCCAGACTTCCGTGTTCTGATAGGATGATGTCAAGTTTTGGATAGTAAATAATATATTTCAGACCAGAAGTATTCAAACCGCTGGCCTTCAGCTCATTGTTAAAGGAATAAATGGCATATTGTGCATCTGCAGAAAGGGAAGGGGTATCCCGCAGGGAAGAAAAATATCGGTTAAAATAGATGGTATTATACATCTGCTGAGCTTGTTCCAAAACGCTTGTAATTTCATTGTTGACAGCCATTAAAAAATACTTTTTGGAGTCAACCGTTTCTTTTTTAATCGCATTGACGCTGATATGGTTCAGGAATATTCCACTGGCTAAAAGGACCATCAGAACAAGACTGTATGCCAACATCCATTGATACAGTATACTTTGTTTTTTAAGGCGGCTGAAATGATGTTTTGTCCAGAGCATTTATCACACCTCAATTGCTGTTTATCAAATGATATGTTATATTCTATTTTTTGTCGAATTTTAGTTATATTATATCAGAAAAAGAAATAAAAATCAAACCAGACAAAAAAGCCAAGTTTATTATTTCCCTGGTAAAAAAAGACTTTTGAACACTGTAAAAGATAATTGAAGATAAAATTTTGTTGGCCATTATACTTGTAAAGGAGTATAATATACCTACGAAAACAAGTCTTATCATAAAAGTTGTATAGAGGTTAAAAGGGAGGAATAATCATGTTCGCTTATACTTATATCGAACAGGGGAAATTTGGACTTTTGGAAAAGCCAAAGCCTGTTTTGCAGAATGACCGGGATGCAATTGTTCGGGTAACTCTGGCAAGCATCTGTACCAGTGACCTTCATATCAAGCATGGCAGTGTTCCCCGTGCTGTACCAGGAATTACAGTGGGACATGAGATGGTTGGCATTGTAGAGGAGGCAGGCAGCGCAGTCACTTCTGTATGTCCAGGGGATCGGGTAACGGTAAACGTCGAAACATTCTGCGGAGAGTGTTTCTTCTGTAAGAATGGCTGGGTTAATAACTGTACAGATCCCAATGGGGGTTGGGCACTGGGCTGCCGTATTGACGGCGGACAGGCGGAATATGTAAGGGTTCCTTGTGCTGACCAGGGACTCAATAAAATCCCCAATACAGTTACAGACAGACAGGCCTTGTTTGTTGGCGATATATTGGCTGCTGGCTATTGGGCTGCGGATATTTCAGAGATTCAGCCGGAAGATACCGTGTTAATCCTTGGAGCGGGACCGACTGGAATCTGTACCTTGCAATGTGTATTATTGAAGAAACCAAAGCAGGTTATTATTTGCGAAAAGGATCCGCAGCGGCGTGCCTTTGTACATAAACAGTATCCCCAAGTGCTGACAATTGAGCCGGAGAACGTTTTGGAATTTATTCGGGAAAACAGCAGCAATGGCGGCGCGGATGTAGTTCTGGAGGTTGCCGGCAGTATGGATACCTTCCAATTGGCCTGGCAGTGCGCGCGTCCTAACGCGGTTGTAACAATTGTGGCTTTATATGATGAAGCACAGGTTTTACCTCTGCCGGATATGTATGGGAAGAATTTGACCTTTAAGACTGGCGGAGTAGACGGCTGTAAGTGCGGAGAAATCCTGTCTCTGATAGAGCAGGGAAAGCTCAATACAACAGCGTTGATTACCCATACTTATCCTCTGCGGGAGATTGAAAAGGCTTACGAGCTTTTTGAGGGCCGGAGAGACGGGGTAATCAAGGTAGCTGTCAGTTGTGAGGGGAATTTTTGATGAAAGAGAAAATCATCCGTTTTTTTAAGCAGGAAACGGTTTTATGTGCTGCTTTTATTCTTGCAGTTGTTTCTATGTTTTTTGTCCATCCAGATTTAGAATATATCTCCTATGTGGATTTTCGGACATTAGCCATTCTGTTTTGTCTAATGGGTGTTATGTCTGGACTGCAAAAAACCGGAATTTTTCAGTGGGTTGCACAAGCTCTTTTGAGCAGAGTGCGAAAAGTCTGGCAGCTTATGGTAATTCTTGTTTTGCTCTGCTTTTTTTCCAGTATGCTGGTTACAAATGACGTTGCACTCATTACTTTTGTACCATTTACGTTTATTGTGTTGAATCTGATTGGGTCTGAATGCAAAAAACAGCTTATTATCCCTATTGTCGTATTACAGACCGTTGCCGCAAATCTTGGCAGCATGCTTACGCCCATAGGAAACCCACAAAATCTTTATCTTTATGGCAAAGCAGGAATTTCCCTAGGCTCCTTTATTCTTCTGATGATGCCCTATACGTTAGCCTCCCTTGTTGTAACTATAATTTGGTGCTTAGTCCAGGCCAAAGCATACAATATTCCAATTGAAGTTTCATTTACCGGGGAAACGAGGCTTACAGGACAAGCTGTCAAGATGACTACCTATGGCGTCCTTTTTGCTCTTAACCTCCTCACTGTTGCCAGGGTGGTTCCCTACAGCCTAACATTTGGAATTACATTCCTTGTCCTGCTGCTAATGGATAGAACAACGTTTTCCCGTGTGGATTACAGCCTGCTTTTGACGTTTGTTGGATTTTTTATTTTTATCGGCAATATGGGAAGGCTGCCAGCCTTTTCTCATATTTTGCAGAAAATCGTTTCCGGCAATGAACTGCTTGCAGGTGTTGCTGTAAGTCAGATCATCAGCAATGTTCCAGCGGCGCTTTTACTGTCAGGTTTTACAGATAATCTCAACCCCCTAATCGTAGGAGTAAATATTGGAGGGCTTGGAACGTTGATTGCATCTATGGCAAGTCTTATTTCTTATAAACTCATTGTCCGGGAGGAAGGCAAAATAAAAGGTGCCTATTTCCGTTACTTTACACTGGCAAATATTTGCTTTTTAGTAATTCTTTTTGTATTTGCGTTCCTTTATTGAAATGACGGTAAAGCGTTTGGCTGTGGTGCGGAATCGAGACGTTAATCATTTTTTCATATTAGATAAGGACACAACCGCTTTTCACCTTTTCCCTTATTACACTTAAAATAGAAAAATACCAGCCTGCGTTTTTCTCCCTGAATTTATCACTAACTGACTGATAAAACGCATATATATTAACGATAGCGCGTCAAATTGAGGTGAAACCATCTCAATGTTCTATCAAAAAGTATATGGAAGATATGGATACAACAGAATCCATATCAAAGGGAGAGTGGCGGCAATGAAAGGTTTACCGGAAGAACGAGCCGTCCTTTTGGGGCGTTATATCGCAGAAAACGGCGCTACCGTCCGAAAAGCGGCCAAGGTTTTTCAAATTTCCAAAAGCACGGTACATAAAGACGTATCCGAACGTTTAAAGAAACAGAACAATGCCTTATACCAGCAGGTCAAACAGGTATTAGAGCAAAATAAACAGGAACGGCATATCCGTGGCGGCATGGCGACACGGGAAAAATATGAAAAGTTAAAGCATGACAATGCAAGGGATTTTGAGCATGGCTCTGAATAAAGGGGGCTTTCCCAGCGCTGGGAAATGTGCTATACTTGGAAAAGCACAGCAAATACGGAAGGATGAAGAAAATGAAAGATTCCATATTTCGCCCGGCAGAGATTCTGCTTCCCGCTCTGGAGAAGGGTATAGATTTAACCAAATGGGCAGTAGTCGCATGTGACCAATATACGTCCCAGCCCAGCTATTGGGATGAGGTTGAAACATATGTAGGGGATTCTCCCTCTACTCTGCGTCTTACCTTGCCGGAAATCTACCTGGAACAAACCCAGCTACAGGTCAGCCAAAAAATTGCAGATATCCAACATTCCATGAGGGAATATTTAAAGCAAAACCTGTTTCAATCATATCCCGACAGCTTTGTATACATAGAGCGTACCTTGTCTGATGGAACGGTACGCAAAGGTCTGCTTGGGATGCTGGATTTAGAGGAATATGATTATCATTCCGGCAGCAGCTCCCGGATTCGGGCAACGGAAGGAACTGTTTTAGAACGGATACCGCCACGTGTCAGGGTGCGGGAGTGTGCTGCACTGGAGCTTCCTCATATTATGATGCTGATTGACGATATTCAGCAGACTGTGATTGAACCGCTGTCCAGTCAAAAGGACAAGCTTCCCCTGCTTTACAGCCTTTCACTTATGCAGGGGGGCGGAAATGTCAAGGGATACCGTGTCCAGGGGAATACAGCCTGTACTGTCCAGGAGGCTTTGGACAACCTTGCCCAACCAGAGGCGTTTGTCCAGCGGCACGGTCTGCCTCAGGGAACACCGCCTCTCCTGTTCGCGGCTGGGGATGGGAACCATTCCCTTGCTACTGCCAAAGCCTGCTTTGAGGAATTGAAAAAAACGCTTCCAGAAAGCGAATGGAGGAGCCATCCCGCCCGATACGCTTTGGTGGAAGTGGTAAACCTCCATGATAAATCTCTGAAATTTGAGCCGATTCATCGGGCTGTAACTGAAACCAATCCCCAAGGGCTTCTGTCTGCCCTGAAAAATGTTTGTGGAGTGTCAAGGGCAGGAGCAAATACCAAAGGCCAAAAGATAACAGTTGTTTCAGCCGATGGAATGGAAACTTTCCTTATGGAAAAGACCACGTCAAATCTGGCAGTTGGAACCCTCCAGAATTTCCTCGACCAATATCTGAGGGATAATCCCGGCAAAATTGATTATATTCACGGAGATGATGTTGCAGTTAAACTTGGACAGGCTTCCGGCAGTATTTCTTTTCTTCTTCCCGCTATGGGCAAAGAGGAATTATTCCCAACTGTTATTTTAGACGGCTCTCTCCCCAGGAAAACTTTCTCTATGGGCTACGCCCAGGACAAACGCTACTACATTGAAGCCAGAAAAATTATCTTTTGATTTTTCAGCGGTTTTTATCAGGAGGTTGGTTTAAGTGATTTCCTACCATATTCGCCCCGTACATTGGGACGATCCCCATGAACTGAAAAGGATAGCAGAGATAGAAGCTGTATGTTTCCCATCAGCAGAAGCTGCTTCTTTGGATTCTATCCGGCAAAGGGCGGCGGCGTTTCCAGAAAGTTTTTTTGTTGCAGAACAAGACAGCCCTGCCCAGGGAAGACTCGTCGGATTTATTAACGGCTGTGTGACAAATGCGCTGACAATCTGCGATGAAATGTTTGAGAATGTCTCCACCCATTGCCCTAACGGTGCATATCAGGCTGTTTTCGGTTTGGACGTCCTTCCGGATTTCCGCAGGCAGGGGATAGCGTCAGGATTGATGAATGCTTTGATTGCAGCGGCCCGCTCCGCAGGAAGAAAAGGGCTTATCCTTACCTGCAAAGAGCATTTGATACCATACTATGAAAAATTTGGTTATCGCAGCCTTGGCGTTTCCCAATCTGTTCATGGCGGCGCGGTCTGGTTCGATATGGTTTTAGAGTTCTAAAAATAAGTGCCAACAGCGTGTTTAGCTGTTGGCACTTATGTATATTAGAGATTTTCTTTATAGTTTTATCCAGCCAACTGGATGCCCGTGTTGTTCTATAAACTGAAACAGGTCATTGGCCTGGAGCCATATTGTAGCGGTATTGACATTAGGATGGATGCCAACCATATGATCCTTAAAATCAGCGTCAATGAACACCTTAACGCGATGGTCTATATCGTTCAGCACGCCCAGCGGCGTAACAGCTCCTTTGAAAAGGCCAAGCATACTGTTTAAGTCCGCTTCCGATGCAAGGGATAGCCGGCGGCTATCCAAACAGGCTTGTATCTCCTTCAAATCTGCCTGTTTATCCTTTTGCAGTGTCAACAGAAAATACTGCCTTTTCTTATCATCGCGGATAAAAAGGTTTTTGGCAACAGTGTCCCTGCCGGGCAGTTTCAGCGCATCGCTTTCCGCCATGGTATAAATGGCTTCATGCTCTGCTATTTGATAGGTGATTTTCTCATTTTCCAATAACTGGATAATATTTCCCTTTGTTAAGCTCATTTTTGCCCTCCTATCAATTTATAGGGCAAGGATTCCACTGTCCCTAATGCTTTGGACAGCCCAAAGGATCTCTTCCCGATCCTGAACCAGAGCCATTCTTACATGACCTTCCCCGGAAGGACCGAACGCGCTTCCCGGCGTTACCAATACCCCTGCTTTCGCCAGCAGTTCTTTTGTAAAGGTCAGGGAATCGGGAAATTCTTCTGGTATTTTCGCCCAGACAAACATAGTGGACTTGCAACGGGGAACGTTCCAGCCAATTTCTGTCAGTCCATCACACAATGCGTCCCGCCTGTCCTGGTAAGCCTGGCGTGTTTGGGACACGCTGGATTGATCCCCTGTAATTGCGGCAATAGCAGCTTTTTGAACTGGCAGGAACATCCCATAATCCATATTGGATTTTAATGCAGACAGCATTCCCACTACTTCTTTGTTTCCAAGGCAGAAGCCAATCCTTGCACCAGCCAAGCCATAGGTTTTGGAAAGGGAATTAAATTCCACCCCAACCTCTTTCGCCCCTGGATATGCCAAAAAGCTGCCGCAGGTTGCGCCGTCAAACACCAGCTCACTGTATGCGTTGTCGTGGAGAACTAAAATGTTATGATTTTTTGCAAAGGCAATTAGTTCCTCATAAAAACTGGATGGTGCGACAGCCGTCGTCGGGTTATTGGGATAGGACACAATCATCAGTTTGGCTTTGTCTGCAATAGAATCCGGTATTTCTGAAAAGTCTATCAGATAATCCTTTTCTTTGCGCATGGGCATGAAATACTGTTTGGCTCCAGCGATCAGCGGGCCGTCCCCGAAAATTGGATAGCAGGGATCGGGAACCATAATAATATCCCCTTCATCCGCAACACACAAGGAGATATGCGCAAGCCCGTCTTGGGAGCCTAACAGCGATACTACTTCACAATCGGGGTCGATTTCAACGCCGTACCTCCGCTGATACCATTCAGCCGCAGCCTGTTGAAGCTCCTTTGTATCGTTTAGAGCATAAAGATAGTTTTCCCCAATGCCAGCCGCGTCTATCAATGCCTGCCTGACATGGGGGGACGGCGGAATATTAGGTGACCCAACACTTAAATCCACAACATGACGTCCTGCAGCCTCTTGCTCCTTCCGCATTTGGGAGAGCTGGGAGAAAATTCCCATTCCAAAATGTTCCATTCGCTTTGCAAATTCCATAATGTAAGACATCCTCTCTGTCAAAAATTCCGATTTTGAAATGATAATTACAATTCTATATGGACTTCTGTGGAATGTTCAAGAGCTATCTTGAGCTATTATAACACAAAGCATATCCTTTTGACAAAATAAATCTGAAAAGGATATAATCTTTTTGAAAATAAAGTGACAGAAATGTAATAATTTTTCTTGCGAAATTTTCCAATAAGCGCTATACTATGTATAATATATAATTATTTCTAATCTGAGGCCCGGTTTCAGGAAGAAAAACTTTTCTGAGTCCATAAAGGTATTTCAGCTTGGAAAACACAAGGAGGGATGTACAAATGAAACTGCTTATACTGGGTGGTACAGGGGTAATCAGCTCCGCAATTGTTAGACAGGGACTTGCTGCTGGCCACGATATTACAATTGTAAACCGTGGAACGCGCATTTCCCCTTATGCCAAACAAATTTCCTGCATCCAGGCAGACCGAAAAGATCCTGTTTCCTTTGCTTCCAAGCTGGAACATTTAAAGCCAGACGTTGTAATTGATATGATTAGCTTTCAGCCAAGCGATGCAAAACAAACGCTGGAACTTTTCCGAGGGAAAACAGGGCAGGTTATTTTCACATCCAGCACAGCTGCTTATCAACGTCCTTATCGTTCTTTTCCGATTCGAGAGGATGCAGAGGAATTATGTTCCTCACCAGATTTTCCATATGCTTTCCAAAAAGCTGAAATGGAACGTTTTCTGCAAAAGGAGATGGGTCAATCTGAAACCCCTATTACCATTATCCGTCCTTCCCTAACTTTTGGAATTGGGGCGGCAAATATCGGCGTACTGCGTCAGAATTACAATATTGTCTGCCGGATGAAACAGCATTTACCGCTTGTAATGATTGGGGAGGGAACAATTCCCTGGGCCTTTACTTTTTCTGATGATTTGGCAAAAGGGTTCCTCCTATGCTGCCAAAATCCAAAAGCTTACAATCAGGCTTTTCATATCACTAACACGCAAACGGTTCTATGGGAAGATCTATATCGTGTGATTGGAGAGATTATCGGCGAAAAACCGGAGTTCCTCTATGTTCCTTCCCAAACGCTCCATTATGCCAACCCGGACTTATTTGCTCATTTCTGGTATGAGAAACGGTTCCCTTCCGTTTTCTCCAACGATAAAATCCGTTCTGCTGCTCCCAATTTTGCACCCTCCATTTCTCTCAAAGACGGTATGTCCTCTATTATCCGCTGGTGGGAAGAAGGGGCAGGGGCTGTTGACCAGCAAAAGTGGAAACTTGAAGATGATATATGCCAATGCATTTTGGACTTCCAGAAATCTTTGCGTTCCGCTTCCTTCCCAAATTCATTTTAATAGTTAGAAAGAAGGGATTCCTATGGGTCTTGCAGAAAGACTGATAGACTTCGTTTCTCCCGAAGAATACGACTATCAAGACGATGAGTCTTATTCTTCTACTACTGATGCCTACAATTCATCTATTCAAGCTGGAATCGTTTTGTTTAAGCCAAAGGATTTTCCACAGGCCAGGGCAATTATTGACCACCTTATGCCGAATCATGCCGTTATTATCAATCTGGATGGCATTGAACCGGAAAATTTAAGAAGAATGGTCGATTTCTTTGCTGGGGTTGCTTATGGAATTCAAGGGAAATTTACAAAAGTTGCCCGCTTAACCTATATAATTGTTCCACCTGACGTTGAATGTGAGGATGAGCGTTTTGATCATTGGGAACAGGAGGATCCTTTGGTCCTTTGATATGTATTTGAAGAATTTTTGTCTCCCTTATTTGGCTGGGGCGCTGCCTGGCTGAATAGGGGAGTTTTATTCATTTACAAACTTTCCCGCCTAATTCATGTGCTTTAAGGAAAACATCAGCAGCACGATTCACAGAAACGGATGAAAGGCCCACAAACCTCTGGCATTTTCCTTGATACAGTGGTATAATCAAACCATAAAACCGTCAGACTATTTACCCGCTGCAAAACATTATTGGGAGGAAAGAAAAATGGATTATGAGGTACATTCAAATGTTAAAGCTGTTATCCAGAAGTTGACAAGCCTGGATTCAGTAAAAAAGGCACTCACATTTTTAAAGGAAGACCATGAAAACTCCATCTCCGATCAATTAGAGCTGGTACAGATTCCTGCACCAACCTTCCACGAAGAAAAACGCGCCGCTTATATGACAGAGACGTTCCGTAAACTGGGATTAACCGATGTACATATTGACCGTAACGGCAATGCAGTAGGCGTAAGAAAGGGCAGAGGGAACGGCCCTAAAATTTTAATTGACGGGCATATGGATACTGTTTATCCAATGGATACCCCACTTCATCCCCGCCGGGATGAAGACTATATTTACTGTCCTGGCATCACAGACGATACCCGCGCCTGCGCCGCTATGCTGACGCTGATTCGGGCATTAAATCATGCAAACATTGAAACGGAAGGCGACATAATCTTTATGGGCTCTGCCCGTGAGGAAGGACGCGGAGCATTTGGCGGAATCAAGGGCTTTTTTGACGATAATAAGGATATTGATGCGGCTGTTTGTATGGACGGCTGTGGAATTGGCCAGATTATATATCAATCTACTGGTTTTAAAACTATGGAAGTCACATTCCACGGGATTGGCGGTCATGCTTATGGAGCATTTGGTGAAGTTGCGAATCCTCTTCATGCCGCAGCGCGGGCTGTGGCTAAAATTGCGGATCTGCAAGTCCCTTCCAATCCTAAAACCACTTATTGCGTTTCCAATTTCCATGCTGGAAATGATGCTGGAATACATGCGATTGTCCCTTCTGCGTCTATTAAAATCAATTACCGTTCAAACGGACAAAAAGAACTGGAGCAGTTGGATGCGGAAATTGCACGGTGTATCAAAGAAGCGTGCCAGGAGGAAACCAAGCGTTGGGGCAGGGATGAAATTACATACACAATAGAAACTTACTGCGACGTACCCGCTGGAAGCTTGGATCAGCATGATCCCATTGTAGAAGCTGCCTGGGAATCCATTACCTTCCTTGGAAAGAAACCAGGTCTTGTTGAGGGTGGACCAACCAACGCCTCTATTCCTATCAGCAGAGGGATCCCAGCTGTTTGCATTGGCGACGAGGTTGGAATGGAAACCTTCTGCCATAATGCTGCTTCGGAGAGGTTCCCTGTGAAAGACACATGGCAAATGCCGCAGCTGGCTATGCTGATTGCTTTGGCCTCAGCAGGAGTTTTAGAGGAGATAAAATCTATTTTGTAATATTAGATAGAAGTTTATTCATGTGAAAATCCCCTTGAAGCAACGCTATTGCTTCAAGGGGATTTTATGTTTATTGTTCCTTTTCCACAACATGGATAATAACAGAATAATCGCCGGATGCCCAGACCATGGACTTATTAGGGGCGTATATTTTTACACCTGTACTGAACTGCCCCGGCAGAATTTCACGGCTGCTCAGATCAATTTCAGCTACAAAATCGCCTGGCGTCAGCTCATCTAAAATATCCTTTCTGCCATAAATCAGTACATTGGAAAGCCGGTTGGTAGTAACAGTTATCTCATAATCGCTGGACTGATTCAAAATCTGGAAGTCCTCAACGTTAATATATTTCCTTTCAATATTATCCAACTTGAATTCAACCACTACGTTTTCAATATTCCTTATGTTTTCAAAATTATCGGGCAGCGCTTCCGCAACATCAAAGACAAAAACACTGTTCGGTTCCAGTTCTTTCATATCCACATAACCTAAAGCAACTTCTGTAAACCGTTCTGTGGTATCGGTTGGAACTGCAACTTCCAGCTTTGAGCTGGAAAGCGAATACTTCAGATCTTCTTCCTGAATGCCAGGCGGAAGGTTTAAAAACCGGATTACAAAGGGCAGTTCCCGAATTTTTAGAATAGGGATGGTAAGAGAAGCGGTTTGAATATCAGTAGTAATATGATCGGAAACCACTTCACTTCCATTTTGATCCAAAAGCAGAATATCACCTTTTAAAGTAGTTGTTTTCTGTAAAGGCTTGTCCAAATTATAGTGAACAACGCACCGTTTGATTCTGGAGAGCTGTTCGTCCGGTCCAGTAATAGAGATGTTTTTTGGGAAAATAGTATGATCTTTTCCAATATATCCTTCTGGAATCGTCAATCCTGTTAAATCGGCCTCTATTGGAAACGTTTTTGTGGAATAAACATCCAGTTTTACAGAAATCGTATTCGGCGTCAAGCTTAAAAATTCTAAATCCTCATTTTCACCCTTTAAGGTGAGCTTATATGTCCCTGGACCGTCTATACGGGTCACACTGGGGATAACGTTCAAATCTTCCCCTTCTATCTGGCTTAAACGGAAACGCTTGCCTTTAACATTAACAATAACAGATTCTTTTGCTTCCCCAATGATTTTGAGCCCTAAAAGGTCAAAATAGTCCTGCCAATCCTTCATGTCTACCGTTACCATATACTCAGCTTCCTGATCTGGGTTAATATAGGCAGCTACAAAAAACCAGCATATCAATCCCACAATCACCGCTACAATTTGAAGAAAACGGTTGCTTTGGGAAAGGTTTCGCAAGGTGAACGTTTTTTTCTTCATTTTAAACCAATCCTCTTTTTCGGGTTTTGGCGGAAACGTCAATTCTTCTTACTTTTCCAAAAAGATTCTTTTTTCTCAGAAGTCTCTGAAACGGCTCCGTCAGAAAGTATTTCCGTTTTCAGCAGTTCAGCAAGGCTTTCCGCATTATAATTACGGGTTAGAACTCCCTTAATAGCTACGGAAATAACCCCTGTTTCTTCACTGACTATGATAACGACTGCATCAGAATTTTCACTCATGCCCAACCCGGCCCTATGCCTTGTCCCAAGTTCCCGGCTGATTTCGTGGTTGTCTGACAATGGCAGGTAGCACCCAGCGGCAAATATCTTCCCGTCCCGTATTATCATAGCTCCATCGTGAAGGGGTGAATTAACAAAAAAGAGGTTTCCTATCAACTCTACTGAGGGGATCGCATCTACAACCGTGCCGGTTTTTATAATTTCTCCCAGCTTTGTTGTACGTTCCAACACCATCAGCGCTCCCGTTTTACTGCGTGCCAATGTATTGGCGGCATTACAGATAGTGCCGATAGCGGCGTTCCACTGCTGCTTCTGTGTATTTGCGTCAAAATGTCCGATATTGAAAACATTTAGGTTTGATATTCTCGTTCGGCCTACCGTTTCCAACATTCGTCTGAGTTCCGGTTGGAAAACAACCAGCAGCGCAATTACCCCATATTGGAAAACCATTTCTAATAAATACCGCATTGTATTTAATTCAAACAGATCTACTGCCATGTACAATACCATCAAAAGCAGCAGACCTTTTAAAAGCTGCATTGCACGGGTTTCCCGCACAAGCTGCAACACTTTATACACCAAATATATTACTAGAAGGGTATCAATGATATCTACTGGATGTATGGACTGGATCATCCCCTGGATATCTGCTGATGTCAATGCTTCCAATTTAAGCAGAACCATTTTGTTTCACCGTTCCTCACTGGTTTCAGTTCCTGCGGCTTTGCGGTGCATACCGCTTTGTTTATTCACAGTTTTTTCCTTATATTTATTTTAGCACATTGCGGGATTAATTCAATACACATTTTCATTTATTTGCTGGGAAACTTATTTTTTATGCATTGTGCCAGCTGACAGATTATGCTATGGGTCTGCTGCTTATCTGTACTGTTGATTGCAGCCTCGCGGCTGTTTGATGGATAAAACCGGTAAGGCCTATCGTCCAACGTTGGCAGCACCAGTTCAGCAGAGCTGAACTGACGACCAGGGGCTTTTGAGGAGTGCAGCTCCGCCGCACATCCCCCTGGGCCCCAAACCTTTTTCATTTGGCCTTGGCTTATATCTGCACATAGCTTAACACAACATATCTGAAAAGATAGGGGATTTCCGCCGTTTATCTTGTATTTCGGGCAATTCTTTCAACTGCGTTGGAAAGTGCATCGACCTGTTCCCCAGTATTAAAATACCCAATCCCTGCCCGGGTAGTCCCTCTGTCTAAAGTCCCCATTTTCTGGTGGGCCAGCGGCGAACAGTGCAATCCTCCCCGCAAAGCAAATCCCATATCTGCCAAACGGGAAGCAGTTTCCTCTCCTGTTTGCCCTCTTACCTGAAAAGAAAGCACTGGGGCAGCATTTCGGCAGGAAACTGTATCTCCGCAAACAATTACCCCCGGAACTGCTGAAAGGTTCCGTCTAAGCTTTTGATAAAGCGCATCTTCCTGCCGGGCAATCTGGCGGATTCCCACCTTGCGGACAAAACGGATCCCTCCTAAAAGCCCTAAAATGCCAAAGGTATTTAAAGTACCGCTTTCCAGCAAATCGGGAAGTTCCTGGGGCTGGACAGGATTTCGGGAAACGCTGCCGGTTCCCCCCTCCATAAGCGGAGAGGGAAAAGGAGTGTTTTCCCCAATTAAAAGCAATCCTGTTCCAGTAGGGCCATATAATCCTTTATGTCCAGGCATAGCAACATAATCATATCCCGCCTGACTGCAATCAATCGGAAAAGCCCCGGCTGATTGTGCTGCATCCACCCCAAACAATACGCCTCTGCGATGTGCCAAGGAACAAAGCCGTTCAATCGGCAGACGGAAACCAAATACATTTGAACAATGGGTTACTAAAATTAAACGAGTGTTTGGACGTATTGCTTCCGAAAAGGATTTTATGGTTGCATCATCGTTTCCTGGATAGGTCTGGACAATATTATATTGGATTTTTCCTTCCTGACCCAGCTGATATGCTGGCCGATATACTGAATTATGTTCCAAATCTGATATTAACAGATGCTCTCCTGGATTTAACACACCTTTAATAATTTGATTTAAACCTTGGGTACAGTTTTGCGTGAATATGACATGGGTTGGATCGGATACGTTGAATAGTCCAGCCGCCTCCTCCCGGCACCGGTAGATTTGTGAAGCGGTGTCCATAGACATCCGATGACCGCTTCGGCCGGGATTTGCTCCATACCGGCTGAAAAAATTTACCGAACTGGCCCGTACTGCTGACGGCTTCGGCCAAGTTGTTGCTGCATTGTCAAAATAGATCATTTCCATTCCCATCCTTTATCCCTAGTACACGTATTCCTGATTGGAGCAGATAATTTCGAATTTCCTGCGGGTTTTGACTGCGGAGTCGGATTTGATAGCCGCAGCCTCGACCGCTTGAGAATCGACTGTCGCGCTGAACGTTTGAGGGAATTCCAATGCGCTCCAATAAACGTTGGCCTCGGTATGCATGGGTAACGGAACTGATTTGCAGATAAATCGTTTCTGTTCGTTGCGGCATCTGCATCTCCTCCTTTGTAGCCTATTTCACAATATGCACAAAGAAAAAGAATGGTGATATAAACCAAGGTTGGATTCAAAAGGTTTGGGATCCAGAGGGCGTGCAGCGGTTGTGAATACAGGTTTTAAGGTTTCCGGTCAATGAGGCAGACTGCATGGGCAGCCATGCCTTTTTTGGTGCCGGTAAAACCAAGTCCTTCCTCAGTGGTAGCTTTAATGTTGACCTGAGAAACATCCAGGGAAAGGGAAGCAGCAATTTTGCCGCGCATTTGCGGAATAAAAGGTTTCAGCTTAGGCGCTTGTGCAATCATAACTGCGTCAATATTAACGATTTGGAACCCCTTCCCGTCTAATAATTTTCCCACTTGAATTAGGAGCTGGGAGCTGTCCGCTCCGGCAAAAGCCGGGTCATCATCAGGGAAAAGCCCTCCTATGTCGCCAAGGGAAGCAGCTCCCAGCAAAGCATCCATAATGGCGTGAAGGAGAACGTCCGCGTCGGAATGCCCAAGCAGCCCTTTCTCAAAAGGAACTTCAATCCCGCCAAGGATCAGCTTTCGTTTTGCATCCAGCTTATGTACATCATAACCATGGCCGATTCTTGGATATGATGGGGCAGGAGCAGGGGAATCCTCCTGGAAATCGGGGGATTTATCCAAGGGCAGAGGGGAAGCGGTTTGTTCTTTTTCTGACAGAAACAGTTCAGCCAGTTTAAAATCTTCTTTTGTGGTTATTTTAAGATTTTCATAGGAACCGGGGGAAAGAAAAACTTTAGAACCCATAAGTTCCGCCAGTTGGCAGTCGTCTGTAAAATCCAGATGATTTTCCAATGCAATATCCATCGCAGAACAGTAGAAAAATAAGTCGAAAACCTGCGGGGTCTGAGCAGAATACAAAACGGAGCGATCCACTGTTTCAGAAACCATTCCATCTGGTGAGATGCGTTTTATGGTATCCTTAACAGGAACAGCAGCCACAGCAGCGCCATATTCCAAAGCACTTTCCAGGCATTGGGTGATTACTTCCTGGCTGACCAGGGGACGCGCACCATCATGAATTATAAGGAGCTTCCAACTGTTGGTAATGGCCCGAACCCCTTGAAATACAGAAAGCTGCCTGGTTTCGCCGCCTGTAACAATGCTTGTCACCTTGTCTAAGTGATATTCGTCTACCAGCCTTTGAAAAACGGCCGTCTGGTCTGCGCGGCACACTACAATAATTTCCCCGACTTCTTTTCGGCAGTTGAAAGCCTGAATGCTTCTGACCGCCACTGGAATTCCAGCTAAAGGGGCAATTAATTTATCCGTTCCCTCCATCCGCCTTGCATTGCCAGCGCATACAATGATTGCCGCACTATATGCCGTTTCGTTGTTCTTTTCCACAATCTACCACTTCCATTGTTAAAATTTCAGTTATCCCATCTTTTTCGGTGTTCTATTTATAGGATAACATAAAATTGCCATATGTTCCATCCCTTATGATTGAAATTGGAAAAGTTGTGGAACAGAATCAGCCTGTTTTGCCCTCCTTTTCTGGTTCATTTTTGTAAGTGCAGATTTTTTTCGCTTTTGTTGCAATAGCCCTTAAGCATTTTTCAAAAAAGCCGCTTGCCCTTTCCAAATGGAAAGGGTATAATTTTTCTAAGAATCTTACAGATCAGGAGGACAAAAACATCTTATGAACCATTTATGTAAATCAAAGCTGATCCGCTGGTTTGCAGCTTTTATTGCAGTGCTGATTGCAGTTTTTTCTTTCAGCGGCTGTTCCAGCGACGAGGTAATTGATACTACCCTGTCCGTTTTGGATGCGGTTTTATCTGATTCTGAAGAATCTGCCTCAAGCGAACAGTTTGCCCCATCGGAATCGGCCAACGCCCCGCCCCAATCTTCCGAGGAGCCGTCAAGCATTGACGATGGGACAATTAATAGATCTGAACCTTCCTCTTTGGTTTCCAGTGAATCATCTCCACCCCCTTCCTCATCCTCTGAAGCTGTACCTACTGTTTCCAAAGCGCCGGAATCTTCTTCTGAAAGTTCCAGTTCTAAGGAAATAGAAGAAGATTCCTCTGAAGATCCTGCTATTGATGAGGACGGATGGTACTCTACGAAAGACGAAGTAGCCTTGTATCTTCATACCTTTGGCAAGCTGCCGGGAAATTACCTCACAAAGAAGGAAGCTTCTGCTTTGGGATGGGATTCCAAGAAAGGGAATTTATGGGATGTGGCGGAAGGTATGAGCATTGGAGGGGATACCTTTGGGAACCGGGAGGGCCTGCTGCCTTCTGCGAAAGGGCGAAAGTGGTTTGAATGTGATATCAATTATGAGGGAGGGTTCCGGGGAGCGGAACGAATCCTCTTTTCCAGCGATGGATTGGTTTTTTATACGGATGACCATTATCAATCGTATACACAGCTATATTAATGTGAGTTGAATAAGGCTAAGTTGCGGGAGAAACCTCAGGCGAGTACAAGCTAAGGCGGATTAAAAAGGTTTGAAGGTCCAGGGAACTTTCCTGAAAAGTTCCCTGGTCGCGCCCGCAGGCGCGAAATACCCCAGCTTGCTTAAAAACAGCACCAACAAAACGAAAGAAGCAGATACTTAAAAATATGGAGAATCCCGCCATTTTCTTTTGTGGGAGCAGTGAGCGAAGAGTTTAGAAAAGCTCCCGGGGAGAAATATGGCGGGATTTCCTGCTAAAAATTATCGCTTGCAGCCAGCGAACAGCCAACGGCTGCAAGATGGCGTCCCTAAACCATAAACCTTAAATTTAAGAAAGGTTTTCATCGAACTCATGATAATTAATGGAAAGAAGGCAGAAAATATGCGTACAGAGCAGGGAATGTTTTCCCTCATACTGGATTTTGCTCAGTCTGACGAGCGTATCCGCCTTGTAGGGATGGAAGGCTCCCGAACCAATGTTAATATTCCCAAAGATTCTTTCCAGGATTATGATATTTCCTTTTTAGCAACCGACATGGAATCATTCAAACAGGACGATAAATGGCTGGATATTTTTGGCGAACGTATTATAATGCAGAAACCGGAGGATATGGAATTATTCCCGCTGGAGCTGGGAAACTGGTTTTCCTATTTAATGCTTTTCCGGGATGGAACGAAAATAGATTTAACCCTGATTCCCTTAGAAGAGCTGGACTTATTTATGGAAGTACGTCAGATGTTATGGAGGCTGCTAAACAAATTGTACCTAATAGCAAGTTTGATAATCAAAGTTGGCTTTCGTTAAAATCAACTAGCAATTTTACTACAGGAGTAAAAAATCAAATTGTAAATAGCAAACACCCAGTCTTAATTAGTTTTTTCCATACAAAACCACCATATAATGACACTAATAATCCAGGTATAGGACATGCTTGTGTTGTTTATGGAATGGATAATTCAACGGGAAAATACTATATTTATGACCCGTATTACACATATGCAGGAAGTAATAATAAAATTACATTAAGCTTAACTCAGGGTTCTTTTATGAACGGTTTTATACTTAGCACATGGGACTCAAGTACATGGTATGGTGGCACAGTCATTACTTATTGAATATACGGGGTGGATAAGATGAAAAAAGCTTTAAGTGTTTTTCCTTTAATGTGTGTTCTGTGTATTATATCGTCTTCTGTTTTTGCTTCAGATGATATATGGAAGCAGATTGAAGACAGCTACTACAATATTCCATATATGACTACAATGGCAGCTAATGAAGATACAGATGCTTATATGGCAACTAAAATGTATGCTTTGGAATTTGGTGGAAAAAGCGATGAATATGACCGGAATATGCAGGAACTACATAATGTTTCAATAGAATCAAAACTAAGAGACATGGAACATTATTATGCAATGATTGCTGGTCCAGATGGATTTGAGGTGGGGATTATTAATCCTGATGGAGAGTGTAATCAAAGTTTTGGGCATAATGCAGGTATGTATCAAATCCAATTGTCTGATCTATTAAAAACACAGTTGCAAAACAGTGGCTTGAATCTGCAAAGCACAATAGCTAAGCATGTTATTGTAGATAAGCATTCCAGCGGTATTTTGTTCAGCGACGGAAATAAAGAATTTTATGCTCCTATTACTGCACGATTTGAAACAATAGATTTAAGTTATTTATACTCTAAAGAAGAACTTCTCTCTGAGGTTATTTCTCATAAAGAGGATATGCTTATACAAACTGCAATACCTGATAATTATAACGAAGAAGGAGAGTTTAATCCCAAAACAGGCGCTTGTTAGTCCAATTGAATTTAATAGGTATATGCCGTCAATAGTATATTGGCGGCATATACCTATTTTTCATCAAATATTATCTGTTTTATCTGATTTTGAAAATTCCACCTCCACTGTAAACAAATCGGCATTTGTGAAAATCCTGAATCCGCCCCCGCAGGCTTCAGTAAAGCTTTTTGCAATTGAAAGCCCTAATCCGCTTCCCCCGTCAGTGCGGCTCTTGTCCCCGCGGACAAACCGCTCTGTAAAGTCAACGCCGTCAGGAAGTTCTGTTTTGGAGGTATTCTTGACAGACGCGGTAAAATGACCATCTTCCTGTTTCAGTGAAACATAAATCCGCGAACCTTCCAGGGAATAACGGAGGGCGTTTTGAATCAGGTTTTGGAATACCCGGTACATACGCTGTCCGTCCGCCTGAACAGGCGTTGGCGTGCTGGGAAATTCCGTGCGGATGGAACAGGGGGATTTTGAAATTTCGTCTTCCATATCTGCAAGGGTCTGCCGGATTAGTTTGCCGAAATCCAGGACTTCCTCTTTCAGCGTCAGTTGATGGGTGGCTGCTTTGCTGATGTCGAATACATCCTGTACCATTTCCTTGAGCTTTAATGTTTTCTGCTCTAATATTTGTATATAGTCTTTAACTTCGGGGGAAAGTTCCTCCTGCCGGAGCAGGTCGATGTAGCTGACAATAGAGGTCAGCGGCGTTTTAATATCATGGGAAACATTTGTTATCAGTTCTACCTTCATCCGTTCGCTCTGGATTTTTTCCTCTAAGGCGTTTTCAAAGCCCTGCTGGATATGGTTGAGGTCATCCATAGCATCCCGGAGTTCCGCGTCAGGCTCAAATTCCAAGGGCTGGACAGTTTCGCCATGCCGGATGCTGTGGATTTGGTCTAATACTGCCGTTAGCTGGACGGCGGATTTTTTAGCGTGTTTTGCGCCTAACATGAGGAAAGTCAAAAGGAGCAAAAGGCAGACTGCATAGGGAAAGATGACAGTCAATATATCATCATCCCCCAAAGTGCTGAGCATCAAACAAACAGATGCAGTCAGCATAAGCATAACGAGCAGAGCGGGGATGATAAACATTCTGGGATATTTCCGGCTGAAGGAATAAGGAATGTTTTTGGCGTATATTTTAGAAAAGAAGCTGTTCCGCCAAAATCCCTTGCTATATCTCATATCATTCATCAGCAGATAAAATGGCCAGGAAAGCAGGAAATAGGCCAAAAACACCCAAAAATCCCAATATCCGCGGCGTATGCGCGCAACTGCCATAGCGGCTCCAAATGCCAGGCACAGAAGTACTTTCCATTCAATATATATTTTACTGGTTTTCCGGGCAAGCCACCGGTCGGCGGCAGCTTTATCTTTCCGCAGCAGCAAATACATAAACATAAATACAATCCCTGACGCCAGAAACGCACCAACATAATAAAAATTTTCCCGCCTGCGCATATTTTGCGCGATACAATATAAGCTTCGGCTTACAGTAACACTAAAATCTTGCCCACGATCGTTATAAAAATAATTAATTGGTTCTTTTCGAACTGCAAGATAAACTTCTGTCTGTTTGGCGCTTTCGTTGAAAGAAACATTGAAATAGCCGGGAACATCCCAATCATTGTTATTGGTATAATACCCGTCCCCATAAATATCCACAGGCTGCCCGTCTTTTACTGCATACGTTTTTTCCCCGTCGAAATATAACAGGAAGTTATATTCTTCCGGCAAAACTGTCTGCATCTTATCCCATTTTACTTGGCTGCCGTTGGTTTCCTTCAGCACGCCGTTTTTAAATGCAGCGAAAAGGATGTTTTTGTCCTGCTGCTCCGCACGCTTATCACGTTCGTTTATCAACAGGTTGTAGCCTTGAATATTGTTATAGTTAAGAATTACTCCTGAACCCGATTCAGCTATAAGCTCATCCCGAATCCGTATCCTTTCAGGAGTGTCCCATTCCTTCGAAGACCAGCTTTCTATTCCTTCCAAATCAATATCTTCTTCATTCTCCCCAATTGCCTTGAAAATATAATAGCTCAGCCTTTCAGACATATTAAACCGGAACGACGATGTTTTTTGAAAATCTTCCTCAAATGCGTCATAAAAAACCTGTTTTATGTCTGATTCATAAGAAAACAGATCCCAGGCGATAGGCACCGCGTTTAATAACAGGAAAATCCCCAGGAAAAACGCCATAAACCCAACAAATGCCTTACATTTTTTCAATTTTGTAGCCAATTCCCCACACCACCTTTAAATATTCTGGTTCCTTTGGATTCAATTCAATTTTCTCCCGTATCCGGCGGATATGCACCATCACCGTATTTTCCGGGGAGACTGGTTCCGCATCCCATACCCGCCGATAGATTTCCTCTGCCGGGAAAATCCGCCCGCGGCTGCGCATCAGCAGGTCGATAATTTTTGTTTCCGTTGCTGTCAAATGCACTGCTTCGCCGTCTGCATACAGCACTCCTTCGTCAAGGCGGTAGGTCAGACGTCCGTTCTGGATTTCCTCCCTGGATTCTTTATGGATATCCCCAAGGGTTGTGTAGCGCCGCAGGTGGCTCCGTACACGCGCTGCAAGTTCCTGCGGGTTATATGGTTTTGTCACATAGTCGTCTGCCCCCATAGATAAGCCCAGCACCTTGTCTGTTTCCTCGCTTTTTGCACTCAGGACAATGATAGGGATATTCCGGTGTTCCCGGATTTTTAATACCGCTGAAAGTCCATCCAGCTTTGGCATCATGATATCAATAATGATAAGCTGCACACAATTTTTCTGGAGTATATCCAGAGCCTCCAGGCCGTTATAAGCTTGTAAGACTTCGTATCCCTCCCTTTCTAAAAGAATTGCAATGGCTTTTACAATATCGCGGTCGTCGTCTGCCACAAGGATTTTTTCTCCCATTTGTTTTCCTCCCTGTTTTACTTCGCATTTAGTATACATCTCTTTTCTGACAAAACAAATCATATATTTCTTATAAAATTCTTACAGTTTCACAGGTTCAGCGAGAAACGGCTGTATACAGGGAAATTTTCCCTTTATACAGCCGTTTTATTTTCTGTCAATTTTGCGTTAAGATATTATACTAAATTTATCTTATATCTTGTTAAAAAATTCTAAAAATATTTAAAGAAAATATTGACAAATATAGCGGGGGGGGGGGTATACTTATTTTTATAATATTCAACGAAAAGAGGAGGCCGCGATGAAGGTAAAGTCCGTTGAAAACCGAAAAATTTCTATCTGGGAGGGGATATGTCGGGAATTTAAGAAAAACTGGAGCCTGTATTTACTGGTTTCTGTCCCTGTAATTTATCTTGTCATATTCCGCTATGTGCCTATGTACGGTGTCCAAATTGCCTTCCGGCGGTATCAGCCGGTGCGCGGCATTATGGGAAGTCCGTGGGTTGGCTTGGACTATTTCAGGCAGTTTATTACTAACCATCGGTTCTGGTCTATTATCCGCAACACATTGAGCATCAGCCTTTATACCCTGGCTACTTTCCCGCTGTCTATTATTCTGGCTGTGCTGCTCAATTATATCCCGCTCCGCGGCTTTAAGAAAACGGTGCAGCTTGTCAGCTATGCCCCGCATTTTATTTCAACTGTGGTAATGGTTTCCATTATCCTTCAGTTTCTTGATACCCGCAATGGATTAATTAATATTCTGATTACTTCTTTGGGCGGGGAAGCCGTTAATTTTATGGCGAAAGAAGAAATGTTTTACCATATTTATGTGTGGAGCGGCGTTTGGCAGACTATTGGTTATTCCTCCATTATTTACATAGCTGCTCTGGCGGGTGTATCCCCTGAACTCCATGAAGCCGCCATTATGGACGGCGCAACCATTTTAAAGAGGGTCTGGCATATTGACCTTCCTTGTATTCTGCCTACAGTTATGATTATGTTTATTATGCAGTGCGGCACAGTTATGAGTGTTGGATATGAAAAAGTATTCCTGATGCAAAATGATCTAAACCTCGCTGTTTCAGAGGTTATTGATACATATGTTTATAAGCAGGGCCTGACGGCTTCCATGCCTAAGTACTCCTATTCAACTGCCGTTGGGCTCTTTGTATCTGTTATTAACAGCTCACTGCTGATTTTTGTCAACTGGGCAGCGAAAAAATTCAGCGGAAGCTCTTTGTGGTAAGGAGGGGTGGTTTTATAATGGAACTTCGTAAAAAAGGCCGCGCTATCCGCCATACCATAGGTGACAGGATTTTTTTAACAGTGGATTTTATTGTCCTGTTTCTTTTGCTGGTTATCATTGTTTACCCGCTGCTATATATCCTGTTTGCTTCCTTTAATGGCCAGACTACCAAAATGGGGCTTTCCCTAATTCCAGAAAAATGGTCTCTTCAGGGATATGTTGCTATTTTTGAATACAAATATATTTGGAGCGGCTATCTGAACACAATCATCTATACGGTTGTTGGGACTGCGATTAACCTTTTTGTCACTATCTGCTGTGCCTATCCTCTTTCCCGCAGGGATTTTAAAGGCAGAGGTCTGATAATGGTAATGTGCATGATTACCATGTATTTTAGCGGGGGACTGATTCCTACCTATTTGGTGGTTAAAAACCTTGGACTTCTGAACTCGATCTGGGCAATTGTCCTGCCCAATGCCATGTCAGTTTACAATATGATTGTTATGCGAACCTATTTTGATAACCAGATTCCAGAGGAACTTCTGGAATCCGCCCAGTTGGATGGCTGCGGGAATATCGGATTTCTGCGTTCGATTGTACTCCCCCTGTCAGTACCGATTCTGGCTGTTGTAGGTTTATTTTATGCGGTCAACCACTGGAACGCCTATTTTAACGCCATGGTCTATATTACAGACCGGACGAAATACCCGTTACAGGTAATTTTGCGGGATATTCTGATTACCAATACCCTTGATCCTACCGAAACTTCCACTGATATAATTGCCCAGCAGGGCATGGAAGAACGGCGTAATGTAATGAAATACTCTCTAATAATAGTTGCATCGCTTCCGGTCTTGGTACTATATCCCTTTATCCAAAGGTATTTTGTAAAAGGCATGATGATTGGCGCACTCAAAGGCTGATGCCATTCCAGCATAAGTTCGACAGAGGTTAAAAATGCCTATTGCATATTCCAGTTTGAACTTATGTTGAAAATACGGTTTCAGATATAAATCCAATCTGAATTTTTTACAAGGAGGTTTATGCTATGAAAAGAGCATTAGCAATGATCCTGGCGGCTGCTATGGCAGTTTCCGTTGCAGGGTGCAACGGCTCCAATAATTCCAGCAGCACCCCCGGCAGTTCCAGCGGCTCAGGAACAAGCAGCACGTCTGCCGGCAACAGTTCAGCGCCTGTGGACAGCAGCAGCGCTGCAAGCGGTACAGATGAAACTGTTTCCAAAGTTTATGACTGGCCCCTGGTTTCCGAACCTACAGAATTGACTGTATTTACCAAGCTTCTGCCTCAGGTAGAGGATTTCGACACCAACAAAACCACCAAATGGTATGAAGAACAGACAGGCGTTCATATTAACTGGATACAGGTTCCTTCGGCGGACTTTACCACACAGCTAAACCTGAGCTATGCCAGTGACGATTGGCCTGACATCTACTCCTGCGAACTTACCACCGACCAGCTCCTTATGATGCGCAACGGCGGGGTAATCGAGCCTTTGGATGATTTGATTAACAATTATGCTTATTGGGCAAACCAGGTTTTCAAGGATCATCCAGAATACAAGGATTACCTGACTGCTCCTGATGGGCATATCTATTCTCTCTGGTATAATGATACCGGCAAGCATATGTATTCTACATATAAAATGTTTGTCAAACAGGCGTGGCTGGATAAGCTGGGAATCAAATCCCCCACTACTACCGCTGAATTTGAAGAAATGCTGAAAGCCTTCCGGGACCAGGATATGAATGGCAACGGCAATGCTTCTGACGAAATCCCCTATATGTCATCTATGAGCGCATGGGGCGGGAGTCCATTCTACTACCTGGTTTATCCTTTTCAACTGCAATCTATCCGCGGCGTTTATAAGGATGATTCCGGCACATGGCAGCTTGCAGGCGTTCAGGATGGATACAAGGACGCTATGGCGTGGATTCATTCCCTGTATGAGCAGGGTTTGATTGCAGAGGAAACCTTTACCCAAGATAAAGCCCAGTTTAAGGCAATCCTTAACGTTGGTTCTGAAGCGGAAACAGTTGTTGGATGCTTTACCGCCGCTTACCAGGGGGAAGTTATCGACAGTACTGCTGCTACTATCCCCAACGATTACCAGGTTGTAGAGCCTTTAACCGGGCCTACCGGAATTAAACAGGCTGCTACCAATGGTTACGGTGAATTTAAACCCCGGTGTACCATTACTACCGCCTGCAAAAATCCCAAGGTTGCTATGCAATGGCTGGATTACTGGCTGAGTAAGGATGGCCGTATTATTCAGGAATATGGCGTGGAACAGGGTGTGGATTATGAGATTGTTAATCAAAAATCCATCTATGGTGATCCTACATCCTATAACCGTTTGTTTAACCTGGCCGCTTTACAGAACGTAGTCTGGTATAACCATTCCACCCCTCGTCATGACTGGGAAGATGTCCGCTATGGCGCTGCCGCTGAGGATGGATCTTTGGATACCCTTTTGTATGAGGCAGCTTTGGTTTATGAGCCTTACCATGTGCTGACTGGTATTCCTGCATTGTCCTGGAATGAGGATGAGGCCGATGCGGAGGAGTTTACAACTCTCAAAGCGGAGATTGACGAGTATGTAAAGAGCAATTCTGCTGCCTTTGCCATTGGCCGCCGCAGCTTGGATGAATGGGATGCATATGTAAAGGAAATTGAAAATATGAATTTGAGCCGTTATCTGGAGCTGGTTGCAAAGACATATGATGGTTCAAAGGTAGATTATAAATCATAAAATAAATTCGCTGGAAAAGCAGACATATAGTTATAATCTGGACAAATACCCCTAAGGCGGATTAAAAAGGCTTCGGCTCCGAGGATGGCGCTGCGCACAATGCTGCCTTCAACAGCCCTCTGGCCGCCAGCTCAGTTTTTTGAAAACCGACAGACTTCAAAATAAAGAGGGCTTTTCATCGAACCCACGTTAAAATAAAGGCTTTGGTCTCTTTTTGTTAAAGAGGACAAAGCTTTTATTGCGTATTGGGAAGGATTTCCAAAGCTCTCCAATTATCCCCTTGCGAAATAGAAACAGAGATGGTAAAATAGAACAAATATCCCAACGAAATAACAAGGAGAATCAATATAAAATGGATATCATAAAGGTTTTGTCACAGGAATTTGCCCAACCCCAGGATAAGGTTTCAGCAACGGTTGAGCTGATAGACCAGGGATGCACCATTCCCTTTATAGCCCGTTACCGTAAGGAAGTCACCGGTTCTATGGACGACCAGCTTTTAAGGAGCCTCTCTGAACGGTTGGAGTATTTGCGGGGAATGGATAAACGCAGGGAAGAAATCCGTACTCAAATTACCCAGCAGGAAAAAATGACCCCGGAATTAGAAAAAGAACTGGAAAAGGCCGAAACGTTAGCCGCATTAGAAGACATATACCGCCCGTTCCGCCCTAAAAGGCGGACACGCGCATCTATGGCCAGAGAACAGGGGCTTGAACCGTTGGCACAGTTGATAGCAGGCTTTTCCATGACCCGCAGCCAGCTTTTGGAAAAGGCGGCGGCATATGTCAGCCAGGAGCAAAACGTTGAAACCCCAGAAGCTGCCTTGGCGGGCGCTATGGACATTGTAGCAGAAGATATTTCAGACAGGGCAGATTTAAGAGGCCTCCTTCGTACTTTCTACGAAAAAAACGGTACAGTCACCACAAAGGAGGCTGCCCAAAAGAAAACCCAGAAAACAGAAGTCAAAAAAGAAAATGTCTATGAAATTTATTATGATTATACCGAAGCAGCAGCAAAAATGCCGGGACATCGGATTTTAGCTGTTGACAGAGGGGAGCGGGATGGTTTTTTAAAGGTATCGGTAGAAGTTGACCATCAGTGGGCAGTTGGGCTGATTTGCGGACAGCTCATTCCTCCCAAAACCCCGCTGAAATTTTCGGAAGTTTTTCGGGAAGCGGCAGCAGACGCATACGAACGTTTAATTCATCCCTCTTTAGAGAGGGAATTGCGCAATGAACTCTCTGATAAAGCCGCACAGCAGGCGATTCATGTGTTTGCGCTGAACCTGCGGCAGTTATTAATGCAGCCGCCAGTAAAGGGAAAGGTAACATTAGGTTTAGACCCTGCCTATCGGACTGGGTGCAAAATTGCGGTAGTGGATGAAACCGGCAGGGTTTTGGAAACGTCGGTGGTTTATCCTACTCCGCCGCAGAGCAAAGTAGAGGATGCTAAACGGGTTCTGCTCAACTTGATGCAGAAATACCGTGTAACAGCGATTGCCATCGGAAACGGCACTGCTTCCAGAGAGTCAGAGCAGTTTGTGGCGGAAATGCTCCGGGAGTCGGGGATTTCCGCAGCTTATATGGTAGTCAGCGAAGCAGGAGCGTCAGTTTACTCCGCGTCAAAACTTGCTGCAGAAGAATTCCCTGATTACGATGTTTCTTTGAGGAGTGCTGTCTCTATTGCCCGCCGTTTACAGGATCCTCTGGCTGAACTGGTGAAAATTGATCCCAAAGCCATAGGGGTTGGACAATATCAGCACGATATGCCCAAAGCCGCCTTAGACGAAGCCCTTGCCGGAGTGGTGGAAGACTGTGTAAATGCGGTAGGCGTGGACTTAAATACCGCATCCCATTCTTTGCTGTCCCATATCGCAGGGATTACACCCTCTGTAGCAAAAAACATCATCGCATATCGGGAGGAAAACGGCGCGTTCCATTCCCGCAAGGAACTTTTAAAGGTCAACAAGCTGGGGAAAAAAGCATTTGAACAATGCGCCGGGTTTCTCCGTGTAGCTGAAAGCGAGGCCCTTTTAGACAACACTGCCGTCCATCCCGAAAGCTACCAGGCGGCGGAAAAGCTTTTGGAAACCTGCGGGTATGACCTCAGCAGCCCGGAACTTAGGAAAAAAGACGCTTTAGCAGGGCTGGAACGCCAGGCAAAGGCCAGGGGATATGAAACCCTTTCAGAAAGCCTGGGAATTGGTATACCAACGCTGGAGGATATCATTGCCGAACTTTCCAAACCTGGCAGAGATCCCCGCGACCAGCTTCCTCCCCCTTTGCTCCGCACTGATGTAATGGAAATGTCCCAGCTCAAGGAAGGCATGGAGTTAACCGGAACGGTTCGCAATGTAGTTGATTTTGGTGCATTTGTCGATATTGGAGTTCACGAGGACGGGCTTGTTCACATTTCCCAGATCAGCGACCAGTTTGTTAAGCATCCCTCTGAAATTTTACGGGTCAACGATATTGTGAAAGTTAAAGTGCTTTCTGTAGATACTAAGAAAAAGCGGATAGCTTTGACGATGCGGGGTGTTCGTTAATACACATTTCCCTCTCTTCTATCTGCCGCGGAAGGAGGTTGCGTCCCTTTTGAGTAACTTGAAGCGTGTCAGTCCTTTGGCAATGTATATTTGGCAGATACGGCTTATCCTTTTTATGTTTATTCCTGCTTTTTTTCTGTTTTTCTTTTATCAGCCGCAATCCCTTGCATGGAAGTTTTGCGCAGCTGCTGTAATTACCGGCTTTGTAATTATGGCTATGGTTTGGCTCCCGGTTAAATATCTAAAACTGGCCTATCGTCTGGACGGGAAGACCCTTTATGTACGGTGGGGGGTTATCTATACCAGGTATGGGGCAGCTTTTTTAGAGAATATTCAATATGTCAATATGTCGGCAACCCCATTACAGCGGTTATTTCGGCTCTGCAATGTTAATTTTGTTTTAGCAGGCGGCAGGATGTCGATTCCGTGTGTTGACAGGGAAGAAGGCGAACTATTGAGGCTTTGGGGATGCAATCAGGAAATATAGCAGCTGGGGTACTTCGCTTATCTGCGCTGGTGTCCGCAGCTGCGCGGCTGATAAGCGGGTAAACCGGCAAGGATTTTTACCCAATAAGTTGTTTGAATTGTTGGGTAAGGGGGAGTTTCGCGTCTGCGGCAAAAGCGCTGTCCTGCCTGCCGAGGGCTTTTGAGGAGTGCAGCTTTGCTGCACATAGCTTTGCTGCACATAGCTTTGCTGTATAACTCCCAGATCCGAAATTTTTTCCAACTTAAGTTGTGCCCGCAAATGAGTCATTTTCCTATTTTCGCTGAAAGGGTTGAACTCCAAAAATGATGAAACGCCGTCCTCATTTTATCAGCATCCTTTTCAACATAGGCAAGTTCCTAGTTTTATTAATCATCCCACTGATTCGCGGCTTATTAGCTTCCCTGCGCGGGGGCTTTCAATCCTGGCTTGCCAGTGCATGGATGGACATTGCTGTAGTAGCGTTAATTGTGGGGATGGGTATATCAGTTTGGTATTGCATGGGATATTGTATTGAAGAAAATTGTTTAATCCTTTGGCAAGGGGTAATATTCCGTCGAATCCGTCGAATCCCGCTTGACAAGATTTCCTGGGCGTCTATTGTACGGCCCTGGTATTTACGGCCTTTCAGAGCTGTACAGTTCCGCGCTGATACGCCTGGCGGAAGCTCAAAAGATTCTGATTTCTCTATGCTGTTATACCGTTCTGATGCAGAATACCTGTTTACAATCCTAGACAGCCTGCTGCCAAGCTTAAAATCCCCGCCGTTTTCCCCAAGAGAGTACAGGCCGAAGGGATTTTATGTTATTATTTTGTCAGCATTAACCTCTAATTCCCTTGCGGGAATTCTTTTGGCATCCGCTGCAATTTCCCGTATAGGTGATTTAATGGGAAAGGAATTTTCAGAACGTATTTATGGTACATTGGAACAACTGGCGCGGCTGGCAGCTTTTGGAGTGCCTCCGGCTGCTGCAGCGCTGGCCTATCTTCTTTTAGGAGGGTGGGCGCTTGCTTTTATTACAAACTTAATCCGAAATAAAAATCTTTTCGTATCCCGCAAGGCAAACAGCCTGTTTATCCGCGGCGGAATCCTTACCCATCGGAGTTATACTTTGGATTTGTCTCAGGTAAATTATTTGGATATCCGCCAATCGGTTTCAACAAAGGCCCTGCAGATGCAGTCAGCCTTCCTCCATACAGCAGGCTATGGCAAATATAAGGAAGATGTTTCCGCATTAATTCCCGCAGCCAATAACCGCGATGCAGCTCGAACCCTCCAAATTCTCGCGCCGGAACTGATACCTTCCCCGCGTTCTGTTAAACCGAATTTTGGGGCAGTTATGAAATTTCTCCTGGACGCTGTATGGTGCTGTCTTTTAGTGCCTGCGGGTGCATGGCTTTTATGCCGGTTGATGCCAAGCTGGGCTCAGGTCATTCGTTATGTTGGCTTAATTACTATGGTTCCTGCACTCTGGTTTTTAACAGTTCGAATTTTGGACTTTAATACCTCTGGGCTGTCCAGAGATGGGGACATTTTTACCCTTCGGTATTCTCAGATGTTTTATCTCCATACAGTTGTAATTCCAAAAAAACGAATTGTTAAGATTTGTTTTCGGCAGTCTATACTGCAATGGGGAGACCAGAAATGTGATGTTTTGATTTACTCCCGCTGCGAGGGGAGAACTTGCCATCATCTGAAAAATCTGGATTTGATGGCTTGTGCTCTGCTTTTTGACCTGCCTGGTTATATTCCACCGCTGAAAAAGAATTTTTTCGCTTTCTTAAAAAAGAAAAAGGATGGAGCAAAATGAAACATTATAGATATTTGCTTTTGGATGCAGATGAAACGCTTTTTGACTTTCCCCAGTCGGAAAAGTTCGCCATTGCACAGACTTTAAAAGATTATGGATTTTCCTGTGATGAGGAAACAATCTCCCTTTATTCCCGTATTAACCATGCACTTTGGCAGCGGTTTAATTTGGGGGAGATTCCCAGAGAGCAAATCAGACAAGAGCGCTTTTCCAGATTGCTGGCTGAACTGGGAGGAAACCCCGGCCTGGGGCCGGAAATGGACCAGCATTATGCTGCGGCTTTGGGCGGCTTCGGAATTCTTTTTCCTGGAGCGCTGGAGATGTGCCGGAAACTTGCCGGGGTTTATACCATGGCGATAGTTACTAACGGCTTTTCTGTTTCTCAGCATGGGAGGTTTGACCGTTCCCCCATACGGGAGTATATCCCTTATTTGTTTATTTCAGAGGAATTGGGATGCCAAAAACCACAAAAACTTTTTTTTTAATAAGGTTTTGGAAAAAATGGGTATTGGGGACGAGGAGAGAAAACAGGTTTTGGTGATAGGGGATTCATTGAATTCTGATATCCAAGGTGGGAAAAATGCAGGATTGGATACCTGTTGGTATTGCCCAGCCGGATTTAACGATGAACTTCCAGATTATGTAGTGCATAGTTATGAGGAATTGATGAAATTGTTAGGAGTTTAAAGCTAATTTGAGGGCACATCCTAAGGCGGATAAAAAAGGATTAAAAAAATTAAGACACTTTCCTAAAAAGATCCTCTGGCTGCTCTGCTGAAATGAACCTGCCAAAAGCGAAACCACCCTTGCTTAAAGTAAACATAAGCTGAACGAACAAAGCTGGTTTTAGGGGCGCCGATGTATCATCTCCTATAAATAAACATAAATTTTGACAAAAAGCAGAACAACTTCATATTATGTTCACTTTTTAAGTGTATGATAAACACTGCAACAAGAAACAGCATAGCGGGAGGGACTTTTTTGAAACAGGAAAAAACAGAGGAAAAAAACAAAAAGAAGAAAAAGAAATTTGATTTGAAAACGCTTCTTTTGTTTTTAGTGGAGTTTATCATTTTATGGATGGTGTTTCACTATTTTATATTTATTGCATATGTTCCTTCCGCCTCTATGACGCCGGCTATCCCGAAAGGCAGTGTTACGTTTGTAACTTACCTGCATGGAGAAAAAGAAGTGGAGCGAGGCGAATGTGTTGTATTCTGGTCAGAGGAATTCGGTGAGCGCCTTGTAAAAAGGGTTGTAGGACTTCCAGGGGAGAAAGTCAGAATAGACGAAAAAGGAAATGTTTATATCAATAATGAAAAATTAAATGAAGAATATGTAGAAAATCAGTATGGTGTTGAGCAGAAGATATTTACAGTCCCAGAAGGATGCTACTTATTCCTTGGGGATAACCGTGGAAATTCCGAGGATGCCAGATTTTGGGAAACCCCTTATATATCCAGTAAAGATTTGATTGGTAAAGTTCAAATACTCATTTGGCCTTTAACCGCCATATCATACTTAGGGTAAATAATAAAAAACCGTCGGATTTACTTCCGACGGTTTTTTATATCATTTTGTGTTTATAAAGCAGTCTGGAGTTACCACCGGTTGCGATTATTACGGTAATACTTCCGAAAATTGCGCTGGGTTGCATTTCCCCGGCGCATTTTAATCTGATACCAGATATCTGGGCCAAAAAACAGGAAGAAATTAATTAAAGAGGCAATAACGGCAGCGCGGCTGGCCCAGGACCCAAAAATAAGACTTATTGCAAACAGAGCCCAGTCCAGATAAGCCAAGTATTTCATTTTAATCGGGATAATGAAAAAGAGCAGGACTTCATGATTGGGGAACAAATAGGCAAAAGCCAAAAACAAGGAGAGATTCAGGTAATCATTAGAACCATATCCAGTAATCAACCCAGCAGCCATACATCCCAAAAGCCCACAAAGGTAGTATACATTAAACCGGAAAGTACCCCATACCCGTTCCAAAGTGCTACCAATAAAGTAGTAGAAATACAGCGCCAGCGTTAAAGTCAGAACTGAGGACGCAGGCGGGACAAAAATAAAAGTAAATAACCGCCAGATTTGCCCTTTCATCACCATTGCGCGATTAAGTGAAAAGTAACTGGACAATGGAAACCGCAGTACAATATCAAAAATCGCAACAAACAGCATAGTTGTAACAATATACAGCATTAGATTTGGAATACCAAACCTGCCATATTTACGTTCTAACTTATCCAGCCAATTCATAGTATCTCAAACTCCCTTTCCCATCACAGTCTGCGGCGTGGAGGAAAAATCTCCCATATCCTCTATTGTAGCCAAAAGATAAATTTATGATACCACATTTTTCAAGGATTGAAAAGATTTTCCGGGGAGGATGAAATAATTTTACAATTTGGCCTTCTGTTATTTCCAGATTCCAACCCTGCTGTCCGGCGCAACATACATCCCATCAGACTTTTTAATTTGATATATTTCATAAAAAGCATCGCATGAGCTGAGAACAGCATTGACCCTAACTTTATTTGGGGAATGGGTGTCTGTATTCAACAAATATACCATAAAGGTTTCTGTACTCTTGGAAGCCCAGTTAAAAGCAAGCTGCCGAAAAGCGTCGTCTAAAGCCTGGGAATTGCCTTCTAATGCGGAGGCAACGCAGGTTATTGCCCCCAGGTCGGCAATATTTTCCATTAAAGTAAGGTCTCCATTTACATGGGTACCTGATATCTCGTATTGGTTGTAATAATCAACGATGGCTTCCGATAATTCCACGTATTGGTTAAATTCCTCATCTGACCACCATTCATTATAATTTCCATATTCATCGTAGAGGGCGCCGCTTGAGTCAAAGGCATGGCTGACTTCATGGGCAATAATAAACCCGATTCCTCCCCAATTAGCGCCATAGCTGTATTCGCTGTCATAGAAGGGAGCCTGTAAGATTCCTGCTGGGAAAATAATTTCATTATTTAGAGGGTCATACATCGCGTTGATGGTTTGGGGGGCTACATCCCATTCTGAACGGTCAACTTTTGTTCCAAGCTTGTTTCGGGTGTCTTCAATAGCCACCTGCATACTGATTAAAAGATTAGAAAGCAGGCTGCCGCCTTCTGATATGGGCGTTATCTGCATCATATCCCGTGCAGCCGGCCACTGGTCGGGATATCCTATTTTGACAGTCATTGTTTCCAGCTTGCGAATTGCTTTTTGTTTCGTTGCATCGCTCATCCATTCCTGCCGGTTCAGAATTTCCTCATATTCTTCTAAAATGATTTCAATCATATCTTCTACCGCCTTTTTATCTTCGGCGGAAAAATGATCTTCCACATAGATCATACCAAAATCCCAAGGGAGCAGTTCCTGCGTGAGATTCATCCAGATATCTTTATCATCCCGATTTTCTGTAATGCCATACAATGCGTTTTGCATGTCCCTGTTAAGCCTGACATAAGCCTCCCCGGCATATTCTGCTGTGTCGTTGAGCATGACAAAGGTTGAATAATCTTTCAATGCCTGTAAGTTTTCCTCTACCAGCAGGGAGTTAATTTTTTCAGCCTGTTCCACATCCGTCACAATATATTTATCTTGTCCGTCTACCTGTAGCGTTTTCAGCATCTTGGGAACATCTATATTGGTATAAAGGGCCTGTAATTCCTGTTCTGTATATACATTATAGGTCAGGGAAGGATCATACCTCTGTTCTGTTGTCAGCGAGGAGGCACAGATATCCCGCAGAAGTTTTTCAATGGAATCTGTACTTTGGACAGCCTCATCTTCTGACATACCGAATTCCATAAGCATATTTTTTATATAGTCAAGGTACATCTGTACATATTCCTGAGTATTCTCTCCCTCAATATATTCCTTGCCAATCAAGGTATCTGCGTACATTAAATAAACTGCATATTCGCTGGAATCTGTTTTGTCCTGCATAATGGTATAACCGCCAACAATGCTGCTGAACCCAAACTCATCGGATAATTTTGCAAGTGCATCTGCATATTCTGCAATACTAGCTGCGTTGCGTATACTGTCCAAATGCGGTTGAAGCGGGCCAAGCCCTGTCTGGTTGCGGTTATCCATATCAGAGACGCATTCATATAGATCCTTTATTTTTTGTTCAGAACTTCCTCTTTCATAATCTATGCCATCCTCCGACAACTCTGTAATAATATCTCTCATATCGTGCAATATGATGGCATTAAGTTCACCAAACCAATCCCAATAGGCATCTTTTGCTGTCAGTTCTATTTCAGATAAGAGCTCCTGATTGATATACTCATAAAAATCGTTGCGCTTTAAACGTTCACTGCTGTTTATCTTACAACCTGTTACAGAAAATACAATGCTGATGACCATGAACAGCGCCAATACTTTTTTCTTCATAACTTTTTAACACCTCTCTTTAATATTCTATATGAAATAAATTGTTTTAATACCATAGAAATTTCTAATGTAAAAATAGTTTTAACGGTCTTGTCATAAAACAGGGTGATAAAATGCCGGACTATCGAGAAAGATATTTAGAGATGGTTTATAAAACTGAAAGAGTGGTTCAAATTCCAGTAAACGTCCAACACCAATGTGAGGATATTTACGCATATTTACCAGAAACGGAATTGACTTGGAAGCTGTGGACCAGTACAAGGATGATACCTCACTGTAATAAAATTATGAGCTGTGAGAAAAGCATAAAACAACTGCCTTTCTCACAGCCCTTTTTAACATGTTCTGTGTCCCTGAAAATGGAACTTTTGCTTTTACGTTTACATTAGCTGGGCGGCAACGTCCGCGAATGTAGAATTCGCTGGGGTGAAAAGCCCTTATTTTCCCCTACTGCAATGTTTTACGAAAATAAAGCTTGGCGATTCCACTTAGGTGGTTTTCTTACGAAAACGGGCTTTTTCATTTATGTTCTTTCTTTTCCCTTTTTAGGGCTGCTTTTCCTTATTTTTTAGTTTGTGCAGGGGAGTTTCGCGCCTGCGGGCGCGACCAGTGGCTCTGCCCCCTGGACCCCTGCCACTTTCGAGAAAGCGGCCAAAGCTTTTAATCGTATCAGCTTTTATATATTTTCAGGTCATCGCTCGGAACTTTGGATTTTTGGCATACAGAACTGGATTGCACCTGTTGGGCACTGTTTCGCACATTCCCCGCAATTTACACATAGCGCCGAGTCAATAGATGCTAGGTTATTTATTACTTTGGCTGCGCCATTGGGACAGGATTTCTCGCACTTCTTACACCCAATACATCCCGCCTTACAAACTTTCCTGGTATATGCGCCCTTATCGCAGCTTGAACAGGCAACAAAAGCCCTTGCTGTTGCAGGAATAATTTCAATTAAATGGTTTGGACATTGTTTTGCGCACATTCCGCACCCAACGCATAAAGTCCTGTCTACAACAGCAATATCATTCTCTATAGAAATTGCGCCATATTGACAGGCGGCAACACAGTCCCCATACCCCAAACAGGCATGGCTGCAGCTTCTTCTCCCCTGATAAAAGGAATTACATGCTAAACAGGTCTTAGGGCCTTCATAGTCCATGACAAATTCAGTGACATTAGAATTCCCGGAACAGTGGACAACAGCAACCATTGGCACAACATCGCCGCTTTCAACGCCTAAAATAGCGCCGATTTTTTTAGCGGTTTCCGATCCGCCGGGAACACATAAATTCACAGCAGCACCCTCAACAGCAGCGGCAGCATATCCATCACAGCCGGAATACCCGCAGGCGCCGCAGTTTGCCCCTGGCAGAACCTCCCGCACCTGGGAAACCCGTTCATCTGTTTTTACGGCAAAAAATTTAGATGCTACCGCAAGGCATACCCCGGAGATACACCCTATAATCAGGACAACAATAATTGGGAAAATGATAGTATTCATGGCAAATCTCCTACCCTCAATATAGATGAAATCAAGCGAACAAGCCTTCTACCACTCCAGAAAATCCCATAAACGCAAGGGAAACAATAGAAGCGGCAATCAAAATACTGGGCAGTCCTTGGAAGGTTTTGGGGATATCGTTGCCTTCAATCCTCTGGCGCACGCCATTAAACAGTACCATAGCAACCAAAAATCCGATTCCCGCTCCAATCGCGTTTACAATGGACTGGGCAAAATTATAACCTTCATCAATGTTCAGCACCGTTACGCCTAAAACAGCACAGTTTGTGGTAATCAGCGGCAGGTAAATGCCCAAAGTAGAATGGAGGGCAGGAATAAACTTTTTCAAAATAATCTCTACTAGCTGAACAAGGGCAGCAATTACTAAAATAAATACAAGCGTCCGCAGGTAGATAAAATTAGGATAAAGCAAATAGGTATAAATTGGATATGTAACAGCAGTAGCCATCGTCATAACGAAGATAACAGCAACGCTCATTCCTGTAGCGGAATCCAGCTTTTTAGAAACTCCCAGAAAAGGGCAGATGCCCATAAATTTGGAAAGGACAAAGTTGTTGACCAGTACCGCGCCAACCAGAATCATTAAAAAGCCTTTCATTGTCTATTACTCTCCTTTCCCGCCATTAAACGCGGAACATGCCGCTGCCGCAGGACATCCGGTGCAGCCGCTTTCCTTGTGATTTTTAAGAGTGCGGCCCTTCGTAAGCTTGTTCGCCAGCGCGACAACGCACCCAAACACAAAGAAGCCTCCAGGAGCCAAAGAAAACAGCGTCATGGAATCAAACAGATTCGCTGTCAGCGTAATTCCAAACCAGGTTCCCATCCCTACGATTTCACGGATAGAACCAATAATCACCAACGCCAGCGTAAAGCCCAGCCCCATCCCGATTCCATCAAAAAGGGAATCCAGAACCTTGTTTTTGTTGGCGAACATCTCAGCGCGGCCAAGAATAATACAGTTGACTGTAATCAGGGGCAGAAATACGCCCAATGCATCGTAAAGAGAGGGTACATAAGCGTGTACTAAAAACTCAACCACCGTTACAAAGGCAGCAATAATGACAATATAGGCGGGAATCCTGACCTTGTCGGGGATTACCTTTTTTAATAACGAGATTGCCACATTGGAACCCATCAGAACAAGAGTAGCAGCCAGACCCATTCCCAAACCGTTGACCGCCAGGGTGGTAACCGCCAGAGTAGGACAGGTGCCAAGCACCAGAACCAAAACCGGGTTTTCCCGGATAATACCGTTTATAAGTATCTTTATTTTGTTAGACATAGCCCTTACCTCCTTCTTTTACTGCCCTTTTACCGTGTCAAATGCTTCAAAGGCAGATTGGATCGCCGTGTTTACGCCTTTGGAGGAAATCGTAACACCGGTGATGTATTCAATCCCGGAAAGGCTGCTGTCCTTGCTCTGATACTGGCTGAGATGAACCGCCTCCATTGCGCGGGAGCCTAGTCCGGGTGTTTCAGAGTTCTCCAGAACTTTCACCCCGACAATCTTGCCGTCCTGGGAAATGGCGGTCATAACCTTAATGGTTCCGCCAAATCCTTTTGACGTGGTTGTAAAGACATATCCCTCGCCGCCGGAGGTTTTATAAACTTCTGTACAGTTTTCCAACCCTTCGGCAGAAAGCTCCTCAAAACCGGATACCCCTGTATATACTTCTGCACGGGCAGCATCGGCAGCTTTCCGGGTATTTTCTTCAATAATAGGGTTTGTCACCTGATAGGTGCAGACCAGCGCAGCAGCAGCTATGGTGCAGATCAGGGTCAGTATTCCGGCAGGCATTACAAATTCTTTCATGGGATTTCCTTGTTTCTCAACAGAACTGCTCATTTCTTCTGTACACCTCCAAAGGGAACCTGTCTGGTCAAATTATCAATATGCGGGGTGAGAATATTCATCAGCAGAATTGCAAAAGATACGCCTTCCGCATAGGAGCCATACAGCCGGATGATTACTGTAATCAAGCCGCAGCCTATGGCAAAAACCACCTTTCCCTTTTCTGTTACAGGGGAAGTGGTGTAATCGGTTGCCATAAAGATTGCCCCCAGGAAAAGCCCGCCGGATAAAATATGATACAGCGGATCAGCTCCCAGCAGGAAACACAATACAAAAACGGTTCCGATGTATACAAGGGGGATAGTAGGGGTAATCACTTTGCGCCATACCAGATAAATCCCGCCAATGAGCAGGGTTAAAATACAGGTTTCGCCCAATACGCCGCCCTTCATCCCCAGGAACAGGTTCAGGTAAGAGGGAAGCTCCGTATTCCCGGCGGCCAGCATTCCCAAAGGGGTGGCGCTTGCAACAACTAATCCGCTGCTGGTATTCCAGTCGGTCATATACTTTGCAAACGATACAAATAAAACAATACGTCCTACCAAAGCAGGGTTGGCAAAATTCTGCCCAATTCCCCCAAACAGTTCCTTTGTGATTACAATAGCTGCAAAACATCCAATCACCGCCATCCAAATGGGAAAGGAAGCGGGAAGGTTCATAGCCAGGAGCACGCCCGTTACACAGGCACTAAGATCCCGGATGGTATGCTCGCGCTTTGCCACCATGCAGAACAGGTATTCAAAACCAACACAGCAGCCCACACATACCGCTGTTAAAAGGATGGTTCGCGGACCAAACAGAAATGCAGACGCTATAATCGTCGGCGCTAGGGCAATAAGTACGTCCAGCATTACGCTTGAAGTGGTCGCTCTGTCCTTAATATGGGGCGAAGGCATAACCACCAAATTTTGATGTGTCTGGTTAGACTGGCTGACTTGACTCACTCTCAATCACCTCATTTAGACGAAATTTCCCGCAGGAAGCCTTTTGCCAAACGGTTTGTAAGAACCAGGTTCCGTTTGGCAGGGCAGACATAAGAACAGCATCCACATTCCATACACCGTCCCACATATAGCGCCTTCAATTTTTCCACATCTCTGGCTTTATATGCCCTGTCAATGGCTGCTGGCATTAACTGGAAAGGACATGCCCTCACACAGCGCCCGCACCGGATACAGGCTGATTCTGGTATCGCCTTTGTTTCCGCTTCTCCAAAGCAGAGGACGGCGTTATTGTTTTTGATTAGCGGATAGTTTTCATCAAATATTGTAATCCCCATCATAGGGCCGCCCATAAGCATTTTTTTCGGTTCCTGCTTGTATCCCCCGCAGAACTGGATAATATCTGCAAACCGCGTCCCTAATGGTACCCGGATATTTTTAGGAGCCGCTACTGCCGAACCATCTACCGTAATGCGTTTAGAAATCAGCGGCATGCCTGTCCGCATATACTGTGCAAGAAATGCAATAGAAGTTCCATTCATTACAATTACGCCTACATCAGCAGGGATCATGCCATCTCCAACTACCCGCCCGGTTGTTTCGTAAATTAAAACTTTCTCTGCACCCTTGGGGTACTGGGAGTGCATGGGGAACACCTTTATATAAGGCTTTCCCTGTGCTAAAACCTGAAGCCTCTGGATTGCTTTGGGCTTGTTGTCCTCTACACCTATGTATACATTTTGGATTTTCCCGACATATTTCCGAACCAGATCGATTCCGTCAATAATATCTGTACCGTCTTCCATTACATTCCGGTAATCTGAGGTGATATATGGCTCACATTCTGCAATATTGATTACCAAAGTATCAACTTTTTCCGGCTCGCGCAGGGACAATTTGATATGGGTTGGAAATCCTGCCCCGCCTAATCCCACCAGGCCGGACGCACGAACAGCTTTCAGAAAACTGGCGGTATCTGTTACTTCAGGGGGTGCTATGGTTTCCAAAAGTTCCTGTTTGTGATCTGCTTCAATGACAATCGCCTGGGTTCGCGCACCCTGAGGATTAATAAAATCCTCTAATGCCACAACTTTTCCCGATATGCTGGAATAAATCGGAGAGGAGAAGGGCTTTTCACAATCTGCTACCAGTTGGCCAACCTTGACGAGTTCTCCTGCCTTGACAACTGGTGTACAGGGAACACCCATATGCTGCACACAGGGCAGGCATACCCGGTCGGGTTCTGGCATTGTTTCCGTCACATAATCCTCTGTATTTTTATAGTGATGTACTGCAACGCCTTTCAACGACCTGATTACATCTTTTGACACGTTTCTGTTCCTCCTATCTTATGCCGTCCATTAAATGTGGATTCAGGCAAAAAATCATATATCCAGCCTTTAAATAGGCAAAGAAAACAATGTCCTGCAAAATAAATTGAGTATCATAAAGCCAATTTGCGGGCACAGCCTTTGGTGAGAACTGCCTATGGCAGATTAAAAAGGTTTCGGATCCAAAGGATATACAGCAAAACTGTACTCCTGAAAACCCACTGAATGCTGGTTCAGCTTTGCTGAACACAGACCGTCAGGAATTTGACGCACTTGAAGGATTCCTTTTCAGTCGGATGATGTCCCTAAAACAGAAAAGAAGAAAATTAAGATAACAGCATAAAACTTAAGTTAAATATGTTCTTCCTGGTATTTGGGGGCAAGGGGGATTTTTTCCAGAGCCGGGGAAACTACCTGTAACACAATTCCAGTCGCAAATCCCATTGCAGCCCCCGCAGCAATCATAACAGGGAGATAGTACCATAAAAAACCGCCTGTTCCCAATACGGCAACAGCAGCAGAAAGCTGACCTATATTATGGCTTACAGCTCCGAAAACGCTGATTAACTTATAATTTTTCTTTCCTGACAAAAGGCGTGAAACCAAAACCATCACTGCAACAGACAGCAGGCTTCCCGTTAAGCTGAGGGCAAATGCAGCCCATCCCCTTCCAAAAAAGACAAAGGCAGATTTCAGCAGGGATACGACAAAAGCATCTTTTACACCGCAGCAAAAGAGGGTAAACATAACAACCACATTCGCAAGCCCAAGTTTAATTCCGGGGGGCAGGCCGGGAACAGGAGGAAGGAGCCATTCTAAAAATGAAAGGGCAGCGGAAAGGGCTGTCAGAATTCCAATATGTGCAATAAAACGGGCAGGGCTTTCTTTATGTGTACCAGGCAACAACATCTCCTCCTATCAATCGGGAAAAGGCTTTATTCTGCCAAACGGTATCCAGAGGATTCCAAAAGCTGAAACTGAAATTTTTCTTCAATATCCCCATACAGCCAGACCTGTCGGTCAGAATCAACCAGAACAGCATGACAAGGAACGTTTTCCAGAAAGGCAAGCGCTTTTTCACGGCCCATTAAAAACAGTGCCGTTGAAAGCGCATCTGCTAGTGCGCCGTCTTCTGAAATGACAGAGGCGCTGAGCAGATCCGTTTGGGCGGGCCATCCGGTACGCGGGTCTAGAATATGGCAGTACCGAACGCCGTTTTGCTCAAAGTACCGTTCATATCCTCCGGCAGTGGCCATTGTCTGTCCTTCCAGGGAGAATGTAGCGATTGCGGAAGCCTCTCCGCCGTTCAAAGGGTTCTGTAATCCAAAACGCATTTCCTTGCTGTCCGGTAAAACCATCATATTACCGCCTAAGGACAAATAACCCTTAACAATTCCATTTTTTTGGCAAACTTCTCTGAGCAGGTCGCAGGCGCAGCCTTTTGCAACAGCTCCTAAATCTATTCGCTGGCCTTCCCGCTGTAAATAAACTTCCTGTTTATCTTGTTCTAAAAATATTCCCTCTCCTACAAGGGATAAAGCGGTTTCTATTTCTTCCTGCGGAGGAACAGAGGGGGAGTCCCCCATAATATTCCACAGTGCTGTTAATGGACCGATTGTAACATCAAAAAGTCCGCTGGTCTGTTCCCTTAATTCCAGAGATCGAAGCAATAATTGAAAGGTTTCCGGTGAGACTGGCACCGCTTTTTTTCCTGCCATTTGGTTGACCTGCAAAATCTCCCCTTTCCCTGACCCATAGGTTTCCGAACAGGTAAATTTTCCTTCCAATTCCAATAGAAGGCTTTCACATTCTTCCAGGGCTTTTTGGGCATTTTCCCCATAGAAACAATATTGGATGACTGTATCCATTGCAAAATCCACTTTCGTAACTGGAACAGACTCCAGGCTTGCTTTCCTATGCTCCCACATCAGGCTGGAAAAAAATACTATCAGGATAATTACAAGCGGCCAGTATTTTCCCCAAGATAATTTCTTTTGTTTCAATGAGCTGTCTCCTTTTTCAATTTTAACAACACACCCTTATTATTGTATACGCTTTTTAGGAAATCTGCAATATCCTTTCGGCATTTTTCCGGGCTGCTTTTTAGGTTTCTTCTGCTAAATATAAAAAATGGCTTTTTATTTGAGCTTTTTCTGGTTTGATAAATAACAAACAGTATATTTATTTTGTCAAACTTTTCATACAATAGTTTGATGGTTATATTAGTAGAAAATAGCAAACGGCTTAAAACCATTGTTTAAGCCGTTTAGACAATCTGTTATTATTTTTCACTCAAATGTTGACGGGATTGTTAGGGTTTTGCTTTTTTCGTTTGTATGAAGCTTTCTTTAAACAAAGGAGTTTCGCGCCTGCGGGCGCGACCAGAGGGACTTTTTAGGAAAGTCCCTCTGGACTCTTCAAACCTTTTTCATTTACCCTTTAGGGCTGATCTTAGAGCCTATCCCCATTAGAAAACTTTTTCTTAATAGCACCAAGTTTTTCCTTGGCTTTTTGCGCACTCTGGACCAGTGTATATGCTGTTGGATTAATAATGTAGTTAAACTCCCCGGCATATTCCACCAATTCGCCATTTTTAAAACTTTTTTTAAATAGATAAACACCATAAAGATGTTCGTCCTCTGCCGGGTCAATGGTAACCCCCTGAAAATCATAGATCTGGCAATGGTTCAAAAAAGCCCATTGGATCATTTCCCACTGCATCAGATAATTGGCGTTAAGTTCTCGATGCTGGTTAGAGGTAGCGCCATAAACATGGCAGGTTTTTCCGGCATATTGTACCGTAATGGCTCCAGTAATGGGTTCATTTTGGAAATAAGTGAGATACAGCCGTATATTATCCCCATAAGCGGTCAGGAAACGTTCCAGATATTCCTTAGGCCGAATAGAAAAGCTGTCCCTTGCACCGGTATCCTGATAAATCCGGTAAAAATCATCCAGTCCATCCTGAATACTGCAAACGCGGCACTCCACGCCGTTTTTCAAAGCATATCGGACACAATACCGGGATTTTCTTCCAATCGTCATAAACAAGTCGTCCGCAGTACCGGACTGCGGCAGCCGAATCAGATAGTTGTGGCGTGTTTGAATGGTTTCATGATGTTTGGCGTTGGGCTGGAAAGAAAAGCCCAAATCTTTCAAAAGGGAAATGGTATTCAAATCGTCAGCCATAATGCAGGGATCCCACTTTAAAATATACCCGGAATACTGTTTTGCCACTTCCAAAGCGCCCTCTAAAATATCTTTTAAAGCCTCTTTGTCATTGTAGTCGCAGACTGGGCCTCTGGGACAGTAAAGCATGGAAGCGCCTACCACTGGCATTTTCATAATCAATATTAGAGCCCCGCCTATTATTTTTCCCCACTTGTTCCGCGACACTACTATTTCATACTGCCAGTTGTTTTTTACTTTTGTCCAGTTCACGGATTGGGTAAATCCGCCGTTGGGATGGGTTTGAACAAATTCCTCATATTCGGGATATTGTTCCTTTTTTAAAATTTCCATGGCTTATTTTCCCTCCTGTTCCTGTTGGCTTTTCCCATTTTCTTTATCTGTTGGAGAATTGGCTGTAGAACGGCTTTCTTCCCGTTTTTGGTGCAGTTTACGACGGAAATCGTAATAACGCCGCCGCACTTCCTGGGCTGTTGTAAACAGTCGGTGCATGGATGGCCGGAAAATATAATCAAATTCCCCTGCATACCCTACTGCGCGCCCGTTAAATCCCTTTTTGAAACGGTACACCCCATACATAGGACTGCCAGGGTCGCAGTTGACTGGTATGCCCAGAAAATCATAAATATAACAGTTGCCTTCCAACGCCCAGTTAATCATCTCCCACTGCATCAGATAGTTGGGCATAACGTTGCGGTATTTGCTGTCCGACGCGCCGAAAATATAGTTGGTTTTCCCCGCATACCGGCAGCACATAGCCCCCGATAAGGGAGTGCCCTCATAATAACAGAGATAGAGACGCATATCCTCTCCAAACGCATCCAGCATTTTGGCATAATATTCCTTGGAACGATCAGTAAAATTATCCCGCTCTGCCGTAATGCGGGACAGCATAACAAAGTCATCCAACCCCTCTTTGCCGCATATCCGGCATTCTACCTGATGGCGTTTCGCCACACGGATGTTGTACCTTGTTTTCTGGCTGAAGGATGCAATTACTTCGTCCGGCGTTTTGCCCTGGATATCAGGCAGGATATAATTGAAACGCCTCTGTACTGTTTCGCTTTCAGAGCAGCCCTCTTTGATTTGATAGCCCAGGGCGCGAAACATATCAATTACTGAACGGTCGGTTTCTTCTACCATGGGATCGCATTTATAAAAAAATGCTTTGTGTTTTTTGGCAAGTTCTTTAATACCAAATAAAATTTCCTCCATCTGCCCCTTGTTTAGATAATCGCAGACCGGACCGCGGGGGGAATATAACATGGTATACCCCAGGGGCAGCTTTTTGATTAAAACCAGCGTCCCTGCACAGACTGCCCCGCTGCTGTCACGTACGACAATGATTTCATGTCCCCAGTTTTCTTTTACTTTGGTCCAGTTGACGGACTGCATAAAACTGCCGTAACGGTGGGATTTGGCAAAAGCTTCATATTCCCCTGCATTTTGCAGGGAGAGGATTTCATGCGAAAGCTGCCCCATTGATTTACATTCCTTTCCGTTTTAACGTTATACCTTGATAATATTGGATGATTTTATTTTTATCAAACATGAAACAGAGGCGAAAAACAGACCTCCCCAGCAAAAAGACCGCTGGGGAGGGATAAGTTTACTTTGATTTCTTTTCTCTTAAAACTGGTTCTACTGGAGAAGGATTTTTCTCTATTTTACAGGTTTCATTGTATGTACTATCCTTTGGAAGAAGACGCCCTGTCACAACAAAGCGGATTTGTTCATTGTCATATACATCTTCATAATAACCATATGGAGTAGTAGACAAAGTGATAAATTTATCTTCATCTGTAATAGTTATATCTGGATACAGCCAGATTGAATGGCTGACTGCCTGTTCCGCCATATGATAAGCATCCTCTTGGCTAATATTGCTTCTGTAATATTTATACTTTGGCTCATCTTCTATATAGCCAACAGAAAAAATTTCATATATAAAGTTTTCTTTTTCATTTGAAAAAACAATGTAAGGGTGAGATTCTGTAAAATCTTGATCTAAAAAGTGGAATAATTGGGCAAATTCTAATCCGTCTGGATAATCACTGACTATTTCATTAAGAAACTTACGTCTTTCTTCTTTATCCTCTTCACTGGAAGCTTGAGCTATTTCTTCTGATACTTTTTCAAATACAGTTGGATCTAACACTCCTATATTATATCCCATAACAGCCAAATTAAAACTCAAATTTTCTCTTGAGTCATATACAGGCTGAGAATATAGGTACGGGCTTCCTGCCGCAAACTTTCCGATCTCTTTTTTCTCCCAGTTTAATACACTTAACTTTTTCTTGGTTTCTTCTTCTTTTCTGCCATAATAAAAGTCATAAAAATCCCAAAATTTTTCGTAATTTATAGTATAATCAAGCACAGGCGTATCTATCTTGGTATCAGGAATATACAAATAGCCGCCAACATCTTCATTAATATTTTTTGCATCCACAACTTTCTGCGTATTGTCAACCTTAGAAATATCAAACTTCTCAGGTTCGGGTTCTGAACTGGAACTTGGAACAGAACTGCTGGAAGAAGAAATTGATGAAGATGAACTGGATGAAACTGAAGAACTTAGTAAAACAGAAGATATTTCACTGGAACTGCTTGTTTCGCCGCTGGAACAGGCAGACAGTGAAAAGATAACAGAAGCAGCCGCTAAAATGTTTAAAAATTTTTTTCTCATGTCACACTACCCCTTAGGGGGAGATTTTTAAAAACATCTCCCCCAAAATATAGAAACTTATACAGTTTATGCTACATCCGCCGGCATTTTGGGAGATGGGTTTTTAGCAACATTTGCAGTTGCATCTCCTCTGGCGTTGGCAGGAAGCAGTTTCCCCATAACCACATAACGGTGCTTGTCAGAGGCTTCCAAAGCCTGTGCGGGAGTCATACCTTCGGTAAACTCATAGGTGCAGGTGGAAAGGGTGATAAACTTGTCCCCTTCTTCCAGCTTCACATCTTTATAATTCATCTGCGAACGTTTGACAGCCTCTTTTGCAACAGTGAGAGCATCTTTTGCATCCAGATTGCTGGAGTAATATTTGGGATCTGTCTCTGCTTCTGTATAATAAGCGGCGAACACCTGGTAAATGTAATTTTCATTATTGGTAGAGAAGTAAATATAGGGATTCTTTTTGGCAAAATCCTCATCAAGATATTTGTAAAGCTGGGCAAACATCATTGCATCAGGGAGGTCTTCAAGGGGGGCGGCGTCATATCTTGTATTAGGGTCAAGCCGTCCAGGATTATGCCCGAAAATAACCAGGTTATGGGAAAGATCGTCCCTGGAATCATACTTTGCGTTGAAGTGCATATAAAAAGCGCCTGTAACGCCGCTGTTGACCTTCTCTTTTTTCCAGTTCCGGCGGTCGTTTACCGTATCATAGGTAGCCCAGAATTCATCAACTGTGCTGTAATTCTTGCCGCTGACAACCGGCTCGTCAACAGTGGTATTAGGAATGTATATATATCCGCCAACGTCCTTGTTGACTTTAATCGCATCCTGGACTTTGGAAACGTTGTCATATACCTTGATTTCCGGCTTGCTCATATCCTGGGAGGAGGACTTGCTGGAAGATTTAGAACTTCCCTTACTGCTGCTATCAGAGGTAGAAGCAGACGTTGAGCTGGAATCAGAGCTGGTTGAGGCGTCGCGGGAACATCCGGCTGCAAAGACCATCATTGCAGCCAGCAATATGGCTGCCGCTTTCTTGAAGTGGAATTTCTTCATAATTTCAGGACTCCTTTTTACTGTTAATCTTTTATTTTTACATGGAATAATGCTGGAAAAGACTGCCCGTGTATTAAAATATAGCATGAGAATTCATTGAGTGCAAGGGAATGTAACAGAATATTTAAAATTCTATCAAAAATTATACCTGGGGCTGCTTGGGGGAAGGATTTTTGGTAATTTTGGCTGTAGGGGAAAGCCTTGCATTTTCAGGCAGCAAGCGGCCCTGTACCACAAACCGGTAAGATTCTGCTGCATGAAGGTTCGTAGTAATAGAATAGGTACAGGTAGACAATGTAAGATATCTGTCTCCATCCTGAAGCTTAACATCGTCATAAATCCATTGAGACCGTTCCTGAGCGCTTTGGGCTACTTTCAGTGCATCACTCTGGCTGATCCCGCTGGACCAGTAGGGGGGATTGGAATATGCTTCCGTCCAATAAACGGCAAAAATTTGATAAATATAGTTTTCCTTTTCGGTAGAGAAGAACAAATAAGGATGGTTTGTGGCAAATTCTTCGTCTAAGAATTTATAAAGCTGTGCAAACATCGCCCCATCTGGAAGATCTTTCACGGGAATAGAAGCATTATAGGTTTGCCCATATGGCATACCAGTATTATGCCCAAAAATAACCAGATTTGGGGAAAGTTCAGCGCGTGAATTAATATTGGCTCGATTATGCAGATACGCTACACCATACCCACCATAACCTGTACTTTCTCTTCTCCAATTTAGACGGTTATACGTTTGGTCATAAATTGCCTGAAGCCCTTCCATCCCATTACTATACTGAGAAGAAGTCAGAATCGGCTCGTCAATCCGGGTATCCGGGATGAACAGATGCGCTCCAACGTCTGTATTAATGGTTCGGGATTCCGTCACTCTGCCAGTAAAATCGTAAGTCTCCACCTGTTCCGGGCGGATTCCCGGCACAATGATCCCTGCCGGGTCAAGCGGGTTTACAAATAAATAAGGGGGGCGGGTATCTTCCGGCTCACTGCTGGAACTGGAAGAGGAAGGTTCGCTTGAGGAAGGCTCCGGGGACGAAGTTCGGCTTTGACATCCAGTTATTGCAATCATTACAGCCGCCAGGACAGCTATTACAGAATATCGGCGTTTTTTTATCATTTTGTATTGCTCCTTCTTGTCGGTATTGGCAAAAAGACTTCTTGTGTGAAAAAGCCCGTATTTATTAATATAGTTGAAGTTTTCCCTTTCGTCAATCCATATTTCAATTTTTCTGAAGAATTTGGCTTTATCATCCCCCTCTTTCACCGCTGAAACAGCTTTCCATTTCTTATAGTGGTGATTTTGGGTAAAATTATTGCATAATTTAATAATTTTTATTTCAGGAATAAAAAGCCCTGGATTTGTGAAAATCCAGGGTAGAGAAAATTTAGCAGCTTTGGCCGTTTTCAGGATACCAGAAATTACAAAGTTCGTCCTCTCCAGTAACACCCATATCAAAAACCTTGGCACGCATAGCTTCATACAGTTCAGCAAAGGTAGAATCCATATAGGGCAATACAAAATAGGTTCCAATACAGCAGGCAAGCATACCCAAAATCTGCCAGCCCATAAAAGACAGTTCCAGGACAAAAATATTCCATTTCTCGCCGTTGGTCATAATCCTGCTCAGTTCAAAAGCGCGGGCAGAGGAAATATTGGGATTTTCTGCTAAAATATAAGGAACCATATAATATTCATAGCTTTTCACAATTCCCGGAATGATAAAAAGCAAAGACCATAAGCCTGTATACAGCCTGCGTAGAAACTGTGTTTTAACAATATTGAGATAGTACCCTTTTCCGCTTTTAAAGGCACAGAATAGTTCTCCGAAGGCAGCCTGCTGCAATCTGGAACACATATAAAAGCGATCTTTTCCGACTTCAAGGGGATTGACAACAAAAATATTGAAAATAATTCCCACGACTGAAACAGCCAATACAATAAACGCAAGTATAATGATAACTTCCGCCGGCATACTGTCTGAACTATTTTCCAGGTAGGAAGAGAAGCCGGAGGAAGATGAGCTGAACATGCCAGCCAGTACAGAATAAAGGGCGCTGACCCCCATCATCATCCAATAATATTTTGCCATTACAGCTTTTGCGTTGGTTTTAACTTGTTCACGGGTCCACATATAGGGAACCCCTCCTTTCCAGACAAAGGACTTATAACTGGTTTACAGTGCGCTGTGAAACCAGAATACTGCCACATGAGGACAGTTTCCATCCCGACGGATGGTATGAAGCGTGTGGGCTGGGGCAATGAAAGCCGTTCCGGGCGTTACGGGAAATTCTTCATCTCCAATTTTGGCAAAACCGGAACCCTCCAGGACAAAGAACCCCTCTTGATCTTCATGGCTTCCGCCACCACGGTATTCTGTGTCCTCATACCAGCTAATCCCGGCGCGGCAGCCGTCTACACAGCCGTTTTCATCGGACAATAAAATTCCTTTCTCCCAAAGGGATGCAAGCTCTGTATAACATTTTGCAGTTATGTTTGGAGATGTACCAGAAGGAACCGCACTATGGAACCAGATGGTTTCCATATAATCGCTGTCCTGCCCGCAGCACATTGAATGGCCTACCCCTGCGGGGACAATGATCGCCACACCCGGTTTTAAGGCAATGGTTTCCTCTCCAATCCGGGCTGTTCCGGTTCCATGCCAAACCAAAAACCCTTCCTGGTCATCGTGAACATCCATCCTGCCCAATTCCCGGCGTTCCGAGTGGGTAACGCCAATGCAGCAGCCTGCAACAGCTCCATTTTTTTCATCAATCAGCCGAACGCCTCCCTGGTATTTTCCGGTTCTTTTGCGTTCTTCTTCCAATGTATTAAAGAATCCCATAAATCATACCTCCCCATAAACAGTTTTGCATCCTTCGGGGAGGGTAATCTGGAATTGCGCCGTCTCCCCTGGCATCAGTATAAAACTTTCTATTTTTTTGCCATCCCGGACAGCAGAAAATTCAGAACCATAAGCCATTTTCCCCCGCCATTCTGCGGATTGGTTCCCAAGGTTGACTGCTTCCATTTGGTATACCCCAGGCTGTTTCCTCCAGATACGAACAGAAACTTCTTTGGGAAGCCCCATGCGGCCCTGTGTTTCCCATGCAAACAACCGGACCGGAAGATTTCCTCTGGTTCCAAATTCTACGTCTCCCGTCATAGGGGTATACAACAATTCCATCAGGAATTTTGTACCTTGGCGGGAGCTGGTCCAGTTGCACTGGTGGAATTCATCCAAATCCTCACTGACCGCAGCCACACGCAAAGCCATCATATAAGCACGTTCCAACCACTTGGGGTCTCCGTCGTAGTAATGGGCGGCTACCAGAACAGTAGGCATCATCTGGTCAAAGTCATTATTTTTTTCATCAATCGAATTTGCCCAGTCCATAATGACAGGTTTATATTTATCCGAATGGGCAATTTGATTATGGCGGAGCGCAAGCCGTGCGATGAAATTACAGTCTGTTACAAAATGAGATTTGGACGATTGGTTTCCGCCGGGCTTGGGCATACCAATCCATTGGCCGTCTTTCAAACCGCGTCCGGGGCGGCCTCCATCGCTGTGTGCAACAAATTGGTCAATCATGGCTTCTGCACATTTCAGATACCGTTCTTTTCCGGTAACAGCATAAGTATCCAGCAAGCACCCGGCAATATCGTACATAGTATTATCTGCAACCAGATGGTAAAATATCTGATACTGGCTTCCGGTTCCGACATTTTCCCCTGCCTTTGCCGCCTCAATTATGCTGGCTGACTGGGGCAGGATAGAACAGGGAATAGGCTCCCCTTTTGCGGCGTGGTTTTCAATGTGATCGCACCAGTGGCAGCAATAATCTTCCACCAGTTCCAGATAACGCGGGTTTTTTGTGGCAAGGTAAGCCAGCTGCGCCACATCCACAAAGCGGAAATGGTTCCCTTCCTGGTAATCAAAGGGGGGATAATCCCTTACCCCTTTTGTACCGAGCCAGTTGCTGACAAATTCGTGTTTATCCCAGTTATACCATTCCGGGACATTTGGTTCCCAATTCCCAATATGGTGCGCCAAGTCCAATATAGATGCAAGCGCAACGTCCATACCGGGAAATTTATGGTACCAGAGGGGATTTTGGAAATAAATATAGTTTTCAATTTCATGATGGACTTCGTGACAGTCCACATATCCATGATATAGATGATCGTCGGCGTAGCATTTACGGGATAACATGGTTTCTTTCATATAGGAAAAAACCTTTTCATCCCCGCGGACAAACTGATGCGCAAAGGCAACACGGAACTGTCCTCCTGCTTCATGAGCGCTGATATTGGCGTCCACCGGTTTGGCAAGTTCAACGGAAAGATATTCGTCAATCATGGTGAGAAACGCCTGCTGCGTTTTTGCCCAGCCTGGATTTGCACCAAGGCTTTCTATTACCTCACGATAATGTTTTAAAGGTTCCTCAGCCGCTAAAGAAAGATATGTTTCCCATGCGGGGCTTTTTGTTTGTTCCATGCTGCTTGTACCTCATTTCCCTGTTGTTTTTCTAGCCTTAGTTTAACTGCTGATTATGGTTGTGATGGCTTGATTATAAGCCTTATATGATTTTTTGTCAATCCAAGCTGTATTGATTTTATACAAGAATTATGCTATGCTTGTTCCCGTGCAAGTACAATTTTACCCGTTTCACTTCTCTGCTATAAGGAGAAAAACATATATGCTCAAAATATTCCTGTGCGATGACGATCCCTTTTTTCTATCATTAGAGAGGGATTTAATTACCCGTTTCATAAGGGAAGATAAGCTTTCCGTGGAAATAGCCGGCATGGCGGGCAGCCTTTCCGAAGCACTGAACTTTTTTGAAAACAATTCGGGAAGCTACCTTATATTTTTAGATTTAGACTTTGGCACTGGACAGCCGAATGGTATGGACATCTCTGCTGCTTTAAAACGCTGCAAAGCTGAAACACACGTTGTTTTTACTACAAACCATTATGATCTTGCCATGGATGTATTAAAAAGCGGAACGGAACCCTTTGGATTTTTGGAAAAAGGCTCTGATATAAAACGTCTTGCCGAGGATTTGAGAAGGTATATCCAAATGGCTTTGCGTATTGAAAAGAGCAGTTTGGAAACGCAGGACTATATATGTTTCAATCTTGGCTGCAATGAAACGGCGAAGATCTGTGTTTCGGATATTTTATATTTAGAAGCGGAGAAAAACCTATCTCATGGAATTACCTATCATACGATAAATGGTTCTAAAATTACAATCATCAGTACACTGGATACGGAATCTACCCGCCTGGGCAGCGGATTTCTCCGGGTGCATCGCTCCTACCTGGCTGCAAAAAGCCAAATTCTCGCCCTGCGCGACGGTTATCTTGTTTTGTCCAACCGTACTGAAATTCCCTGTTCGCTCAGGATGCGCAGCGAGGTTAAAAAATGGCTCAACAAAAATTAAACTGGAAATCTTTGCTCCTTTATCTTCTGGCCGTTATTTTATGGTGGAAAGCAGGTTCCGCTTTTTTAAATTTGAGAAGTTACAATACGCCGGTTGCGTTAGATATCACCTTTGCTATCCTTTTAATGCTTCTGGTCAAACTGTTAGGGCAGTTCCCTTTAAAATCTTTGTCTTATTTTGTTCTTTTTCCCGCCCTTTTTATAATCCAGGTTTGTTATACATGGCTTTCCAATTTCCTGACCCCTTTTTTCCTGGCTTTTTGTGTGCTTGTCCTCCTCTTCCTGCAAAACCAGCCTGTGCGCGAGCACTTTATCCCTTTAACTTTTCTGGAAATCCTGACCGCGGTTTTTGGGATTGGCTATACTTTCCTTTTCCGTCTTCTAAGGGATGCTTATTACAGCCTTTACAAACTGAACCCTCTTTTAAAAGCGCTGCTAATCCTTTCTGCTGGCATAGCACTCCTTTTTGTTTTCATATTTCTTGTACATTTTTTTGGTAAATTATTGAGCAAAAACCAGGTTTTGTTTCAATTTGCTTCCTGTAAAATATCCGGTTTGGAACTTTATATTTTCCTCTTTGTCAGTTTGACGACCGTATCCATAGGGTTTGTCCAGCAGTTTCATCTTTTTCCCGATTATATTCTCAAATATGTAAGCTTTTTTGTACTGCTTTCAAATATAGCTTATATCTTTCTTATTTTTCACGGAATTTCTATGAAGGATAAGATGGGCGCTATTGAAAATGAAAAGAATGCAGTTGCTGCTTATAATGCCGATTTGGAAACCTCTTTAGTTCACATGCGTGAAATCCGGCATGATGTGAAAAACCTGTTCCTGACTATGGGAGGATTTGTAGAGGCAAGCGGCAGCGATGATATGAAACAATTCTACCATGAAAACATCGTTCCCTTTATTCAGGATACGATCATAAAAAATGACCTTCATGATAAATTAAAGAATTTGCCTGATGAACCGTTAAAATCCTTTTTTTACTATAAGCTCACTGAAAAAATCTCTTTTGGAATCCATGTCAAATTAGAGATTCTTGCCTCTGTTTCTATTGAAATTGGCAGCGGTGATTTTATCCGTTTAATGGGAATCCTCATAGACAATGCTGCTGAAGAAGCCGCCCTTACTCCTGAAAGGAATATCAGCGTCTGTATTTCAGATGACCTTTCAAGGAGCAGCTTCCGTATTTCCAACAGTTTCCGCCCTGAAGTCAAAAAACGCGGTGTCATTCAGGGGACTACTGATAAGGGCCTTGGACGCGGAAACGGCCTTGTCATTGCTGGGAAAATCATTGCAAAATATGAAAATGTTATCCTTAATTCCTACTTTAATGAAACAGAATTTGTACAAAACCTATCTATCCTGAAAAAATAGCATAAAGGCTGAGTCTTTGCCTGAATGAGTTAAAAACTGCCTGAATGAAAGAGAATTTCTTTCGTTCAGGCAGTTTGTTGTATATTAAGGCAATTTTGTTGAAATATCATTTATCATTCGCTATTCTGGATTTATAAAGTTTTTGAACCAGAAAGGAATTATCCCTATGAAAAGTAATTTTATTGTAAATCCAGGCAAAAAAGAGATCGTTGAAGGTTTAGGGAAAAAATTTATTTGCAGGGCGGTTCAAACTTCTGTTGTCATGCCCTGTGACAAGTTGGAGGATATTGTTAAAAAATTTGCTGTCCCAGAGATACAGCCAGGAGATGTTGTTTTTCTCAGTGAAAAGATGGTGGCTTGTACCGAAGGGAGGGCATACCCTGTTGAAAAAATAAAAACGGGCTTTGCTGCAAGATTTTTAAGCCGGTTTGTTACCCGGACTTCCTACGGAATAGGGCTTGCTATGCCGCAAACAATGCAATGTGCGATCAATGAGGCTGGTTTACCCAAAATTTTATTGGCGGCTGCTGTGGGGGCTGTTGGGAAGGTCTTTCGTCGGAAAGGATGGTTTTACAGGATTGCAGGGGAGCATGTTGCGGCAATTGACGGGCCCTGCTCCTATACATTGCCGCCATATAATAAATATGTTGTCCTTGCGCCGTTGGATTCGGAAGCTGTGGCTGTACGGATTTCCAAGCTGCTTGGAGGGAACAGCGTTTTGGTGGTGGATGCAAATGATATTGGGTGTAAAATATTGGGGAAGTCGGATAAAAATATTGATTCGGAACTATTTTTAAACCTGCTGCGGCAAAATCCCCTTGGACAAAGTGCCCAGTGCACGCCTATCGGGATTTTCAGACCGATTTGCGGGTACAGCCTTGGATGAGTACAAGTTAGAGCGGAATAAAAAGGTTTGAAGAGTCCAGAGGAACTTTCTTAAAAAGTTCCTCTGGTCGCCCTCCGCAGAGGGCGAAATACCCCAGCTTGCTGAAAGCAAATATAAACCTCGCCTTAGAGGCAGTTCCCTAACCGCTTCGTCAGTATTAAAAATAAAAGTCCGCTGGAATTGCTCAGGGGACGGGATAAGATTGGGATTGGAAGCAGCTTCGGTCGGGCAACCCCATTTGGCGGGCTTCTTCCTCTGTGTCAAACTCCGCAGAGTTTGACGAAGCTGAAAACTTCCTCTTGCAGCTATCCAGCAAACCGAAGGTTTGCCATGATGGCGTACCTAAAACCCAAAGCCTTACAATTAAAGAAAGTTTTCCATTGCTATAATTTAAGCCCCCTGCCTTTTTGACAGAGGGCTAAACTTTTTTACAACTTAGAGCCTGTTTAATATCTCCCCGCGCCCGTCTTGGCGGCGTATTTTCCGCCTTGACCGCGTTAAAAATCCTTGCCATCCGTCAGGATGCCTGCGGATTTTTGCCTTGCAAGGCAAAAAATCCGCTCGTCAATCCGCACACGTCGAGATATTAAACAGGCTCTTATTTATTTTCTGTATGGCTGGAAGCAGACCGCTTTTCCATCGAATTCACGTTTCCCTTGCCTCTGTAATCGTTCCGCCCCCCAAAACAATCTCCCCATCATATAAAACAACCGCTTGTCCAGGGGAAATCGCCCTCTGCGGTTCGTCAAAGGTTACATATACCTTTCCGTCTTCCACCTGTACCGATGCATTATGTTCTGTCTGACTGTAACGGATCTTTGCCTGTGCCTGAAAAACTCCATCAGGCGGCGGTACAATCCAGTTCCAGTCCTCTGCCGCCAGACTGCATGAATAAAGCGCTGTTTCCGGCCCAACGGTGACAGTATTGTTCACCATATTTTTCCCGCAGACATATACAGGTTCTGGCATAGCTAACCCTAACCCCCGCCTCTGCCCAATGGTATATCCGGCAGCTCCGCGATGTTTTCCCAAGACCTTTCCCTGCAGGTCAACGAAATCCCCCGGCAGGGATTTTACTCCAGTGTAGTGTTCCAAAAAGGAAAGGTAATCCCCATCTGGAATAAAACAGATATCCTGGCTGTCATGTTTATGTGCATTGAGGAAACCCTGTTTCTCCGCAATTTCCCGGACTTCTGGCTTGCTGAGTCCGCCAAGAGGGAACAGGGTATGGGCGAGCTGATCCTGCGTTAAGGAATACAGGACATAGCTTTGATCTTTGCTTTTATCGGCAGCTTTTTTTAACAGAAATTTCCCTGAATCCTCTGCAGCCTGCACATAATGCCCCGTTGCAATATAATCACAGTCAAGTTCCTTTGCCCGGCGGTATAAATGGCCGAATTTTAAATACCGGTTGCAGTCTATACAGGGGTTTGGAGTAAATCCCTGTTGGTATACGCTGACAAACTTCTGTATTACCTTCTGTTCAAAATCATCTGAAAAGTTAAAAACATAGTGGGGTATCCCCAAACGGAACGCTACGCTTTGTGCATCCTCCACATCATCCAGGGTACAGCAGGTATGCCCACTGCCAGAAGGAACCCCTATTGTGGAATTGTTATATAGTTTCATAGTAACGCCGATACACTCATATCCCTGCTGCTGCAAAAGATACGCGGCGACGCTGGAATCTACTCCCCCGCTCATGGCGACAAGAACCTTTTTCATTTGGGAATATCCCCTTTCCGTGCGTTTATTCTACCGCGTCGCTGGCACGCATGGCCTGGATGGTATCGTCGAATAGCTGCTCCAGCTCCCAGCCAAGCATTTTCGCGCCGTTTTCAATGACTTCCCGAGAACAGCCTGCTGCGAATTTTTTGTCTTTGAATTTTTTCTTGATGGATTTTACTTCCAAGTCATTGACACTGTGGGATGGCCGCATAATTGCTGCCGCTCCTATCAGGCCCGTTAATTCGTCAGTGGCATACAGAACTTTTTCCATTTCATGTTCCGGCTGGATATCGACAGTTAGACCATATCCATGGCTTGCGGCGGCACGGATGATGCTCTCATCAATTCCGTGTTCCCGCATAATTTCCTGGCTTTTGATACAATGCTGTTCGGGGTACTGTTCAAAGTCAAGGTCATGGAGGATTCCAACCGTTTCCCAGAAATCTGCCTGCTCTCCATAGCCGAGTTTTTCGGCGTACCATCGCATGACGTCCCCTACAATCCGGCCATGTTTCAAGTGGAATTCGCCTTTGTTATATTCGTTGAGCAAGGCCCATGCTTCCTTTGGCGTTGGTATCATAAATGTTTTTTCTCCTTTATTTTAATGTGAGTTCGATAAAATTCTATGCTTTTCCGCTCTAGGTACGCCATGATGGCTGCAAGAGGGAACTGAAAGGTTCGTCCAACGTTGGCGACGCCAGTTCAGCTCTGCTGAACTGGCGACTGGGGGCTTTTCAGGAGTGCAGCTGTGCTGCACAACCCCCTGGACCCGAAACCTTTTTAATTTGCCTTTGGTATTCGGTTATTCAAACAGGCTGGTGGAAAGGTAACGTTCCCCTGAATCGGGCAGCAGAACGACAACATTTTTCCCTTGGTTTTCCTGTCTTCCTGCAATCTGCACTGACGCCCAAACCGCTGCCCCGGATGAAATCCCAACCAGCAGCCCTTCCCTTTTTGCCATCTCTCTCCCCATATGAATAGCATCCTCATCTCCAACAGGGACGACCTCGTTATAAATATCAGTATCCAAAATCTCCGGGACAAACCCAGCGCCAATTCCCTGAATCCCATGGGAACCAGCGGTTCCCCCGCTTAACACAGGAGATAAAGCCGGTTCTGCTGCAACAATCTGAACTGCCGGATTCTGTTTTTTCAAATATTTTCCCACGCCGGAGATTGTTCCGCCGGTTCCAACTCCTGCGACAAAGATATCAACTTTCCCATCTGTATCCTGCCAAATTTCCGGGCCGGTGGAAGCCTCATGTGCAGCGGGATTAGCGGGATTGGTAAACTGTCCGGCAATCAAACTGTTGGGAATTGCCCCCGCCAGTTCTTCTGCCTTTTGAATTGCCCCCGCCATACCTTTAGAGCCTTCTGTTAAAACCAGTTCCGCACCATAGGCCCTCATAATTTTCATCCGTTCCTTGCTCATGTTTTCTGGCATAACGATGATAAGACGGTATCCCCTGACCGCGGCAGACATAGCAAGACCGATTCCCGTGTTCCCGGAAGTAGGTTCAATAATAACCGCCCCCGGGCGCAAAAGCCCTTGTTTTTCTGCATTGTCCAGCATGTTCTTGGCAACCCGATCCTTTGCGGAACCTGCCGGATTAAAACCTTCTATCTTTGCTATGATGTGCGCCTGCAGAGAATACGCCTTTTCAATTTGGATCAATTCCAACAGCGGAGTATGGCCTACCAGTTGTTCTATATTGGTATAAATTCTGCCCATATCTGCTTCCCCCTGTTTATCTGTTCTGCATCTCCCGATTAAAGTTAATCAGGCATCCAGCCAGAATAATTTTCCGTTCGTCATCAGTCAAATTAGAAAGTTTCATCTGGAACGGGACAGCCGTTCCATCCTGCCGGAGTGCATATGCCTGAATCTTTTCCGCTTTTTCCAGAACTGCCTTACGGATTCCGGGCAGAAAAATACTGTCTCCAAGCTGAAAGGGAAGTTCGCTTTCTTCGTATATCAGCGGCAGCATCCCCCAGTTAATGAGGTTGGAACGATACCTTTTGGTAGCGTATTCCTGCGCAATATTTGCCCATCCGCCTAAAACCTTCTGACAGGAAGCAGCCTGTTCTCTAGCGGAACCGTCTCCGGGCTTTACCGCATATACAAGGCTTCCAATTCCTGTTTTAAGCGGGTTAATATTCTCATATCCGGCAATAAGCCGAATCTGGTCAAACAACCCTTTCAGTTCGGGAATGTTTTCGGGAGATTTCCCTTCCAGACGGCTGATTTCTGCCTGTTGGGATTTTTTAGCCCTTTCGGTATACTTGGGATCTTTTCTTGACAAGGTAAATTCCGCCAGTTTTAATGGGTTAGAACGGTAACTGGAAGTTTCGCCGGAAGGAATTAACTCGTCGGTGGTAGTGACAGGATCATGAATCTCGCTGGCAACAGTGAGAAGAAGGTCATCGGTCAGTGCAGACATTTTCGGCCAATCTGCTATGTTTGGCCCAAGACGGAGCACTTCCCCGGAATCTGCCTTTCCAAAACCGTTGTATACACGGTTCTCATAGATCGTTTTTTCAAAGAAGTATTTCGGTTTGGTAAAGGACAGGTCTAAATCTGTGGCAGGAGTCAGCAGCCCGTGGTTGATGGCAGTAGCGGCAATAGAGCGTGCATCCATCAGGGCAACAGAAGCAATCTGTCCATTACCTGGTTTGGAGCCTTCCCGGTTGGGGAAATTGCGGGTGGAATGGCGAATACTCAGGCAGTTATTGGCAGGAACATCCCCCGCTCCAAAACACGGCCCGCAGAAAGCTGTCCGAACAGTAGCGCCGCTTGCCATGAAATCAGCCACAGCGCCATTTTTAACCAGCTCCATATATACCGGCTGGCTGGATGGGTAAATACTCAAAGAAAACGCATCGCAGCCAATGGATTTTCCCCTCAAAATATCCGCCGCGTCAACCAAATTGTCATAAGTGCCTCCAGCACATCCGGCAATTACGCCCTGTTCTACCTGAAGTTTGCCGTTTACTACCTTATCCCGCAGGGAAAGGCTTACGCCAGGCGTATTTAACTGTTTTGCTGCGTTTTTCTCTACTTCTGATAGGATATCATTTAGATTTTCATAGAGTTCCCGAATAGAGAAAGCATTGCTGGGATGGAAGGGCAGGGCAATCATTGGTTCTATTGTTGACATATCTACATATACCATACCATCGTAATACACAGCATCCCCTGGACGGAGCTCCCGATAAGCTTCTGAACGCCCATGAGCTGCAAAATATTCTTCCGTTTTGCTGTCTGTTGTCCATATAGAAGAAAGACAGGCGGTTTCAGTGGTCATAACGTCAATACCATTGCGGAATTCACAGTTCAGGTTGGCGATACCATCGCCAACAAATTCCATGATTTTATTTTTTACATACCCGTTCTGGAAAACTTCGCGGATAATAGCCAGAGCAATATCCTGGGGGCCTACCCCTTTCGCCGGAGTACCAGTCAGATAAACTGCAACCACCTGGGGACGGGCTACATCATAAGTGTTCCCTAAAAGCTGTTTGGCAAGTTCACCGCCGCCCTCACCGACGGCAAGGGTTCCCAAAGCTCCATAACGGGTATGGCTGTCTGATCCCAGTATCATTTTTCCACAACCGCTCATCTGCTCCCTCATATATTGGTGGATTACCGCCAAATGGGGAGGCACATATATTCCGCCGTATTTCTTTGCGGCAGACAAGCCAAAAAGGTGATCGTCTTCGTTAATGGTTCCCCCTACAGCGCATAAGCTGTTATGGCAGTTGGTAAGTACATAGGGCAGGGGGAAACGCTCCATCCCGCTTGCCCGCGCCGTTTGGATAATCCCCACATATGTAATGTCATGGGACGCCATTGCGTCAAAACGTATTTTGAGGTTTTCCATATTGCCAGATGTGTTATGTGCTTTCAAAATAGAATAGGCTATTGTCTTTTGAACCCCATCCTCTTTTGTTGGTACATACCCTAAGGACTGCTTTATTTTTTCCTGTGAATGGCTGTTGTCCTCTATAATTGTTGTCCCGTTCAGGAGCCATACTCCCTGCGCTGATAGCTTTACCATGTTGAATCGTTCCTCCTATTAATATATGTATATGCAGCTTTGCAATGTGTTCTGATAAACCCTTTACATATTAACATACTTCTATATACTTTGCAAACGGCTTTCGACGGAATGCTGAAAAAATTGGGCTGTATGGATCAATATCCATACAGCCCTTGTTATGTATTAGATTTGTTTTTTATTGCCGGACTTTTGGGAGGATGCAGCTTTTTCCTCTGGTTCTTTTGTCTCTTTCTTTTCTTCTGTCACATTGCCTTCGGGAGCTTGGGCAGGGGAGGAATCCTTTTGTGTGAACTTTTTCATCAGTTCTGTCACATCCAGACCCGTTAAATCCTTTAACACCTCAAAACCTGTTCCAGCTACGTTTGTAACGGTTTTAGCAATCTTTGAGGCGCCTGTATTTGAGGAGCCTTCCCCTGTATCAATAACTGTGATCTTGTCAATGCTGCTCATCGGTTTTGCTACCTGTGCCATGATTTCCGGCAGCTTGTTAATCAACATCTCTGTAACTGCAGCCTCTCCATATTTGGCCATAGCGTCCGCCAACTGGCTTTTTGCTTCGGCTTCGGCAAGGCCTTTTGCTTTAATCGCGCCTGCGTCTGCTTCGCCTTTTAGCTGGATTGCTTTAGCTTCTGCTTCTGCACCAGCGATCCCTTTGGCCCGGATTGCTTCTGCATCTGCCTCGGCTTTTAAACGGATCATTTCTGCTTCGGCTTGGGCTTCAATTTTCTTTGCTTCCGCCTTTGCCTGGGCTTCAATACGAATTTTTTCCGCTTCTGCTTCCGCGTATCGGATAGCTTTTGCTTTTTGGGCTTCTGCTTCGATCTCCGTTTTACGCCTTGCAGCTTCAGCGGGCTTATCAACGCTGGCAACCAGTTCCTTTTCTACGCGGTTAGCCGCCTGCTCTGCCAGGGACGCCTTTTCTTTTTCCACTTCAGACTGTTTCTCAATCTCACGCAGGGAGTATGCTACGTCTGCTTCCGCCTTTGCGCGGTCCCGTTCTGCGCGGAACTGTTCCACCTTTAAAGTTTTGTCGCGTTCTGCTTCTGCAACCTGGGCTTCGGCGGCCAGTTTCACCTTTTCGCCTTCCCGGACAGCTTCCGCTGTTTTAATATCAGTATCCCGTTTGCGCTCTGCTTCGGCAATTTCCGCTTCTGCTTTTGACTGGGCTACCTGGGGGCGCGCACGGTTTTCCAGATATCCGCCCTGGGTTGCTATCCGCAGGATGGAGTAGGATAAAAGCTGTAATCCCATTTCGTCCAATTCTTTATTGATGTCGCTTTCTACGCGCCGTTCAAATTCAGCGCGGTTGGAGTTGATTTCTTCCACTGTCATAGTAGAAACAATACCGCGCAGTTTGCCTTCCAGGATTTGTTCTACCATTCCGCTGATGACTTCTTTTGTAGATTTAGCGTTTCCCGAGCAGAACTGTTCTACAGCTTTGTAAATGCTGTTTGGTTCGTTGCGCACCTTTACAACGGCAGTTCCCACCACATCCATAAAGATTCCCTGTTGGGAAGGCGCTTCTGTAACGTCGGTAGTCATAGAGATATTTTCCAGAGAAATAACGCAGCTCGTTTCCAAAAACGGAACCATAAAGCCGCCCTTACCGCTGAGAACCCGTTTTTTCAAGCCGGTAATAACCATCGCTTTATCTGCCGGAACCCTCCGCCAACAGCCCAACAGCAGAAGCAAAAGCAGTATAACCGCAATCGCAACGCATGCCAATCCAAAAAACTTTTCCATTATGTGTTCCTCCTTTTTCCCTGTTAGTAAAATTCTCCAAAAGCAATCGATTGCTATGGATTTATTATAGCATATCTGTCGATCAACTACAAACTTTAAACGATATCGTCCTATTAAGCCCGCATTGGAGCGGGCCTTCCTTACAGCAGCCTTTGAATATTAGGGCGGAAATTCTTCTTTTTCAAACGAAAATCGCCTAAATCCGCCTTTTTTACAAATTTGTTTATTTATCTCCAATTTTTATTTCCTGCTCAAAGCACCATTTAGCAATGTCGGATACTAAGTCAAAAGGAATAGGCTTATTAATAGGTAAACGGATGGCGCCTTTGCTGGTTTTATATTTATCCAGTCTGTCCTGAAAAAATGCTGTGGCTTCTTCTCCTGGATATAAACCAATATCATTTTTATTAGCCGCAAAGTGGATGATATTCCGTTTCTTTTTCCATGTTGGCATACTCCATGAAATACATTCGTCAGCATCTGGAATTGCCTGATGAATGGTTTCCCTCATTTTTACAAGTATGGGCTGAATATTTGGCTCCTGCCTTTCAATATATTCATCTATTGTAGCAGGTTTAGAACCACAATAATGGCTTTGGTGTTCCCTTTTAAACTGTCTTTTGCATTTTGGACATTCCCACATTATTTGATATCCTCCGTAAACTAATTTCTTTTAAGGTATTCTTCCAGGCATTCCCCTTTACGATAGATTTCCATCGCGATTTCCTTCCCCACATAGCGGTAATGCCAGGGTTCGTACATAATACCGGTGATTTCGCTCTTGTCGTTGGGATAACGGAGAATAAAACCATATTCCCAACAATGGGCGAGCAGCCATTTTTGGACTCCGGTTTCCTCCTGGGACTCATCCAGGCTCTGGTTATTCAAATCGACAATATCAACAGCCAAACCTAACTGATGTTCACTGGTTCCTGGTATGGCGACAGCTTTTGCTGCTTCTTGTTCCGCCTCTGCCTGGGACAGACCCATAGCGAGCATCGTATCAATCTGTTTTTTGAATAACTTTTTCTGTTTTTCCATACTGCGGTAGGAGGAACAGATAACAGGGGATAGCCCCTCAGCGCGGCAAGCGTCCATCATATCCTGTAAAGCCGGGTAGCAGCGTTCATCTACAGCCTGGTCATTTTTCAATTCTGTCAAGGCAATAGAATGATTTTCTGGAATTGGATTCCAAGGATTCACTAAAATTAGATTCCACTGCTCCTTATCTATCTTAGGCGCAGCGCCGGACTGTTCTTTTTCTGATTGGGAGGAAGGAGTCTCTTTAGGCATGCTGACAGCTTTCTGCAAAGGGGCCTGAGAGGGTACCGCTTGGGAAACAGATGTTGTTTGTGGAATTGACTGGCTTTCACTAGGCTGGGGATTCTGCTCTGATGCCATATATGCTGTAAACAGCCCCATTAAAAGAACAACAAAAAGAGTTATGACAAATACTTTGAGAGCATAGCTTTTTTGACGTTTATGGTATCTGCGGTGCGAATGGCTATGGTATTCTCTGGTTGACATTTTAAAAATCCCTTCTTTATTTGTTTTCCTGATTCACATACATTTCGTGGAATATTACTAATAGAATTAGTTCCTATTCCATCAAAATTATTTTATGATAAGTATGACGCATTATTTCAATTATACTACTGGATATTATGAAAAACAAGTGATTTTGTTTAGGCATAGGTCATAATTTGAAAACAACATTTATCCATGGAAAGAGACATAAAAAAGTACAGAAATTCTTCGATTTACACAAAAATATCAAACCGTTACACAAATAAATTTGCAAGAAAGTAGAATCTGCCTGCATCTATTTGACAAAGCGAAATGAATGTGATAGAGTACAGACGATGCAGTTTGACGTTTCCTGCATACAGGAAACACTTCCACAGAAAGAACATATAATATCCGGGGTGTAGTCGTATATTGAAAAAATTTGCACAATGGTACTATATGGGCTTTCAATATTCTTTCAGGAATGAGAGGGATAATTTATGGATCGCAGTTACAGCAAGGCAATGACCCATGGAGGTAAATTCCATGCGGATGACGTATTCTCTTCCGCGCTTCTGTACATCCTGTTTCCTGGGATAGAAATAACGAGAGGTTATGTAGTCCCGGCGGATTTTGACGGGATTGTATTTGATATTGGAGGCGGGATGTTTGACCATCACCAGAATGACATACCTGTACGCGAAAACGGCGTTCCCTATGCGGCTTTTGGACTGCTGTGGCGTGAGTATGGAAATGCCCTGTTAGGGGAAGATGCGGCGAAAAAATTTGACGAATCCTTTATACAGCCTCTTGATTTGGATGATAACACCGGCTGCGGCTGCCAGCTTGCATCTGTAATCTCCTCTTTTAATCCAAACTGGGATTCGGCTGATACATTTGACCAATGTTTTGAAAGGGCGGTTGAAATGGCTAAGGAGATTCTTGCCAATCAGTTTGACACTATTTTGAGCAAGCAGCGCGCTGTGGAGTATGTACAAAACGCTTATAATAACGCAGAGGATAAGAGGATTGTCTTTCTGCCTAAGTTTGCTCCATGGAAAGAGTTTTTAAGTGAGACAGAGGCAATGTTTGTTATTTTTCCATCCTTGAGAGGTGGCTTTAATGTTCAGGTGATACCGTCCCCTGAAACGAAAGAGGCTAAATGCCTTTTCCCTGCAGCATGGGCGGGGGAACCTTCATGGGATTTGCCAAGGATTTCTGGAGTTCCTTCTATGTCATTCTGCCATAATGGGAGATTTTTGATTACTGTTTCCAAGCTTGATGATGCTTATTTGGCGTGTCAGATTGCTATGAGGTCTTCGCTGCATCGTACCCCCGCAGTTTAAGGGGAGAAATAAGGGCTTGCTGAAATTTTTCAGCAAGCCCTTTAAATTTTGGGAGAGGGGAGATTAGAATGAGGCAGAAAAACTTAAGAATTGGCTTGACCAGTCACCAGTGTTTTTTCCCAAAAATTTTTAAAAAAGCTAACAGACAGTAAGCCAATGGCAACAATGATAACGGCTGTAGGAATCAAAACCAAATAGACAGAAGAATAAAAACGATCAAAAAGAAACCCATATACAACCTGTCCGATTGGTTGAATACATAGCGTGGCAGTAGATGTATAAGCCATAATTTTTCCAATCAAATCATCCGGCGTTTTTTGCTGGATAAGTGAAACTGTAAAAATAGAAAAAATGGTAATGGCAAATTGCATACCGCAAAAAGAGATTATCATGATTAAATATTTTATAAACATACTGACCGGAAGGAGAAAGGAAATGCCAGCGGGAAGCAGGCATAAACCAAGAGCAGAGAGAACAAAAGAAAGTTTGCATATTTTCAATTTTCCAGTAAGGAAGCCAGCGAAGATACTCCCTAAAATAGTGGCAATTGCTAACGAACTTTCTGCAGCGCCATAATATTTTGCGCCTAATCCTAAAACAGTACGTATCATATAGGGCAAACCGACCATGAGAATACCCATTACAAAAAATCTGGAAAGGGCGATTAAAAGCAGTATGTTCAAAATATCTGTCTGTTCCTTAAAAATATATTGCATACTTGATAAAAAATCCTGCTTAATGCCAGAAAGAATTCCTTTATCATTAGGTATCGTTCGAGAGCTTAATTTTATAAAACATTCAAATAAAGCAGTCATAAAAAAACATAAAATACTTGCATACATCACAGGCTTCAATCCAAATGCAGAATAACATATACCTCCAAGCATTGGCGCAGCCAAATAGGAGATGGAAGCAACTTGATTTACAACGGCATTCCCCCTTGTAATATGATCGCCTGTTAGCATAGACGGAATACATGCCTGTACCGTAGGAGTTTCAAATGCGCCTAAAACGGAAAGGGCTACAAGTAGCACACTTATTATAATAAGGTCATTGCTTCCAGGTAAGAACACGGCTGCACCTAAAACGGAAAATCCAGTTAAAGTATCTAATGCAACCATGATATTTCTTCGATTTGCCCGGTCTGCAAGGATACCGCCTAAAGGCGAAAGTAAAATTGTCGGAATGGTTGCAAGGGATAAAATCCCGGCAAAGACAGCCGCCGATCCTGTTGTCTCCAACACATACATTGATAAGGCAAGCTTTAGTATAAAGTTTCCAAATAGGGAGCTGGCCTGCCCTAAAATGAGAAGAAGAAAATTTTTAGTCAGTAATTTGTCTTTCATTTGTTTATTCCTTTCCAATTGATGAAATATTTTCAAGGAGCTTTTCTGCAAAAGACATTGTTTCACTGTCCAAAATAGGCAACCCCATTTTGGAAAGGGCTTCCATAACAAAACGATATTTATGGCGGATTTCTTCATCGGTGGCGGGGTACACTGACGGCATGAGCCAAAAGTTAATAAGGGGCAGCAGTTCGGAAAGTTCTTTTGTATATTCTGTTTTGATAGAACCATCCCTCCTGCCTTCTTCCAGGAGTTCCAGCCACAGCGGGGTTAGTATCTGTTTGTTTTGTTCCACTGCTGCTGCTAAGATATGCGGATCTTTGAGGATAGAGACCGCTTGTGCATTTAGATGATTGCGCTGTTCATCAGACTGATTGAGTGCAAGCAGTTCTTTGATTTTCTGCAAACCGTTTAAATCTGCGCGTGCCTTAACTGCTTCAAAGGGGTTATTTTCAAAAAACATCTGGTTCCCTAATTTGTGCATAACTTCCTCTTTGCTTTGAAAGAAACGATAAAACATTCCTTTCGCGCCGCCTGCGGCGCTCATGATATCGGAAACGGAGGTTTCCTCATACCCTTTTGACATAAACAAGTTTCGTGCGGCGTTGATAATTTCCATTTCCCATTCTTCTGGTGTCTTTTTTACAGGGCGGGCCATATTTTTTCCCCCTTCTGCTGATATAATAGTTATTGACTATTGGTCAATAACTATTATATCAGCAGCTTTATATTTTGTCAACTTAGTATCTACTGCTCTTTTTAGGCTTTTTCATTAAAAATTAAAATTTAATTTTATCTTTTAAGAAAGACAGATTATTTTGTATTGCTTATATGGTTGAGATAGGATATCCTAGTATATATACTAACGTGAGTTTGACGAAATTTTATGCTTTTCTGCTTGCGGTACGCCATCATGGCTGCAAGAGGAAACTTTAAGCTCTGTCCAGCTCTGCCCGCTCTAAGCTAGTACCAATCCCAGTCTTATCCCACCCCCTGAGCAATTTCACGAAGTGGTTAGCCATCAGCCTTTTAGGCAAGGTTTCCGTTTGTTTTAGCAAGCTGGGGATTTCGCCCTCTGCGGAGGGCGACCAGGGCTGTCTGCCCTGGACCTGACAGGGGGCTTTTGAGGAAAGCCCCCTTGACCCGAAACCTTTTTAATCCGCCCCAGCTTATACTCATCTTAGGTTATTCCCGCAAATCAGCTTTGAAATTCTCTTTAGGAGGAACGATATGATAGACCCTATCTTCCAACAATTCCAAAATCCATCCTCTCAATACCGTTCCGCTCCCTTCTGGGCATGGAACAGCAGTCTATCTCCTGATGAAATAGAACGTCAAATCCGCGACATGAAAAAACAGGGAATAGGCGGTTTTTTTATCCATTCCCGTGAAGGCTTAGAAACTCCCTATATGGGAGAAGAATGGTTCCATTGTATTCGCCGCGCAGTAGAAACCGCCAAAGAACTGGACATGAAAGCCTGGCTTTACGATGAAGACCGGTGGCCATCTGGAACAGCCGGCGGTGCAATCATGGAATCTGGCGGAGACGATTCCCGTTATAAAGGATTAACCCTCCAATTATCCCAAACGCTCCCCAACGATTCATCAAATATCCAAGCAATATACCATGTTTGGGCAAAAGGAATGGAATGCACACATTATGAACGTTTCATGAATCCAGAACCATTCCAAAGCGTTACCCTCCCTGAAGGGGAATATTATATGGTTTTCCGAGTAGAAATCTGTTTTAAAAGTGAATGGTTTAATGATGAAACCCCTCCTGATAATTTAAACGCTGCATCAGTACACCGGTTTATAGAGGCAACCCATAAGAAATATTTTTTACATGAGGGAGGGGAGTTCGGAAAAACCATCCCTGGAATTTTTACCGACGAGCCTGGTCTGGCGGACAGCCATACACATTTTCCAGAGGATCGCGCCTGGCTGCCCTGGACATATTCCCTGCCGGAATTTTTCCAGCAACAGAGGGGATATGATATTTTTGATACTTTGCCTGTAATTTTCTTTAATGGAGAGGGCCAGGAAAAAGCCCGCCATGATTTTTGGCGGACAATCACGGAGCTATACGACCAGGCATATTTTCAGCAAATAGGGGAATGGTGTACAAAAAAAGGCCTGGCCTTTACCGGGCATTTGCTTCAGGAGGATAAACTGGGGCTGGGTACTAAGGTAGGCGGTGCTGTTATGCCCCATTACCGCCATATGGCTGTACCCGGAATTGATATGCTGACTGAACGGTGCGCAGAAACGATAACTGTTAAACAGTGTTCCAGCGTCGTTAATCAGCTTGGAAAAAAGTGGATGCTTTCAGAAACATATGGCTGTACTGGCTGGGATTTTACTTTTGACGGTCAGAAATGGATTGGAGATTGGCAGTTTGTCCATGGGGTAAATATCCGCTGCCAGCATCTGGCCCTTTATTCTATTGCCGGATGCCGGAAAAGGGATTATCCCCCTGTTTTTAATTATCAAACTGCCTGGTGGAATAAAAATCATGATATAGACGATTATTTTTCCCGGATTTCTTTGGTCATGTCTGAAGGGGACGCTATACGCGATGTGCTTGTCCTGCATCCAGCGTCTACAGCGTGGAGCAGAATGGGATGTAATCCCTATGGAGTGCCTCACCGCTCCCGTGACCGTGACCTGCCTGCAATTAATGCTTACGGCGAGCAGTTTAACCAGTTCCTAGCTTATCTTTCTGGGTGTCATTTTGATTTTGACCTGGGAGATGAAACGATTCTTTCTCAGGAAGGCGGTATAAAAGATGGAAAGTTTACGGTTGGCCGTATTCCTTATTCCGTTGTGGTGATTCCTCCTATTGATACGATGTTTGAATCTACATTTAAATTGTTGAAACAATTTCTGGATTCTGGCGGGAAAGCCGTTGCTGTCCAGCCTGTTCCAACCATGATAGAAGGAGTTCCTGATTCTGCACTGGAGCAGATTTTTGCACATCCGAACCTTACAATTGTAGAAAGGGAAAATCAGGTTTGTCATATTCTGGAAGGCATCCTTTCCCGCCGCGTTTCCCTCACTGGTTCAGACGGCTGCGAAATCCCTCATCTGCTCTATCTCTTAAAAGACTGTGGAAATTATTTTTCCCTCTTTGTTGTTAACAACGACCGCCGGCGAGGATATCCTGTGCTCCTTTCTGCCGCTATCTCTGGAAAGATCACCCAGCTCGACCCCTTGACCGGAAACTGCCGGGAACGTTCTTCCTCCCATCCGGCTCGGATGGAACTTTCTGAATATTTTTATGGCAATGAATCTAAGCTTTTTATAATAGAAAAAAATTCTCCTATGACTGTTGGCCAGGAGGAACCCCCTGTCAATCCTGATTGTTTGAGGGAATCATGTGTTTCGGCTGCTGCCCCGCATTATCAGTACTCCCTCGATCAGCCCAATGCTTTGACACTGGATAAATGCCGCTGGAGATTCCTTGACGGTACTTGGTCTGATGAAATGGATGTTTGGAGAGCGCAGGATCAGATCCGATCTGCTTTAGGAATGCGGCCTGTTTATACAAACGGTATTTTGCAGCGCTATAAATGGATTAATTCTCCCCATCCAAAGGATGGCGTTCCTGTAGAATTCTCTTTCTGCTTCCAGGTTCGGGATATTCCTGATAGTGAATGCCATCTGGTTGTGGAGTATGCCGAGGATTACTCCTTTTCTTTTAACGGAATACCTCTTGAAACAAAACCAGACGGCTGGTTTATAGATCGTTCTTTCTCTAAAGTTCAGCTTCCCGCTTTCCTTCCAGGTGAAAATACCGTTGTGATTTCTACAAATTATCTAAATCGGATGGAATTTGAAGACTGCTATCTGATTGGTTCCTTTGGCGTAAATGCAAACAGGGAAATTACTCCCCTTCCCCAGTTCCTTGTCAATGGAGATTGGTGCTTGCAGGGACTCCCCCATTATGCTGGCACGGTTACATATCATGCTGAAATTCCAGTTCCTGATAAAATAAGAGGAAAATTTTTCCTCAGTTTTGATGAAATTTCTGCTTCTGTTGTTGGGGTTTCTGTAAACGGAAATTTTGTTGGGGATGTATTTACAGAATGTCAAAGGTATATAGATATTTCAGAATTCATCTGTGCAGGGGAAAGTCTGAATGTTGATATTGACGTTGTAAGCTCCCCAAGAAATTTATTGGGACCATTCCACCAAAGGGAAGGAAAAACTTTAAATACCAACGCAGGCTCCTTCCGCTGCATGGGTTTAAAGTACAGCCCAGAATATCACTTGCATCCTTATGGGGTTATGGGGATGATTCGTTTACATCAGTTTGGATAAAAAATTAAAATGAAGAGAGTGTGTGCCATGCCGCAGGAAAGAAAAAAACGCATCCCTGATACTTTGACGTTAGAAGATCGTGCCGCCTATTCTCTCAACGCTATGATAGGGGTAGCGGATGAAGACCATGATTATATTCCTTTTTTCAGCGGATTTTTCCAATCCGACCCAGCATGGATGAGCCATGGTAATTGGGATTACGGTTCCAGCCACGGAAGGCTGACAGATGCGGTTATCCTTGCAAGGAGAATGACAGGGAGTTCTTATGGCGAGGAAGTAGAACAGCATTACCGTCAAAATCTGCTTTCCTTTTTTAAACCGGATGGATTAAACTACCGGCGGAATAATTTTAGTGAAGATACAATTATAGAGCATATGTCCCGCTTTGAGGACAGTGCAAGTATGATTGACCAAAGGGCGGTACTGCTTGGACTGACTACTTGGTTTATGGAAACTGGGAATGAGCAGGCCAAAGAAGCCGCTGACCGCCATGTAGCAGCTTTGAAGCGGATCGCTAGAAAAGAGCGCGATTCCTGGTATTATCCAGCGTCAGAGTTTACAGAACATGGATGGCCGTCCTTTGATGCAGTACATACCCGCCTCTGTCCTGATCCTGCCGCCATGTGGGGCAGACAGGTCTTTCCAATCATCCGCTATTATCAGCTGACCGGAAACCGCGACGCTTTGGAACTTGCAGAAAATTTTGTTGCCAATATTGTGAACCGGAGCGGGGTGTTTGGCGAGGACGGAAGTTTTAATCCTGCCCTGGGATACCGAAACGGGCATTTCCATACCCGTATGGGGACTTTAGCATCTATTGCCCGTTTTGCAGACGTCACTGACGACAGCTTTTTAATCTCTTATGTCAAAAAATGTTTTGACTGGGCAAGGAAACAATGTACGTCCTTTGGATGGATGCCAGGGGACTTGTATGACCAAGCTTATGAACATGAAACCTGTACGCTGGTGGATGCAATTGGCACAGCAATTATTCTTGCTTCAAAAGGCTATTCTGAATATTGGGGAGTGGCAGAACGGTTTATTCGAGGGCATTTGACTGAAGCCCAGCTTTTAGATACCAGTTGGATAAAGCAGCATGATAAAAAGGACATGGATACAGCCGACCGCACTTATTATAAAGTGGCTGACCGTTTAAAAGGCGCTTTTGCAGGATATGCTGCCCCGAATGATTTTGTCTATTCCGGAGAATGGGGACGGGGGCATATTATGGATGTACAGACCTGTTGTCTGGCAGGAGGAACCAGGGGGCTGTATAACGCCTGGTCTCATATTGTCACTGAAAAGGATGGGCGGATCAGCGTAAATATGCTGTTGAACCGCTCCACAAATAAACTGAACGTATACAGTTATCTTCCCCATGAAGGCAAAGTTGTGATAGAAGCCTTGTGCGACATTCCTGAACTTTTGGTTCGCACGCCGGAATGGATTCCCTATGGTGCGGCCAATGTGGAAATCTGTTCCGCAGACGGGGAGACTAAGCGGTTTAATGGCCGTCAGCTTCCTTGGCTGAAAACCTTCTTTATAAAATTTGCTGGAATTCGGAACGGCGATACTGTTACAGTCTCCTTTCCCATGATAAAGAGGGTTACAACGGAGAAGGCAGTTAATTTGGAATATCGAACCCAATGGCTGGGGGATGACGTAGTTGGCATTGACCCACAGGGAACTTATTATCCTCTTTATTCCAACAAAAAAATCTTTGAAAAAACTCCCATGACTGAAAAAATACTCCATGTGGAGGATAAGCCGTCGGTAGATTAGCATAAACCTATGTATTTAGATTGAATTCCCAGCTTTATATTGTATAAAAGACATGGCTAATATGGAGATTTATCCTACAAGTGTATATTCTATACTTCTTAATACGTTTTCTATCTTTTAGTACATTATCTATACGTTTTCAAACTAATTTTTTCATATAACACTCATTAAATCTCATTATGATCATTTAAATATCTAAAAGTATGAAGAAGGGAAAATATTTATGAAAAAACTTTTTACAAAAAGGCTTTGTCTTTATATGGTTATAGCTTTCTCAGTTACAATTGCAGCTGTTTTTGGTTTGCAAACCTATGCAAACTGGCGCGATCATATTATATCCAGCCAAAGCAAACTTGAAGATGTAAGGGAAAGGTTAGCTGATAATGAAGAAAGCGTTGTACGGCTTACCAATAACCTGAACCAGAATAACCTTGCCAAAACAAGGGCTTTGGTAGATATGCTTGCAATGGACCCTTCTATTGCATCTGATAAGGTCAGAATGGCGCAAATCAGGGACAGATTACAGGTCAATGAATTACATATCATTGACGAAAAGGGAATTATTACTTCCAGTACAATAGATAGTTATGTAGGGTTTGATATGACAAGCGGTGAGCAGTCAAAAGCATTTATGGCTATCATTGATGATCCGTCTATTGAGATTGCACAGGAACCCCAAATTAATGTGGCAGAAAATAAACTTATGCAGTATGTAGGCGTAGCAAGAAAGGATGCCAAAGGTCTGGTACAGGTTGGGGTACATCCAGACGTTTTAGAAAAAGCCCTTGCTGGTACAGAGATTTCCACTGTTTTTAAAGATATTGACTTTGGAAAAAAAGGTTATGTTTACGCGATTAATAAATCCAGCGGGCTGCTTCTTGCCCATCCAAACAGTAAATTAATCGGAACAGCGGCTCTAAATGCCGGTTTCTCCAAAGATTTTGTAGGATATGGCTGGACAAAAGTAGACGGGGCAGGCGGCTTCTTTTATGCAGAGGAAAACGGTGATTCCATCATTGGAACATTCCTGCCGTCGTCAGAATATTTTGCGCCGTCTCGAAACCAGACTTTGATGGTATCCTTTAGCATGCTCCTCATTTTCAGCGTACTGCTGCTTATGATTAATCGGATGGTCGATAGCAAAATTGTTCGGGGAATTAACAATATTACCGATTCCATGAGAAAGATTGCAGATGGGGATTTGGATATTACCATAAACGAAAAGGGAAACCCTGAGTTTGAACAGCTTTCCGATAACATTAACAGGATGGTAACAAGTATCCGCAGCCTTCTTAAACAGCAGGAAGCTAATGTGGAAAGCAACCAGAAACTGATTTACAATGTAAAAAGTGTTTGCAGTGATCTAGGCCAAGTGTCAGGAAAAACTCTGGACAATGCCGACAACATATATAACGGTACTGAAAAACAAAAGCAGGCTGTTTCCGATTTAAAACAGATTATGGAGCAATTGACTCAGGTATTGGGCCACAGTGTAAATACCTCGGCTGATATTTCAGTTTCTACAGAGGCAACTACTGAAAAAATGAAAGAGACGCAGTCACAGATGGAGTTATTAAAACACTCTATGCAGAAAATCAGTGATATGTCTATGGAGATTGAGAAAATTATTGATGAAATTGATTCCATTGCGCAGCAGACGAAGCTGATTTCTGTAAATGCCTCTATTGAGGCTGCCAGAGCCGGCGAAGTTGGCAAGGGCTTTACTGTGGTTGCTGCAGAAGTAGGTGCTTTGGCTGCCAGAAGCCTGCAGGCATCAAAGAAAACAAATGAGCTGATTAACAATTCTATTCAGGCTGTAAAAGAAGGACAACAAATTACGGAACAGACAACAGAATTATTTTCTGACGCTGTTGCGAACATTGAGCATTCCGGTCAGGATGTGGGGAAAATTTCCAATATGGTTCAGCAGAATGTGGATATTGTGCAGTATGCTGTCAGACAATTGGAGCAGATTTCCGATGTAGTGGAGGAAAACGTTGCGATTTCATATAATACGAAAGAAGTTTCTTCCAATATGGCTAATATTACAGGGAATCTTTTAAATTTAGTAAAAGCATAAATTCTTAATGCCAATGGAGAAGATATGAAATAAGGGATTCAGCCCTGCTGAATCCCTTATTTCATATTCCCTTGTGCCTTTCATCCCCAATGCATAACACCAGCCAAGCTTTTTTAATTTGTAAAGCAAAACCCCTTGACAATCTATTTTTAATCCGGTATACTATATCAAGCGCCTAATGTAAAGCTAAACGCTTTACGGATGAAAACAGAAAGAGGTACGGTAGATGTCATCTTCGGGAAAAGATTTAAGGATAGCATATTTACTGGACTTCTATGGGGATTTACTCACAGAGAAACAGAAAGATGTCATTGATTTATATTATAATGAAGATCTTTCCCTAGCAGAAATTGCAGAAATCCTAAAAATCACCCGTCAAGGGGTACGGGACAGTATCAAACATGGTGAAAGTTTTTTATTGGAGTATGAAAGCAGGCTTCACCTTGCAGAACGTCATCCCAAGATGGAAAAGGGATTTCAGGATATACAGGAGTTATGCCGGGGATTGCGGTATTATGGGCAGCGCCATGTTTATTCAAAGCAAATCATCGAGATGGTGGAAAAGATAGAAGAAATTGTGCAGGAGCTTGAAAAAAGCGAGGCATTAGACAAAAAAGACATAGCAAAGGAGGAATTCCCCGATGGCTTTTGAAGGATTAACCGGAAAACTTGCCGCAACATTCAAACGGCTTCGCGGGAAAGGCAAGCTGACAGAAAGCGATGTAAAAGAAGCAATGCGTGAAGTACGTATGGCGCTTCTGGAGGCGGATGTAAACTATAAAGTTGCAAAGGATTTTATTGCTACAGTGTCAGAGCGTGCAGTTGGGGCAGATGTATTAGAAAGTTTAACCCCCGCACAGCAGTTAATTAAAATTGTAGATGAAGAAATGACTGCTCTGATGGGCTCAACCAATAGCCGGATCCATATGTCGTCAAAGATACCCACTATTATAATGATGTGCGGATTGCAGGGTGCAGGCAAGACAACCCATGCTGCAAAACTTGCCAGCCATTTCCGTAAGGAAGGCCATCGGCCTATATTGGTGGCATGTGATATCTATCGTCCGGCTGCCATTCAGCAGCTTCAAGTTGTAGGATCAAAGGCAGAAACCCCTGTTTTTGAACGCGGGACCCAGAATCCCGTTCAAACTGCAAAAGAGGCGGTTGCTTACTCTAAAGATCATGGTTATGATATTGTTATATTAGATACTGCAGGGCGTTTGCATATTGATGAAGAACTAATGGATGAACTCAGAAACGTCAAAGCGGAAATTGTACCAGACGAAATTTTACTGGTAATTGATTCCATGGTTGGCCAGGACGCAGTAAATGTAGCGAAAGCATTTGACGACGCATTGGGGATTGATGGTGTTATCCTTACCAAGCTGGACGGAGACACCCGCGGCGGTGCGGCGCTTTCCGTTAAGGCTGTTACAGGGAAACCTATTAAATTTGTGGGTTCTGGCGAGAAGCTGGAGGATTTGGAACCTTTTTATCCTGACCGGATGGCTTCCCGAATCCTGGGAATGGGCGATGTGCTTACTTTAATTGAAAAGGCCCAGATACAGGTTGACGAAAAGGAAGCTATTCAGATGGCCAAGAAGATGAAAGCAAATTCCTTTGACCTGAACGACCTTCTTTCTCAAATGAAGCAGATGAAAAAAATGGGGCCTTTGGGACAACTTTTAGGAATGATTCCCGGCATTTCTGGAAAAATCAGCGACGACGATGTAGCGGCTGGAGAATCACAACTGAAAAAAATCGAGTCTATTATATATTCTATGACTCCCAGGGAACGGGAAAAACCGGAGATTATTAATCCGTCCCGCAAACGCAGGATTGCTGTTGGAAGCGGGACAAAAGTTGAAGATGTAAATCGTCTTTTACGTCAATTTGAACAGATGCAGAAAATGATGAAACAAATGTCTGCATTTAGCAAGGGCGGTAAGCGCCGCCGGATGCCCATGCTCCCGCCTAATTTTCCAATGGGCTAAGTATTTCTTCCGCTTTTTATCGGGCGCTGCCTGATGAAATATATTTTATCATTTTTATTTATGGAGGCAATTTGAAATGGCTGTTAAAATAAGACTTCGCCGTATGGGCGCAAAAAAAGCTCCTTTTTACCGCATTGTAGTTGCAGATTCCCGTTATCCCCGTGATGGCCGCTTTATTGAAGAATTGGGATATTATGATCCCACTAAAGAACCTTCCGTTATTAAGATCGACGGTGAGAAAGCTAAGAAATGGATTTCTAATGGCGCCCAGCCTACTGATACCGTTAAAAATTTAATGAAAATTTCCGGCGTTCTTTAATTCCCTTTATTTTCGTTTAGGAGGCTTCATATGGAACAACTGATTATGGTTATCGCCAAGGGCCTTGTCGAGCAAAAAGATGCGGTGAGCGTTTCCGCAGATCCACCTCTGGAAGATGGTACGGTCGTTTATCATTTGCATGTCTCTCAGGAGGATATGGGCAGGGTTATCGGGAAACAAGGCAGAATTGCTAAAGCAATACGTACCGTTGTTCGGGCCGCCGCTAATAAGGCTGGAACTAAGGCCTCCGTCGAAATTGATTAATCTTTTTGCCGTATTATGGTTAAAGCCATGATACGGCAATTTGTTTATTAGGGAGAACTTACTAAGAGCAAATTGTCAGGTATCATCTTTTCCGTCCCCTTTGGCTTGCAGGCTGTTCCCGCAAATCTGCCTATCGGACTACTCACATAAAATAATTCAGCCCGCCGATCGGCGGGCTGGATCTGTTTTCTAACGGAATAACGCCAAAATACGTTCTAAAATGTGGAACTTATCGTTATACCCCTGAAGGAAGATAAAAAAAACAATTAAAGGAAGAAGATAAGTAACATAAAAACGAATTGCTTTCGGGAACTTCAAACCATTCCCGGCATCGGCCTCCTTAATAAAATTATCCCATCCCCATCCGTACCGGGAGGTACAGAACAACAGATATACCAGGGACCCCAATGGAAGAAGGTTATTGCTTACAATAAAGTCTTCCAAGTCCTGAACATTGCTCCCTGGACCCAAAGGCTGAAATCCAGACCAGAGGTTAAAGCCCAGAACACATGGGACAGACAGTAAAATAATTGCTATCACGTTTACCAGCGCTGCTTTTTTCCGGGACCATCCCCATAAATCCATTGCAAAGGAAAGTATATTCTCAAAAACGGCAACAATCGTCGATAGGGCAGCGAAAGACATAAATACAAAAAATAAGGAGCCAAAAAGCCGCCCTAAGGGCATCTGATTAAAAATATTAGGCAGGGTGACAAAAACCAATCCTGGTCCTTGTCCAGGATCACGCCCAAAAGCAGAACAGGCCGGGAAAATAATCAATCCAGACATCAAAGCTACGATTGTATCCAAGATGGTAATGCTGATGGATTCACCGGTAAGGCTGCGCTCTTTTCCAATGTAGCTTCCAAAGATCGCCATTGCTCCAATCCCCAGGCTAAGAGTAAAAAACGCTTGTCCCATTGCTGCATTGACCACTGACATAATACCCTGCTCTGCCATACGTTTGAAATCCGGGAGAAGGTAAAAACGAAGCCCTTCCCCAGCCCCGGGAAGCGTCACAGCCCGAATAACTAGCCCTATCATTATCGCCAATAAGCAGGACATCATTACCTTTGTAATTTTTTCTACACCGTTGCGGAGCCCCAAAGAACAGACTCCAAACCCTAACAGTACCACAACTACCATCCAAAAGCCCATCTGTAAGGGGTTAGCCAACATCCCGGTAAAAGCCCCTTCTACTATTTCAGGGGGCTGGTTCTGAAATTCCCCTTTGGCCATCTTCAGAAAATAGATAAGCATCCAGCCGCCTACAGTTGTGTAAAACATCATAAGCATATAATTGCCCAGCATTGCGCCATAGCTGTATAAATGCCACTTTGCCCCTTTAGGCTCAAGTTCGTGGAAAGACCGGGCAGCACTCTTTTGACTGCCGCGTCCTACTGCAAACTCCATTACCATAATGGGAAGACCAAGTACTAACAAGAAAAATAAATAGATCATTACAAAGGCGGCTCCTCCATATTGCCCTGTAATATATGGGAAGCGCCAAACATTCCCTAATCCAATTGCGCATCCTGCGGATATTAGTACAAAGCCGAGCCTTGAGGAAAATTTTTCCCTCTGCACATAAACACCCTCTTTATTATTGTTTGTAGAACCTATACTATTGTAATGAATTGCCAGAAAAAAGTCAACTAAAAAGCTGATTTGTATTTAAAGGGAGAAAAAACAAGGCACGGTTTTCCAAAACCATGCCTTGTAGAAAAATTCTTTAACCAATCAATAATTTTCAGCCTTTATGCAAAAATAAGATTGTGGATGGTCGCAGACTGGGCATTTTTCCGGCGCCTGTTTGCCGATATGGATATGGCCGCAATTCCGGCATTGCCAAACAGTGTCCCCATCTTTGGAGAAAACCAATCCATTCTCAACATTTGCAAGAAGTTTGCGATAACGTTCCTCGTGTTCCTTTTCAATTTTCCCAACCGCTTCAAAGAGATATGCAATCCGGTCAAATCCCTCTTCTTTAGCTTCCTTGGCAAATTGAGCGTACATCTCAGTCCACTCATAATTTTCACCAGTTGCAGCATCAAGCAGATTTTCTGTTGTTGAAGGAATTCCATCATGGAGGAGTTTAAACCATATTTTTGCATGTTCCTTTTCATTCTCAGCAGTTTCCATAAATATTGCGGCAATTTGTTCAAATCCATCTTTTTTGGCTTTGCTGGCATAGTATGTATATTTATTTCTTGCCTGGGATTCTCCTGCAAAGGCTACAAGAAGATTTGCTTCGGTTTTGGTTCCCTTTAAATTTGGCATACAAAAAACCTCCTAAAAAATTATTGACAGTTGGGGCAAATACCGGTAAATACGATCTCGCAATCGGTAAAAATAAATCCATGGGTATCTGTAACTGCATCCAGAAGATTCCTTTGATATGGCATATCCACATCATAAACCCGGCCGCAGCGGGAACAGCGGACATGATAATGACGCTCCGTTTGAAAATCATAACGATCGGCGCCGTCGGAAATAGGAACACGTAGTACCTCCCCCTGATCGGCAAGGAGGTTTAAATTTCGGTAAACAGTCCCTTTACTGATGTTAGGGTGCTGCTTTACAATAAAATTATAAATGTCTTCTGCTGTTGGATGTACAGGAAGGCTGCGGACTGCGCTAAGTACAATTTGCCTCTGAACAGTATTTCTGGATATCATATCGAATCAGTTCCTTATTAAGAATCATTATTTATATAATAACAAACCCAGCTCATTATGTCAACGAAAATAGAAACCTTTTTTATGCTGCCGAATAAATCTCCATGGAAATCAGTTTACAGAAACATAGCAAAAAAGAAGCAGAAAACCTTCGGCGCGGGCACAAAGCAAGAGTAAGTACAAACCAAACCCGTATGAAAAGCTTTGGCCGCTTTCTCGAAAGTGGCAGGTCCAGGGCGGCGCCCTGGTCGCGTCCGCAGACGCGAAACTCCTTTTGCAAAGAGCATTTTTCTTTCCTTCTTTCTTTTTGCGATAGAAAAAGAAAGAAGAACCTCTCCTTTTTCTCCGCCTTCCCTGACAAACACCCCGGTGGGGTGTTTGTCAATATCAGCCCCATCAACCTCAAAATCTCCACAATTGATTTCCGTAATAAAATCTCAGGAAGGGATTTACAAATTACTTGTAATCTGTTATAATACTAAAAGTTAAGCAAAGACACGGTATCTGAATGAAAGTAGAGCCTGTCATGCAAAAGGCAGGGGGAGCGAAGCTTCCCCTTTTTTCATGAACATGAAAAAAACAGCACAGTAAAAAGAATAATTCTCTCGCCCAGATGAAAACAGAAATTTATATTATGAAAGAAAAAGTACAAGCTCCTGCGAAAGCAAGGAAAAAATTTCATCAGAAGGAATAGGACAAAATATTTTTTAATAGAATAGGAAAGGAGGGAAAATAGGCATGGGGGAGATGGAATATACATCCAAAGAGGTTCTGCAGTTTATAAAAGAGAACGGGATATTGGAAATCCGTTTAGCGTTCTGCGATGGAATCGGGACATTAAGAAATATTTCTGTAACGGCAGAGGAACTCCCGCAAATATTTCAAATGGGCAAAACTGTTAATGAATTGTCAGAACAAACTAGTACAGCTCCAACTTTACATCCAGACCCAGCAACTTTAGTAGTGCTTCCCTGGCGTCCTGGTTATGGCCAGCCTAACTATGGCAGGGTTGTGCAGATGTTCTGTAATATTCACTATCCAGATAGGCTTGAATCCCTTAAAGGAAGCGATTCTATGGATCACATTCTTTTGGTATCCAGTTCCCTGAATGTTACTGCCTTGCTTGCAGATTTGCTCAAAGCCCAGGGCGCAGCCCGGATTTCTTCTGCCTCCCATGGGGGGGAGGCACGCCGCCTTTTATCTCAGTTGGAATATTCTCTTGTAATTGTCAATACCCCATTGGAGGATGAATTTGGCTACGAATTGGCATTGTTTGCTGTAAAAAATTCCCTTTCCAGTGTTATGCTGCTGGTAAAAGGTGAAACTGCAAATGAAGCATCCGGCAAAGTGGAAAATTCTGGAGTCATGGTTGTTCCAAAGCCTATCAGCAGACAGATGTTTTATCAGGCATTAAAGCTGTTGCAGGCCTCGGCAAGCCGGATACAAAATCTCAAAACGGAAAACAGGAAACTTCAAAATAAAATTGAAGAAATCCGTATGATAGACCGTGCAAAGTGCGCAATGATTCAATACTTGAATATGACAGAACCTCAGGCACACCGGTATATTGAAAAGCAGGCAATGGATTTGCGCGTCACTAAAAAGGAGGTAGCCCGTGGTATACTAGAAACCTATGATATTTAATCATAATAGAACACAGCTGTACACAGAGATCTGATTGAAAGAAAAACCGTTGGACAAAGTAGAAAAGTCAGGAGGGATTCCAGTTGGAACAAAAAGCATTTTTAGTATTGGAAAACAAAATGATCTTTGAAGGGAAAGCATTCGGTTACATGGGGGAATCGACAGGCGAGGTAGTCTTTACAACGTCGATGACCGGGTATCTGGAAACGCTCACCGACCCCAGCTATTATGGACAAATCGTCGTACAAACCTTCCCGCTCATGGGGAACTACGGAGTCATCCCCTCTGATTTTGAAAGCAAACATCCCTATTTAAAAGCCTATATAGTGAGAGAATGGTGTCAAGACCCTTCCAACTTTCGTTGTGAAGGAAATCTTGACACCTTTTTGATGGACAAGGGAATTGTTGGCTTATATGGGATTGATACAAGGGCGCTGACCCGTATTGTACGGGAATACGGAGTTATGAACGGGAAGATTGTCACTGCCCCGAATATTACCCCGGAGCTGATGGAAGAAATCCGGGGATATCGGGTGATAAACGCCGTAGAAAATACCACCTGCAAGGAAAAGGAAACCTACCCCGCCGAAGGTTCAGAAGCAGAAGCGCGCCATGTGGTATTGATGGATTTTGGAGCCAAGCGCAGCATCCGCCGGGAGTTGTGCAAACGAGGCTGCCGTGTTACCGTTGTTCCCGCCCATACAACAGCTGAGGAAATCCTATCCCTGAACCCTGACGGGCTCATGCTTTCCAATGGTCCCGGCGACCCTATCAACAATCTTTCCATTGCAGAGGAGCTGAAAAAGCTGGAAAAGGCACAGATACCAACCTTTGGGATTTGCCTAGGGCATCAGCTTCTGGCCCTTTCCCAAGGGGGAAAGACCGAAAAGCTGAAATACGGCCATCGGGGAGCCAATCAGCCAGCTGTCTGTCTGGAAACCGGGCGAATCTACATCACCAGCCAGAACCACGGGTACGCTGTTGTCAGTGAATCTCTGCCAGCCAGCGCCAGAGTGACCTTTGTCAACGGCAATGACAGCACCTGTGAAGGAATCCAATATAAGAATATGCCGGCCTTTTCCGTACAGTTCCACCCGGAAGCCGCTGCCGGGCCGCTGGATACCGGATTTTTATTCGACCAGTTTATTCAGATGATCGACAAGGAGGGGAAATAATATGCCGCTGAACAAATCGTTAAAGAAAGTTATGGTTATCGGCTCAGGTCCTATTGTCATTGGCCAGGCAGCCGAATTCGACTACGCCGGAACCCAGGCATGCCGCGCCTTGAAGGAAGACGGCCTGGAGGTGATCCTGGTCAACTCCAACCCTGCCACCATTATGACCGACAAAATGATTGCCGATAAAATTTATATCGAACCCCTTACACTTCCCACCATCAAGCGGATTATTGATAAGGAAAAACCCGACAGCCTGCTTTCCACCCTGGGTGGGCAGACTGGACTAACCCTCTCCATGCAGCTTGCCAAGGAAGGCTTTCTGGAATCCCACCATGTCACCCTTTTGGGGGCAAAGCCTGAAACCATAGACCGTGCCGAGGATAGGCAGCTTTTTAAAGAGGCCATGCTGAAAATCGGCCAGCCGGTTGTACCCTCCCAGGTGGTGACGACAGTGGAGGATGCGGAAAGGTTTGCAGAGAAAATCGGGTATCCGGTTATCCTGCGGCCAGCCTTTACCCTTGGCGGGACAGGGGGCGGCATTGTCAATACCCCGGAAGAACTGCGGGAAACCTGCGCCAGCGGTTTAAGCCTTTCCCCGATTGGCCAGGTATTGGTGGAACGGTGTATCGCCGGATGGAAGGAAATCGAGTTTGAAGTCATGCGGGACAGCATCGGCAACGTGATTACAGTCTGTTCCATGGAAAATTTCGACCCGGTGGGAGTTCATACCGGGGATTCTATTGTTATCGCCCCGGCAGTGACGCTGGCAGACAAGGAATACCAGATGCTCCGTTCCGCTGCCCTGAATATTATACAGGAATTGGAGGTGGAAGGCGGCTGCAACTGCCAGTTTGCCCTGAATCCAGATTCCTTTGAATACGCGGTGATAGAGGTCAATCCCCGTGTTTCCCGCTCCTCTGCACTGGCTTCCAAGGCCACCGGGTATCCGATTGCAAAGGCTGCCGCAAAAATTGCAGTCGGCTATACCCTTGGGGAGATTAAAAACGCTGTCACTGGAATCACTTACGCCTGCTTTGAACCCGCCCTGGATTATGTAGTTGTCAAGTTCCCCAAATGGCCCTTTGACAAATTTGTCTACGCTAAGCGGACGCTGGGGACCCAGATGAAGGCAACAGGCGAGGTCATGTCCATTGGTTCTTCCTTTGAACAGGCTATTATGAAATCGGTTCGGGGCGCAGAAATCCGGCTGGACAGCTTGACAGACCCTAAATTCACCCCTTTCTCTGATGAAGCATTGGAGAAAAAACTTTATGACTGCGATGACGAACGGCTCTTTGTCATCTTTGAAGCCCTGCGGCGGGGCGTTTCCAGGGCACATATCCATGAGATTACTAAAATTGACAACTGGTTCCTCGCCAAGCTGAAAAACCTTGTCCAGATGGAAAAAAAGCTGGAGAAAGGCCCTTTGACAGACCAGCTTTATCTGGAAGCCAAAAGGATGGGCTTTTTAGACAAGGTAATTGAAGAAATATCCGGCCAGAAGATACAGCATCCCCGTCTGCCAGTTTACAAAATGGTGGACACCTGTGCCGCTGAATTTGCAGCTCAAACCCCTTATTTTTACTCCACCTATGACGACGAAAACGAAGCTGCCGAATTTATCCGGCGCAGCCCCACCGATAAGAAAAAGGTAATTGTGTTTGGCTCTGGGCCTATCCGCATTGGGCAGGGAATTGAATTTGACTATGCCTCTGTCCATTGTGTATGGTCGCTGAAAAAGGCAGGGTATGAGGTAGTGATTGTCAACAACAACCCGGAGACAGTTTCCACGGACTTTGACACCGGGGACCGGCTGTATTTTGAGCCTTTAACGCCGGAAGATGTAATGGGCATTATTGAAACAGAAAAGCCCTTTGGTGTTGTGGTGGCATTTGGCGGGCAGACTGCCATTAAGCTGACAAAATTCCTGTCAAGTATGGGTGTGAATATTTTGGGAACCTCTGCTGACAGCATCGACCGGGCTGAGGATCGGGAACGCTTCGACGAGCTTCTGGAACAGCACCATATCAAACGCCCCCGCGGTTTCACTGTTATGACCATGGAGGAAGCCCTGGAAGCTGCGGAGAAGGTGGGATACCCGGTTTTAATGCGCCCATCCTATGTGCTGGGCGGGCAGAATATGATTATCGCCTTTGGTGAGGACGATATCCGGGAGTATATGGAAATCATCCTGGGGCAGGGAATCGAAAACCCGATTCTGATTGACAAGTATCTGATGGGGGCGGAGCTGGAAGTTGACGCTATCTGTGATGGGGAGGACATTCTGATCCCCGGCATTATGGAGCATATTGAGCGGACAGGGATACATTCCGGGGACTCTATCGCGGTTTATCCTGCCTGGAACGTCAGCGAGGAAATGAGCGAAAAGATTATTTCAGCTTCCCGGAATTTAGCGGTTTCCCTGGAAACAAAGGGACTTATCAATATCCAGTACCTGATTTACGACGGGGAGCTCTATGTCATTGAGGTCAATCCCCGTTCCTCCCGGACGATCCCCTATATCAGCAAGGTAACAGGGGTTCCCATGGTAGATTTAGCAACGCGTGCCATGCTGGGGGAAAAGCTCTCTGACATGGGCTATGGAACGGGATTATACAAGGTTCCGCCCTATTATGCGGTAAAGGTTCCCGTGTTTTCCTTTGAAAAACTGGCTGATTTGGATAATCAGCTTGGGCCGGAAATGAAATCCACCGGGGAAGTGCTGGGGATTGCCAATACCATGGAGGAAGCCCTTTTCAAGGGGCTTGTGGCTGCGGGCTACAAGCTGTATAAAAAAGGAGGGGTATTTATCACGGTGCGGGACCCTGATAAGGCGGAAATTGCCGATATTGCCAAGAAATTTGTGGGACTAGGCTTCCAGATTTACGCCACAGAGGGCACAGCCGCCGTCCTGCGGGACGCTGGGATAAAGGTGCAAATGGTAAAGAAGATACACGATGCCCTTCCCGGCGAGGAGGACACCCTTTCCCTGATTGAAAGCGGAAAGATCAACTATGTCATTTCCACATCTTCCAAGGGGCGGATTCCCACACGGGACGACGTCCGCATCCGCCGCAAAGCGGTTGAAAGGAATATTCCCTGTTTGACGGCTCTGGATACTGCCTCCGCCCTGGTCAACTGCCTGCGGAGCCAATACACCCAGGAAAATACCGAACTGGTGGATATTAACCATCTCCGCACTGAAAAGGTAAAGCTTCACTTTACCAAGATGGTGGGATGCGGCAATGATTACATTTACTTTAACTGTCTGGAAGAAGCGATTAACAACCCGGAGGGGTTAAGCGTGCGTTTGGCTGACCGCCATTTTGGGATAGGCGGAGATGGGGCAGTTTTGATTTATCCTTCTGATGGGGCAGATGCGAAAATGAGAATGTTCAATTTAGACGGCAGCGAAGGGAAAATGTGCGGGAATGCGATCCGATGCGTCTGCAAATACCTGTATGATAATGGGATTGTCCCTAAAAAAATCATGGAGATTGAAACGGCAAGCGGCATGAAAAGGGTCGAACTGCTGAAACGCAATGGGGAAGTGAAAGATGCCAGAGTTGAAATGGGCAAAGCAGATTTTTTCCCGGAGCAGGTGCCTGTGAAGCTGGATGGGGAGAGGATCGTTGACCGGCCTGTTACCATTGAGGGGAAGGAGTACCGTATTACGTGTGTGTCTATGGGGAATCCCCATTGTGTGATTTTCTATCGCAATGTGGATTTAATGGAGATTGAAGGGATTGGGTCGGAAATTGAAAATGCGGAGATTTTTCCTGACCGCGTCAATGTGGAGTTTGTACAGGTGCTTTCCAGAAGAATGCTGCGGATGCGGGTCTGGGAGCGGGGAAGCGGAGAAACCTTTGCCTGTGGAACAGGCGCCTGTGCTGCTGTGGCGGCGGCGGTAGAAAATGGACTCTGTGACAAGGATAAAGAAATAACTGTACTGTTGCCAGGAGGAGAATTAAATATCAAATATACGGATGAAATGGTATATCTGACCGGAAATACAGAAACCGTATATGAAGGTATCGTTGAGTTCTAAGGAACCACCTCAGACAGAAAACGAAAAAAGGTTTGAGGAGTCCAGAGGGACTTTCCTAAAAAGTCCCTCTGGTCGGGTCCAGGGCAGACAGCCCTGGTCGCGCCCGCGGGCGCGAAATCCCCCTAACCTTATGATATAAACTGCATCACAGTAAACAATCATCCATTTTGGTACAAATATTTTAAATAAAAGCCCGCCCAAAATTGTTTATGGGGTGGAATCAGATGGTGAATGGGATCAGTCTATAAGGAGCAGCCCCATACAGGCGGGCATCTTCCACTTTGTCCAACTCCGCAGAGTTGGACAAAGCTAACAATTTACTCATGCAGCCATCGGGGACCCTTTGGGACGATGGCGTAAAACAACGTAAGTCCGATGGAGAAAAGAAGGTATAAGCTTAAATTTGATGCCGTAAGATAAGAAAAAGTTTACAGCCCAAATAAAAACCCTTTATAAGAGCAGAGAAAGGATGAGCAAATCTTATGGATACAGAAAAAAACAAACCATGTAAATATATTTTTGTAACAGGCGGCGTTGTCTCAGGTCTGGGAAAGGGAATCACAGCGGCATCCCTGGGTCGGCTGCTGAAAATGCGGGGGCTTCGGGTGGCGGCACAAAAGCTAGACCCATATATCAATATCGACCCCGGCACCATGAGCCCTTACCAGCATGGAGAGGTCTATGTCACCGAAGACGGCGCGGAAACTGACCTGGACTTGGGACATTATGAGCGTTTTATTGATGAGGATTTAAACCAGTATTCCAACCTGACAACAGGAAAGGTTTATTGGAATGTCTTAAATAAAGAGAGAAAAGGGGAATACCTGGGGGAAACGGTTCAGGTAATCCCCCATGTAACCAACGAAATCAAAAAGTTTATCTATACTGTGGGCAATACCACCTCTGCCGACGTGGTAATTACAGAAATCGGGGGAACTACCGGGGATATTGAAAGCCAGCCTTTTCTGGAAGCAATCCGGCAGGTTTCCTTAGAAGCAGGTAAGGGGAACTGCCTGTTTATCCATGTAACCCTTGTACCGTATATCAAAAGCTCTGGCGAGCATAAGTCCAAGCCGACCCAGCACTCTGTAAAAGAACTGCGTTCCATTGGCATCAGCCCGGATATTATCGTAACCCGCTGCGACGAACCAATCGACCAGTCCATCCGGGATAAAATCGCTATGTTCTGTAATGTCCGCCCGGACTGTGTGATCGAAAATATAACGCTGCCAGTATTGTACCAGGCCCCAGTTATGCTGGAAGAACACCACTTTTCGGATATTGTGTGCAGGGAGCTGAATTTGCAGCTTCCGCCCTGCGATATGAGAGAATGGAAGGAAATGCTCTCCCGGATTGCATCCCGTACCAGACAGGTGAAAATTGCGCTGGTGGGAAAATATGTAAAGCTCCATGACGCTTATCTTTCTGTGGCGGAGGCACTGCGGCACGCCGGATATGAAACAGGGGCCAATATAGAGATTGATTGGGTGGAAGCGGAAGACGTAACAGAGGAAACCGCTGATAAACTCCTTTCTCCGGCAGATGGGATTCTTGTCCCTGGCGGGTTTGGAGACAGGGGTATTGAGGGAAAGATTCTGGCTGCAAAATATGCCAGAGAACAAGATGTGCCATACCTTGGAATCTGCTTGGGAATGCAGGTCGCTGTCATTGAATATGCCCGAAACGTCCTTGGATGGTTTGATTCCAATTCCAGCGAATTCTCCCCGCATTCTCCTCACCCGGTAATTGATTTGATGCCGGACCAGCAAGGGAACCTTCCCAAAGGCGGCACTATGCGGTTAGGGGCATATCCCTGTAAGATTTACCCCGATTCTGTCATGGAAGGGGCGTATGGAAAAACAGAAGTACAGGAACGCCACCGCCACCGCTATGAATTTAATAATCAGTTCCGGGATGCACTGACAGAAAAGGGGCTGCGGATAACCGGGACGTCGCCGGATGGACGGCTGGTGGAGGCTGTGGAACTCCCCCAGAACCGGTTTTTTATTGGCGTGCAGTTCCATCCTGAGTTTAAAAGCAGGCCAAACCATGCACATCCGCTGTTTTTGGAATTTGTAAAGGCGGCGCTGGATTTGCAAAAGCAATAAAGAATACTGCTCCCCATGCCCTGCGGTTCTTGTAAGACAGGGCGTGAGGAGCCTATATTTTTCATAAAATGTCAATAGCAAGCTATTGACATTTTTTAATTGTATGCTATACTTTTATATGTGAGGAGGCGGTTGCCATCGTGGAGCAATTAAAAAAATATGGGCCTTTGATTAAGCAGATCAATGATGTATTTCAAAAAAATGTCAATAACTATATGCGGTCAGAGGATTTGACCATCGTTCAATTCGATACACTGCTGGCGCTTGACCAAAGTCCCCAAAAACAGCTTCCGCTGAAAATACTGGAACAGCGGCTCCATGTTGCCCAGTCAACGGCAGCGGGAATTGTCTCCCGCCTGGAACAAAAGGGGCTGGTGGAGGGATTGAGCGACGATTCAGACAAAAGAATCAAAGTAGTGCGTATTACCCCGGCAGGTATGGAGAAAATCCAGGCCGGCGAACGCAGCCTGATGCAGGTGCAAAACTCCCTTTTATCTTTATCAAGGCTGACAGAAACGGAGCAGGATATTTTCTATGCACTGTTAAAGAAAATCTGCGACGCTTTATAATATATCTATGATATCTGCCCGACAGCAGGCATTTATCATAGATAATTCAATCGCAAGCTGTTAAAAGCATGCTAACATTATAAGGAGGAATATTATAATATGGATCACAAAAATACTGCTTCGGCTTTTGGCTCTGTTTCCGTTCCAAGAGCTGTGCTTCAAAATGCCATCCCCGCGATGGCGGCTATGCTTATGGTGCTGATCTACAATCTGGCAGACACATTCTTCATTGGACAGACGCACAATGATATTCTGGTAGCGGCAGTATCCCTTGCAACGCCGGTATTCCTGATTTTTATGTCTGTTGGAACAATCTTCGGCATAGGGGGTACATCGGTAATATCCCGTGCCTTTGGGGAAGGAAGACCGGATTATGCCAAAAAGGTTTGTTCCTTTTGCATGTGGAGCTGTGTTGTGGTGGGCATCGCCCTGTCAGCTGCCTTTCTGATTTTTATGGACCGGATATTAACTCTGGTGGGAGCCAGCTCTGACACATGGGGATCGACAAAAACCTATTTGACGGTTGTAGCTATTGGCGGTCCTTTTGTTTTGATTTCCAACTGTTACTCCAACATCATTCGGGCAGAGGGACAGCCAGGCAGGGCGATGATCGGCCAGCTTCTGGGAAACCTGCTCAATGTTGTTCTGGACCCCATTATGATCCTGGCCTTTGGATGGGGGATCGCCGGAGCCGCCATTGCCACAGTAATCGGCAATATAGCGGGCGCCGGATATTATATCCTCTACTTTCTGAGAGGCAGATCCACACTGAGCATCCGCATTCAGGATTTTTCTATGAAGGACAGAATATGCAGCGGCGTATTGTCAATCGGAATTCCAGCCTCCCTGGGCTCCCTGCTGATGAGTGTATCGCAGATTATCGTCAACGCACAGATGGCAGGATACGAAGATATGGCGTTGGCGGGGATCGGTGTGGCTATGAAAGTCACCATGATGACCGGAATGATTTGTATTGGCTTCGGGCAGGGAATCCAGCCGCTTTTGGGATTTTGCACAGGCGCGAAGCAGTGGGAGCGTTTTAAAAAAATTATGAAGTTTTCCATAATCTTTTCTCTGGGCCTGAGTTTGGCTATGACCTTCCTGTGCTATCTGCTCCGAGGACAAATTGTAGGAGCATTTCTCACGGAACCGGCAGCCTTTGACTATGCGGTGAGCTTTACCAATATTCTGCTGACCACCAGCTTCCTGTTCGGCGTGTTTTATGTGCTGGTCAACGCTTTGCAGGCAATGGGGGCAGCCGGCCCCGCTCTGATTGTAAACCTGAGCCGACAGGGGCTCATTTATATTCCGGCGCTGTTCCTCTTACAGGCGATTTTAGGGGTGACAGGGCTTGTATGGGCGCAGCCGGCTGCCGATTTTCTGTCTACACTGCTGGTTGCGGTGCTGTATCTGCGAACTACCCGGAAAATGGCAGGGGAAAATCCTGATAAAAGGGACGATGCCCTTGAACCGGCGAAGGGTGGCGTATAACATGGATCCGGCTGTAGCACCATGAAAGGGTTACAGCCGATTTTTCTGCTGCTTTTCAATTTTAGTTTTCGATGATTTACTTTGTTTTTGTATATTGTTTAAAAAGGCGGTTCACATCTTTCTGCTTTTGTGTTAAAATGGACAAAGACAAATCTGACCCCCATCCTTATAGCCTGTATTCACAACCGCTGTACGCCGTCTGGCTGATCTTTTTCCCGCCATACTGCGTCGGTTTCCCTTGCCATACGTCGGTATGGCTGCGGAAAATCTCCTTGTCTGACGGGAAAAATCCTCGTCCATCCGGCATCCCTCGGTTATGAATACAGGTTCTTACTTTGGAAAGAAGGCTGAAAAATCATGCAATTGGATATTACAAAGCATTTGGAAAATGTTGAGAAGATCATCGCATCCCATCAAATCGCGTCTGGCCAATACAGCCGCTGGATTTGGCAGGACAAAACAGAAAGCAGGAATTTGGGCATTAATGAATATGGCTGCGCAGATGCGGCGAATATTTTGTATATGATTGGCCTCTTTCCATCTCAGGCAGGAGAGCGCGAGAAATGGATTGCCGCCCTCCAAAATCTTCAGCACCCCGAAACCGGGCTGTTTGTAGAGGCAACTCACCATCCAATTCATACCACAGCCCATTGCATTGCCGCATTGGAGCTTTTTGAACAGAAGGCCAAATATCCCTTAAAGGATTTAAAGCCTTACTTGGAAAAAGAAAAACTGTATCAACTTTTAAATGGCCTGGACTGGTTGGAAAACCCCTGGACAGCTTCCCATCAGGGCGCAGGTATATTTGCGGCTCTGGTTCTCCAGGGAGACGCGGACAGTGTTTGGCGGGACTGGTATTTTAAATGGTTCTGGGATGAACAGGACCCATCAACTGGATTTTGGAAGAAAGGTTGTGTAAAGCCAATTGCTCAGGGGGATTCTTTCTCCGGTACAGGGTTGAAACCCTCTGTATTCCCCTTTTTGGCGGGCTCATTCCACTACCTTTTCAATCATGAATACGCCCATATGCCCATCCGTTTCCCGGAAAAGATGATTGACACCTGTTTGGATATCTTCCATCACAGCCAATGGGAACGTCTGGGAAAAAGCGTTTCCTTTGCGGAAATTGACTGGGTTTACTGCCTGACCAGGTCTGGGCGGCAGTGTCATTACCGATTTGACGATATCAAACAAGCTCTGAGGAAATTTGCAAAATCCTATATAGATTATCTCTATTCCCTCGACCCTCTTACAGACGACGGGTTGAATGATTTGCATACATTATTTGGTTCAGTGTGCGCCTTGGCGGAATTACAGGCAGCACTGCCAGGGGAAATCCGTTCTGAAAAGCCCTTAAAACTGGTGCTTGACCGCAGGCCGTTTATTTAAAAGCAGAAAAGAGGATGTACATATGGAACGATATATTCTTGAACTTCCACAGGATTCTCTCATTATTACAATCCAGCGGGAGGAACCGCCTCTGGTTTTCCTGCAATATTTAAAGTCAGCTTTCCGAACAAGGGTAACACGGGCGGAACGCAAGGGGGACTCTATCGCCGTTTTGACTAATTTCCGTTTTCATCTGGAAGATCGCCATATTCTTACCATCACCAAGACGGAAAGGGGATTGGAATGCAGTGGGAGCATTTATAAAATTGGCCCTGTGTCTGGTATTGCTGCCCCCTATCACGGCGCAACCCGCTATGATGAAATGAAACAGGAACTTTCATCCCACAAAGTCCCGAAAAAGGTTTCCCGCACCCCAAAACAGATAGAGGAAGCAGTCAATGAACTTTTAGGGAAAATGACCCTGGAAGAAAAGATCGGTCAGATGTCACAGTCAGGGGGGCTGGATACCTCCTCTATCGGCAATCCCATTGGAGGCCAGCCAGCAATGCAGCGCATTGAAAAGGGGGAAATTGGTTCTATCATTCATCAGGGGCTGCATCCTGAATTGGCGTATGCTCTTCAAAAACAAGCTGTGGAACATTCCCGCCTTAAAATTCCTCTGATTTTCTGTCAGGATGTCATCCATGGTTATCAAACAGTCCTGCCTATCCCGCTGGCTTGGTCCTGCTCCTTTGACCCGGATGCGGTACAAAAGGGGGCGGCTATGGCAGCGGCAGAGGCTTCCACTGCAGGACTGATGTACGCCTTTTCCCCTATGCTGGATATTGCCCGCGATCCCCGGTGGGGACGAATTGCAGAAGGCCATGGCGAAGATCCTTACTTAGACGGAAAAATGGCAGAGGCAGTTGTGAAAGGCTTCCAAGGTGATATAGAAAACGGTTATTCCAATGACTCTGTTGCAGCTTGCCTCAAACATTTTGTGGGATACGGCGCGGCTGAGGGTGGACGGGATTATAATACAGTAGAAATCTCTGATACAACCCTCCACAATATGTACCTTCCTCCCTTCAAGGCAGGAGTGGAAGCAGGAGCTTCTTCGGTGATGAGTTCCTTTAATATTATGAACGGTGAACCGGTTTCGGGAAATGAAACGATTCTCAAAGGAATTCTTCGGGAGGAGCTGGGTTTTAAGGGCGTTTTGATTTCAGACTATGCAGCAGTAGATGAGATCTGTCTCCACAGTGGAGCAGAGGATTCCAAAGAAGCAGCAGAACTTTCGGCCAATGCTTCCATGGATATTGAAATGGGAACCAGTGATTTTAACCAGTATCTTCCCCAGCTTCTACAGGAGGGAAAAGTTTCCCTCGAAACAATTGACAATGCTGTCCGCAGGATTCTGCGGTTGAAATTTGCCCTTGGGATTATGGATGACCCATACCGCTATCTGCGTCCCTCTCTGATGGAGGAGCGTCTCTTTTCAGCAGAACACCGTCAAACCGCTTTGGAAATGGCAGAAAAATCCATTGTCCTGCTGAAAAATGAAGGCGTTCTGCCTGTCAGGAAGTCCCATCGGATCGCCGTAATCGGACCTATGGCAGATTCAACAGATCTGCTTGGAACCTGGCAGTTTACCGACTATGAAGCGGATACTGTCACGATTGCACAGGGACTGCGGAATGAGGGCTATAATGTTTCCGTTACACAGGGCTGCCATATTCATGAGCCGCTTTTAGGGGGATTGGAAAGAGCAAAGTCCGCTGCATACAAGGCAGATGTTGTGATCCTGGCTCTTGGCGAGGATTCCAGCATGAGCGGGGAAGCGGCAAGCCGTCAAAGCATTTCCATTCCTCAGCCCCAGTTGGATTTGGTTCAGGAGGTCAGGCGTACTGGCAGGCCAATGATTGCAGTTCTAATTAACGGGCGGCCTTTGGATCTGAATTGGCTGAATGATAATGTTCATGGGATTGTGGAGGCTTGGTTCCCGGGTTCTATGGGCGGCGATGCAATTGCGCGCGTGTTGTCTGGAACCTATAACCCCACCGCTCATCTGTCTGTTTCTTTTCCGGTTCATCAGGGACAGATTCCTGTTTACTACAACCATTTTTCCACAGCCCGTTCTCTGACAGATGAAAATAAGGATGCTAAATTTATCTCCAAATATCTGGATGGCCCAAATGAGCCTTTATTCCCATTTGGATTTGGATTAAGTTATTCTTCTTTCCAATGTTCCGAATTAAAACTGGACAGGGATATTTTATCAGAAGACACTCCCATCCATATTTCCACTGAGATTACAAATTCCAGCAAAACAGCAGGAAAGGCTCTCGTCCAGCTTTATATTAGGGATGTAAAAGGCAGTATTGTCCGTCCTGTTAAGGAGCTAAAAGGTTTTCAACAGATTTTTCTGGACTCTGGGGAAAAGAAAACAGCCTCCTTTATGATTACTGAGGAAATGGTTCGGTTTTATACAAAAAGAAAGTTATGGGAGTCTGAAGCTGGAGAATTTATTGCTATGGTTGGGCTTTCTTCAAAAGATGAAGATTTGCTCAAGGCTTCCTTCCGGCTTGAAAAATAGAAATCATCGGCCCTTAATATAAATTTAATTTTAAATGCAGCCCCCAAAAGGTAGATTCCTTTTGGGGGCTGCTATTTCTTTAATAAAAATTCAATTTGTACTAGATGGCAGATATGGCCGTAACGACCCGGCTACAGCACTGATCGGCATGGTCTGTAAATAAATTTCTCCTGGTCCTGTAACAACAGTATTAAACAATCCTTCTCCGCCAAACAGAATATTTTTTACACCTGGAACAGTGACAATATCCATCTGGCATGATTCCGACATTGCCGCCAGATAACCAGTATCCACAACTATTGATTCCCCACTGCCTAAAGAATAATGTACTGCGTAACCGTCAATCTCAATAAAAGCCTTTCCATTTCCAGAAAGCTTTTGCATAATGAAACCTTCTCCGCCAAATAAACCCTTCCCAAGTTTTTTCTGGAAGGCTATTGACAGTTCCACACTTTCCTCAGAAGCCAGGAAACCACTCTTCTGTACAATCATCCCGCTTCCAGGGCCAACATCAACCGCCATAATGGAGCCTGGGAAACTGGAAGCAAAGGCTATCATCCCTTCCCCGTTCATTGCAGTATATCGATTCTGAAATATGCCCTCGCCGGAAAACATCCTGCCAATTACTTTGGAAATCCCCCCATTAGAAACTGTCTCCATTTTCATGTTGGGTGACATCCAGCTCATAGAGCCTCTTTCTGTAATCATACTTTCTCCGCTTTGCAGATGGCAGATCACTACTGGGAGACTTCCGCCTTCAATTCTGTATTGCATTTCTTTTCCGCTCCTCCTGATTTAATAATGGAAACTTTGAAAAAAACAGTCTGTAGAGCCTTTAAAACCTAGCCTATTCGTTTTAAGCTGCATTCGTCTAAGGATGTGTACGCATATCTGCTTTTCCCTTAACCTTTTTCCCTTAATCTCTGATATTCCTCCAACATTTTACGGCGGTATTGTAAGGCCGCCTGTTCATTTTTATTATCCCCAAATTGATAATAGACTTTATCTTTAATGTCGTCAGGCAGATACTGCTGTTCAACATAATGACAGGGGAAATCATGGGGATATTGATAGAACTGCCCCTTCACTGCCACATCATCGCCGTCATAATGTTTATTCTGAAGCTGGCGTGGAAAACCAACCCCTTTTCCCTCCCGGATATCGGCAAGCGCTGCATCTATCGCTAAATAGGAACTATTAGATTTAGGCGAAGTTGCCAGTAAAACAACAGCCTCTGCCAAAGGAATCCTTGCCTCCGGCAGGCCAAGCTGAACAGCGGCATCCACGCAAGCCTTTACAATCGTGATAGCTTGTGGATAAGCCATTCCGATATCTTCACAGGCAATTACAAGCAGCCTTCGGCAGGGTGAGAGCAGATCTCCTGCCTCCAGCAGCCTGCCAAGATAATGTAAAGCGGCATTTTCATCTGAACCGCGAATGGATTTTTGCAAGGCAGATAACAAATCGTAATGCTGGTCTCCATCCCGGTCATATTTCATAGCGCTCCGTTGGGAAACCTCCTGAGCGTCTGCCAATGTCACCAGATAATGGATTCCGTCATATTCCTCCGATGAAGATACACCGCCGCTTATAGCGGCCAGCGCAAGCATTTCTACTGCGTTTATAGATTTACGGACATCCCCGCCACAGCTTGAAGCAATATGTTTTGCAACCCCTTCTTCCAGTTCAAAAACTGCGCTGTATTCCTCGGAAACGGTCGAAAATGCCCGCTGTACAGCCCGCTGGACTTCTTCCGGTTCAACTGCTTTAAATTCAAATACGGTCGAACGGCTTAAAATAGCATTATACACATAGAAATAAGGATTTTCCGTTGTAGATGCAATTAAGGTGATCCGCCCATTTTCTATATATTCCAACAGGGTTTGCTGTTGTTTTTTGTTTAAATACTGAATTTCATCCAGGTAAAGAATAACACCGTTCATTCCTGAAATGGTTTCTGTCCGCTCCATAACTTCTTTGATATCTGCTGTAGATGCAGTTGTCCCATTTAAACGGCATAGTTCTTTTCCGGCTTTTGCGGCAATGATTCGTGCAACTGTTGTTTTACCTACCCCGGACGGACCGTAGAAGATAAGGTTAGGGATATTTCCGGTGTCTACAATCCGCCGCAGAACCTTCCCAGGCGATAAAAGATGCTGCTGTCCAACTACATCGTCTAATGTTTTGGGACGTAACCGATCCGCTAATGGGGCCTGCGCCATATTTTTTACCTCCTCATTTTTGGAAAAGTTAAGAAACATTTCTATTATACTCCCAAACCCCACACACGACAACTTTTTTATTTAAAGTCTGTAAAAAACATGAAAAATGTGGCAACCTAATCCCCAAAGGGGGATATTATATGGAAAAACAAATAGAACGCCGGATTTTAACTTGTTTTTTGATATTTGTATTGTTAGCCTTCATCCTGTTTCTGCGGATTGCATATCTTACCCAGGGGAGCGGGCTGGCAGCAGTAGGGCAGGCGCAGAGTACCCAAACTTTACGGGTAGCCTCCAACCGCGGTATGATTTATGACTGCCATCTCCGTCCCCTTGTCAATCAGGGGATTCTGTACCGGGCGGCAGTTATGCCTACAGAACAGGCGGTTCAGACTGCAGTGCGGATACTTCCTGACAAATCTACTACCATACTGGAACTAGCGCGGGAGCGCAAGCCTTTTCTGCTGGAATTTCCAACGCCATATGTTTATTCCAAAGGGATTAATGTATTTGAAGTATATGAGCGTTATAATGACGCACCTCTTGCCCCCCATATTATTGGATATACAGATGGTTCCGGTACAAATGGGATGGCTGGGATTGAACTCGCCTATAATGATTATCTTACTCATAGCGATGCAGTGATTGATGTAACATATCAGGCAGATGTGACAGGAAACGTTGTAGAAGGAGAAAGCCCTCGTACAAATAAAAACAGATATGACATCAAAGAAGGTGTTGTTCTAACCTTGGATGAAGAAATTCAGAAGCTTGTGCGTAAAGCCTGCCAGGAGGCTGTTTTCCACAAAAATACGGCAGAACTTGCCAAAGATCCAACAGAACAAAAAGCAATGGAATACGGCGGGGCGCTGGTAATGGATATATATACAGGAAATATTTTAGCCTGTGTCAGTTATCCCGATTTTTCTCAGAACGATGTTGCCTCCAGCCTGGATGCTCCGGGAAGCCCGTTTCTCAACCGTTGTTTTAATGCGTACAGTGTTGGCTCCCCATTTAAGCTGACGATAGCCGCAGCCGCTCTCGAAAATGGTATTTCCCGTTACTACACCTATACCTGTAAAGGGTATGAAAATATTGGAGGGCAAATTTTTTACTGCAATAACTTAGCAGGCCATGGGAAAATTGATATGGGCGGTGCTGTGGAAGAATCCTGCAACACCTATTTTATCCACCTAATGGAACTGCTGGGACCGGAAACAGTAATGCGCATGATACAGGCAATGGGATTTGGAAGCGGGGATGTTCTCGCGGATGGAATTGGAAGTGCGGCCGGTTTTTTGCCTGAGCTGGAACAGCTTAGGATGATGCCGGCAGAAGCCGCTAATTTATCCTTTGGACAGGGAAAATTGCTGGCAACTCCATTACAGCTTGTTAAAATGGTTTCCTGCATTGCAAATGGCGGAAACCGCGTTACCCCCCGTTTGGTGGAAGGGTTTACCAACGAGGACGGAACGCAGATTATAAGCCGGGAACCAATCTATGCCGCCAACCCGGTTATCACTCAAAGAACAGCTTCAATACTTCAGGAATTTATGATTGGAGTTGTGGAGGAAGGAAGCGGGGTTTATGCCAAACCAAATGCAGGCGGTGCAGGAGGAAAAACCGGATCTGCCCAGACCGGGATTTTTATAATTGGGGATGAGGACGCAGAGGATGTGGAAATTGTTCACGCCTGGTTTACAGGCTTTTTCCCGGCGAGAGCTCCCAAATATGCAATTGTTGTATTTGCAGAAGGCGGAGAGTCCGGCGCAAAAGCTGCTGCACCTGTTTTCAAGATCATTGCCGATGGACTGGCTGAGATGGAGGGAATCCAGCCGGAAAAGACGGATGATAAAACGCCCTCCTTCCCAGTTGAATTGGAGAATAATAATGAATAAAAACTAGGGGGAACCTCAAATCTTTTTTATTTGCCTTTAGTTGTGCCCATCTCTATTTTATGCTTATTTATCATCTCTAAATAATTTAACACGGAAATCAATTTACAGAAACATAGCAAAAAAGAAGCAGAAAACCTACGGCGCGGGCACAAAGCAACAGTAAGCACAAACCAAACCCGTATGAAAAGCTTTGGCCGCTTTCTCGAAAGTGGCAGGGGTCCAGGGTCGAGCAGCTGAGCTGCTCAGAGTCCCCGGTCGCGTCCGAAGACGCGAAACTCCTTTTGCAAAGAGCTTTTTTCTTTCTTTTTGCGATAGAAGAAAGAAGAACCTTCTCTTTTTCTCCGCCTTCCCTGACAAATACCCCGGTGGGGTGTTTGGCAATATCAAACTCAAAATCTCCACAAAATTGATTTCCCTGATAATTTAAAATTTATGCTTGACAAAAAGGGAAAGATTGTCTATAATAAAAAAGCTGTCAAATCCATAGACAGCAGGTTTTCCCGTAAGGGAAATGAAAAGGATCTTTATCCTGCCTGCCGAGGAGGAGATTATCTGAGTTTTTGAAACGAGATAATATAAGCTCCTTCTGTTTTATGGAAAACGGGAGGGGCGTTTTTATAGCCTTTAACGCTATGGATTGCGCAAATAAATCCAGGAGGTGAACGGAATGCCAAGTGAGAAAGCTTTAGCAGAGAAAAAAGCCATTGTGGAATCGTTGAGCAAAAAGATGTCGAATTCGGCAGCCGGCGTGCTGGTGGATTACAAGGGCATCACCGTAGCGGACGATACGAAATTAAGAAAAGAGCTTCGTGAAGCTGGCGTTGAGTATATGGTTGTAAAAAACACCCTGCTCAAATTTGCGGCAGAAGCGAACGGTTACGGCGAAATGTCCCCCCATTTGAACGGGACAAGCGCTATCGCGTTTTCTGAAGCAGATCCAGTTGTTGCTGCTAAGATTCTGACAAAATACGCAGATGCTTCCAAAGGCAAATTTACGGTAAAAGCGGGATTTGTTGACGGTGGCTTTATTGATGCGAAAAAAGTTGCAGAACTTGGAAAGCTGCCAAGCAAGGAACAGCTTCTTTCCCAACTTCTCAGCGTACTCAATGGAAACCTGCGTGGTTTGGCCTGCGCTTTGAACGAGATCGCAGAGAAAAAAGGCGGTTCTGCTGAAACAGCTGAAGCTGTGGAACCTGCCGCAGAATAACCCTCAGATCTGGCGAAATATTTAATCTGTCTTAAAGGGAATATTGTTTATCTCTGAAGGACAGAAAATACAAAAATGATTGTAGGAGGTAATTTAAAATGGCTTCTGAGAAGATTTTAAAATTTGTAGAAGAAATTAAAACCCTTACTGTTCTGGAACTTAACGAACTCGTTAAGGCGATTGAGGAAGAATTTGGCGTTTCCGCTGCTGCTCCTGTGGTAATGGCAGGCGGCCCTGCTGCTGCTGGCCCTGCTGAAGAAGAAAAGAGCGAATTTGACGTTATCCTGGCAGATGCTGGCGCAAGCAAGATGGGTGTTATCAAGCTGGTTAAGGATATTACCGGCCTGGGCCTGAAAGAAGCGAAAGCTCTGGTTGACGGCGCTCCCAAGCCCATCAAGGAGAAGATTTCCAAGGCTGATGCTGAGGATATTAAGAAGAAGCTCGAAGAGGCTGGCGCTAAGGTTGAACTGAAATAAGTTTGAATCTTAAAGGATAAAAATAAAAACAGGGTGTCGCTGTCAGATGCGATATCCTGTTTTTGTATTGCAGCGGCTAATTTACTACGGGCATAAATTTAAGTATCCCCCTATGGCGGATTAAAAAGGTTTCAAGTCCAGGATGAGTGCAGCAAAGCTATGTGCAGCGAGCGACTCTTACCTATAAGATGAATCTATCCCATCGGCATAAAAAGGGTTATACCTGGAACGCATGGATAAATATAAGGGAGAAGTATTTGCCTTTTATATCCAAATTTGGTATACTAAGAACCGTAATGAATAGTGGGAAGAAGGCGATACTATTCCAACGGGAAAAACCGCTGCTTTAAGACAAAGCGCAAAAACTTTAAGAAAGGGAATACCTAAAATATGATAAGCGAAAGATTAATCCATATCCTAACGGATTCTTTCTGGAAAATCTTGCTGCCGGGCCTGACAATGACCATTCCTTTAACGGCATTGTCTTTTTTCTTTGCATTAATTATCGCAGTTGTTACAGCATTGATCCAGTTCGCCGATATCAAAATATTGAAACCCTTGGCTCGGTTTTATATCTGGGTGATACGCGGAACACCAGTATTGGTTCAGTTGTTCATTATCTTTTATGGCCTGCCAAATCTGGGGATTGTTCTTCCTGCTTTTCCGTCCGCTGTGCTGGTTTTTTCAATTAATGAAGGTGCATATGGAGCGGAAACTATGCGTGCTGCACTTGAATCTGTTCCAGCAGGACAGATAGAAGCTGGGTATTGCGTGGGAATGTCCTGGACACAGGTTATGCGGCGAATTGTATTGCCTCAGGCTTTTCGGACTGCCTTCCCTCCCTTGTCAAATTCCCTCATTGGTTTGATGAAAGAAACCTCGCTTGCATCCAGCATTACTGTGATGGAAATGTTTATGTCTGCTCAGAAAATCGTTGCCAGAACTTATGAACCTCTTGCCCTCTACATAGAAGTTGGATTAATTTATCTGTTGTTTTCCACCATACTGACTAAACTACAGAATATCGGAGAGAAAAAATTAAATTCCTACGGATATCAGAAAGGGTAATTTATGCTTGAAGTCAGAAATATTCAAAAATCATTTGACGGAATGCAGGTATTGAAAGGCGTCGATATTGATGTTAGAAAAGGGGATGTAGTGGCAATTTTAGGGCCGAGCGGTTCAGGGAAAACTACCCTTCTTCGCTGCATTAATTTTCTGGAGCAGGCGGACAGCGGGACAATGACTTTTAACGGGGAAAGCTATCGGTTTGGCCATATATCCAAACAGGAAATTTTGAAAATCCGTAAAAAAACTGCCTTTGTCTTTCAAAACTACAATTTGTTCCGCAACAAAACAGCCCTTCAAAATGTAACGGAAGGATTAATTATCGCCCGAAAAATTCCTAAAAAGCAGGCGGAGGAAATCGGACGGCAGGCTTTGGAAAAGGTAGGCCTTTCTGACCGGTGCGGCCACTATCCCCATCAGCTTTCCGGCGGTCAGCAGCAGCGCGTTGCAATTGCAAGGGCTATGGCGGCTAACCCGGAAATTATCTTTTTTGACGAACCTACTTCTGCCTTGGATCCGGAATTAATCGGAGAAGTACTTGCTGTTATGCGTCAGCTTGCCGATGAGGGCATGACGATGCTGGTTGTAACACATGAAATCAATTTTGCCAGAAACGTTTCTTCTAAAGTTATTTTTATGGAGGATGGCTCTGTAATAGAATCCGCATCGTCCAGTGATTTTTTTAACAATCCCAGAGAGGAACGAACCAAAACGTTTTTGCGAACGATTGTTGGGGGTAAGGCAGAAAGTGATGTTACAGCAGAATCACTTTATAAAAGATGACATATGAATTAAGGAGTATTGCAACCATGAATAAAAAACGTTTTACAACAATTATAACAACAGTTTTGGCAGCAGGGGTATTTTGCCTAACGGGATGTTCCCAAAGTGGAGCTGATTTGCTTGGACAGGTAAAAGAAAAAGGCGAACTTGTTGTTGCAATGGAAGGAATATGGGCCCCATGGACGTTTCATGATGAAAATGATACCCTGGTAGGGTTTGATGTGGAAGTTTCCCAGAAGCTTGCGGAAAAGCTGGGAGTAAAGGCTTCTTTTGTCGAAGGTGACTGGGATGGGCTCTTTGCCGGTTTGGACTCAAAGCGTTATGATATTGTCTGCAATGGGGTTGAGATCACCGATGAGCGTGCAGAAAAATATGACTTTTCTGAGCCGTATGCTTATATACATACTGCCATTATTGTCCGTGGGGATAATGATACAATCCATTCTTTTGAGGATTTAAAAGACAAACAGACAGCCAATACGCTGTCAAGCACTTATGCCGCCCTTGCGGAAAGCTATGGGGCAACGGCAATTGGTGTTGAGGCGTTAGACCAGACTTTGGATTTAGTGCTTGCAGGGCGGGTTGATGCAACCCTTAATGCCGACCTTTCCTTTTACGATTATATGAAAGTCCATCCAGATGCTGATTTAAAAATTGTAGCGTTAACAGAAGACGCTTCAGAGATTGCCATTCCCGTTCGGAAGGGAAAGGAAAGCACAGCTTTTTTGAATGCCGTTAATAAGGCGATTGCGGAACTTAGAGAATCTGGGGATTTAGGACAGATTTCTACAAAATACTTTGATGTTGATATATCCAATAAAGAATAACTCCAAACAATCAAAGACCGGAAACTGCTGAAAGCGGTTTCCGGTCTTTCTTTTTTAAGGCAAAGGTCAATTCAATGTATTAAATTTTGAAGCCTCAGAAAAGGAAATGGTTGCCTCATTATTTCTCATAAAAAGCAAACCGAAAGAACCCGGCCCACAATTACTGGCAATGGCGGGAGACGCCTTTTGTAAGTATACCCTTTCAAAAGAACAGTACTGTTTCACAAGGTTCTGAATGTACTGGAGCTTGGGCTGGTCAATTCCAGCGTAGGTGATAAACAAAATCCGCCGGTCGATATTTTTTGTACTTCGAAACACCCTGCGCACATAACTTTTTGCCATACGGGGAAAATCCCCCATCCCTATACCGCTGACCACCATTTTGCTGTTCCGCAGTGAGATGATAGGATGCAGGAAGAGAGCGTCACATAGAATTTGGATTTTTTTTGAAATTTGTCCCCCTTGACACATCATATGTGTACTATCAATGATAAATGCCGAAGAAATATACCGTCTCAGATTTTTTATGGTTTTCACAATTTCATTTTTGGAGGCATGATGTTCTGCCATATAAGCAGCAAACAATACCGCCAGCCCCATGCTGCTGGAAAGATGCCCGGAATCCAGCACTGTAACATTTTCAAAAGACTTAGCTGCTTCAAGTGCGTTAAAATACCCTTGGCTGGTATATTTCGCCATTGTAATGTGTATAACATTTTGTGCTTCTGCCAGCCTTTCGGCAAAGAAGCGCTCATAGTCTTCTACATCCGGCGGCTGGGAAGAACTGCTCTGCCCTTCTGCTATGTACATCAGAAGTTCATCTGACTTCAATTCAAGGTCATCCAAAAAACGCCCCCTCTCTGTAGAAGTATAATAAGGACATACAAAAATGCCGAACTCTTTTTTAAGGGATTCTGGAAGGTCGCATACACTATCTGTTGTGATGATAAGCGGCCGCCTCTGTGCCTGCTCAAAAATCAAGATATCTTTTCCTATTTCGGACTGGCCCGTCTCCTCGCTTAACTGTACCATATTCTTTGGAAGGATGCTTAACACTGCTGCTTCAAGCAGCGCGCCGCTGACCGGTTTTGCAAGATATCCGCTGAACCCCTCCTTCCGGTAGAGAAGCTGATTGTCGCTCCCAGCATTGGCGGTCAGCGCAATCACAGGCACATCCTGGCATAAGCCTCCCGGCTGGGTGCGCAATGCGTGAAAACACTGAATACCATCCATCTCCGGCATCAGGTGATCCATCAGGATAGCGTCGTAATGCTGTTTTTGTGTCAGTTTTAAACATTCTTCACCGCTTTGCGCTGTATCAATTTGAATTTTTGTTTCTGCAAGCAGTTTGCAAACCACCATCAAATTCATATCATTATCATCCACTACCAGGATATGCGCCTCTGGTGCTTCAAAGCTTTGATGGTACTGCTCTCCTTCATGAAGCTTTACTCGGGAATCCAGTGAAAATTCTCCCAGCTCATTATTGTCCATAATGTCCTGTTCCAACATAACAAGAAAAGTGGAGCCTTTGGTATAGACACTGTTGACATTGATCTCGCCGCCCATAAGAACCACTAACTGGCGAACAATACTAAGTCCAAGGCCCGTTCCTTCAATGTGACGGTTCTGCTCTTCATCCACCCTTTTAAAAGCATTAAAAATATAAGGGATATTTTCCTTTTTAACCCCCTGTCCGGTATCCTCCACAGTATACCAGACCCGTACCCGGTTCACCGACTGACGCTCGCACCGGACGGAAAGCTTCACAAACCCCTTTTGTGTGTATTTGACCGCATTATTCAGCAGGTTAATCAAAATTTGTTTAATGCGCACTTCGTCACCAAAAAGCATACTGGGAATCGAGGGATCCACATGCAGCCGAAATTCCAGCCCCTTTTCCTTTGCCTTGATCCAAATCATATTGACGATCTCGGAAAAAAGCGCCCCTGTCTCATAGGAAACGTTTACAATTTCCATTTTGCCGGATTTGATTTTGGACAAATCCAGAATATCATTTACGAGAGTAAGAAGCATTTTGCTGGCGCCCTGAATATTCCTTGCGTTTTCAGCGACATCTTCTGAAATATCCCCCCGCAGGATAATCTCGTTTAATCCAATAATGGTGTTAATAGGTGTGCGGATTTCATGGCTCATGCTGGAAAAAAAGTGATTTTCTGCCTTATTTAGTTCCTCAATTTCCTTTTTCTGCTGCTGGGTTAGCTCATTTTCCTTTTTATAAAGCATATTTAAAAACATCAGCAGTACACTGGACAGCATTCCTACTATAATAACAGAAGCCGCAGAATCGAAGAAAGAACGCTGCAATGTATTTCTAGAAGAATATTCCGGGAAGTAGAAGGCAACATAGTAACAGAAAATGATTTCTGCCATAGTCAGCAGAAAAAATACTCCCTTTCGTCTTCCCTCCAAAGTTATGCCAATATATATAAAGCAGATTACACCCCATTCAGGAACACCGCTATAAAATCCGCCGGCAGTAAAAAAACTGATTGGGAAAACCACAAGCAGCATGGTTGCAATAAATGTAGCTCCTGCATTAATACATTCATTTCGGACACTAAACTTTACAGTTAACGTTATTATCACAAGACTTGCCGCTAAAATCAACAGATTGAAAATATTCCTGCCCATAGGCAAAATGAATATCAATGTAACAATACAAGCTCCTGTCACAAGCCGAAACATTCGCTCCCGCAGGCTGAGCCGATGGTCAAAAATGATTTCAAACCATTTTTTTAACATGAAATGCTTTCTCCTCTCAAAGATGGACTGGAAATTCTATACTCCAGCAATATTTTCACAGACTTCCCGATACATACGCAGTAATTCGGGATGGTGAGTATGTATATATTCCATATCCCCACTTTTTCCGGCCTGCTCCAGCGTTTTTGCATAATTTGACAATTTCTCCGCACCAATGGTCAACGAAGTGCTTTTTAACGCATGAGCTTTGGTCGCATAATCTTTCCAGTTAGCGGCTTCATATAGAGAAACAAGTTCATCCATCTTTTCACCGCTTTGTGAGTAAAATATCCGCAGCATTTCCAGATAAAATTCTTCATCTCCACAGCAGTAATCCAAGCCCTTTTCCACATGGATGCCAGCCTGCACCAACTGGGCATAAGGCAGGGAAGTTGTATTTTCTTCTGCCACATCTGGAGACGGAATATCATTCAGACTTTTATTTTCATCGGCGGATATCTCAGAGAAAATAAGGCTATTATACTCTAGATTGTCTTTGTTGTACTCTATACAGCGCGCTGGCAATATCCTGCGCAGCACCCTTTCCAGAACTGCACGTTCTATGGGTTTGGGTACAAATTCCGTAAATCCTTCATTACGGAACATTTCCCTAGCACCACTAATAGTATTTGCAGTTAAAGCAACTACTGGCAGCTCTTGATAAAGGCCATTACGCATCTCCCGAATACGTCTTAAAGTCTCAACACCATCAAAACCAGGCATCATGTGATCCAGGAAAATGATATCATAGGATGTGCTGCCGCATCGTTCTATTGCTTCCTTACCGCTGAGGCAGGTTTCCACCTGTATCCCATAACTGCCCAATACTCCTTTTGCCACAACAAGGTTCATTTCCTCATCATCGACAACCAATACCCGAACCCCTACACAGGAAAATGGTTTATCCCCTACAGCTTGTGCTTCTTTAAATCCGTTTTCCCTCATTTCGCCATTCAACAGATTCACAACAGAAAAAGCAGAAAATGGTTTTCGAATTACAAGCAGCTGGCTTTCCCGGCTCAGCATAAAATCTTTTTCTGCAATTACGACCACCTGGAGCCTGTTTGTCAGCTCTTCGTAATAAGAACTATTTTCCTGATATTCAGCTTGTGCAATAAAAACATGGGTCAGGTCATGGCTGCGTTGTAATTTGAGCAGTCCTTCAAAGTTATGGGCTTGGTATCCTTCAATATTCAGCCCCTCTACCAGATGAAGTATTAGTTTGTCATAATAGCTTCTGACTTCGTCACAGCTATATTTTTCCGGCCTGAAATAGCAAGCGATACAAAGTTCTTCTGCATGGGGAATTACTAGAACCGGCATATTGTTTGCCACCCCTTGGGGAACAACCATATGTGCATGAAGGCCCTGCTGCCCGTTGCTTTCAAAATGGATAAAACCACCCATAGCATGGAGAATTCCCTGCACAATGGGTATTCCAAGCCCAATCCCACCCGAAAAACGGCTGCTTCCTGAGTCTGCCTGATAAAAATCATTATATATTTGTGAAATCTGGAAATCGGTCATTCCAATACCAGTATCGTAAATATCAATAATAAGATTGGCGCCATAGCTTTCCCTGCGAAATCCTATGCAGACGTTGACGCCGCCTTCTTCTGTAAATTTGATTGAGTTTTCCAGAACTGTTTTTAGTATATGAGAAATCTTTTCTGGATCTCCAATCAGTACAGAAGGTATTTTAGGATCAACATCAAACACAAATTCCAGGTGGTTCTTTCCGCCCCGTATTGCTGTTGTTGTTATTACATCATTGGTTATGGAAGTAATCGTATATTCTTCCTTTGCCGGGATCAGAGACCCCTCTACAATTTCTGTATAATCGAGAATATTACTAATCTGGCTGGACAGACGTTTACCTGCTAACTGTATAGATTGTATATCTTCCCGTATTTCAGAAGAAATATCTTTTTCCAACATAATTTCACTGATTCCAAGCACCATGTTGATGGGGGTCCGAAATTCATGGGATACATTGGATAAAAAAACGACGTTCTGCCGTCCCGCTGTCTCTAGCTGTGCCAAAGTTCTGCTGTGTCTCTGCCTCTCGACCAATCTTCTGTTAATCCGGTATCTTGCGATCTCCACTGCGCCTATTACCACTAATGCACCAACTCCCAGGCGCATCACGTCATGAATACTCATACGATATGTTATCGTGTGCAGGAACAAGATGTGATATAAAATTTCCAATACATAGAAAGCGGCCGTCATATATAACAGCCGCTTTCTATCCAACATGGAAAAAATGAAAATCACAATACAAGCTACAGCTGGAATATCAAAAAGGCTGGCGTTATGTACTCCAAAAAAAAGAAATTCAACCAGGATCAGTCCAGAACACAAATTTTCATAAATTTTCTTTGAACCTGTTCTTCCTATATAAAGAAACCATACGCCAAATGCGCCTGCTATAATCAGCGGAATCATCCACAGTTCCCATAACATAACAATTATAATTAAAATCAGTGCTAAACTAAATACTGTGACCACACTGGCCAGAAGCAGATGCTCGCTCGTCTGCTTTTCTGCCTTCATCTATCCTCAAGCTCCTTTGCAATCCGTTTTAGCAGTTCCTGTGGATAAAATGGTTTTTTCAAGTAATTTACTGCCCCCAGCTTGATAGCGCTCAATACATTGTCCTCATCACCGGATGCTGTCAAAAAAATGACTGGGACATCAGCAGAATCATTTTTTATATGTTCAAATCTTATATGTTCAAAGGTTTCAATCCCGTTCATCCCGGGCATTTCAATATCTAAAAGAATCAAATCTACTTTTTTCGTTTTAAGTAGATTAAGTGCATCACGTCCCGACTCCACCAGAGACACATCATAGGAATTTTCAAGGATTTTTTTAGTCCTAAGCAAATTCATTCTATCGTCGTCTACTACCAAAATCCGCTGTCGCATATCGCTTCCTCCTTCATTTTAGAGATTCCACAAAACCTCTACAAAGTTATTCTACTATAAAGTCACGATAAAATCAAGCCTGCCTTTAACCCCTAAAACAGCATGTTTTCTTATAAAATCTCCTTTAAAATAAACGATGAAAAGGTAGACGCATCTAATAGATTATGCTATACTTATCTTAATATGATAAAGCCGCCTTTAAAAAATCCAGGGCGGATATGGAGGTTAAAAGAAGATGAAAATGACATTTCGTTGGTACGGTTCCAACAGCGACAGCGTTTCCCTGAGCCAAATCAAGCAAATTCCCGGTATGAGCGGACTTATGGGGTTCCTGGACTACAAGGCCGCAGGTGAAGTTTGGACAGAAGAAGAAATTCGTTCTTATATTGACGAAGTTCATGCCGCCGGCTTAGAGTGCGAGGTAATTGAATCGGTCAATGTACACGAGGATATCAAAATGGGACTTCCCACGAGGGACAAGTATATTGAAAATTATTGTACTACGATCCGTAATCTTGCCAAATACGGTGTAAAAGTAATTGTCTATAACTTTATGCCTGTATTCGATTGGCTGAGGACTGATCTTGCCCGGCTTATTCCAGAAGATGGTTCCAACAGCCTATATTTTGACGAGGCGGAATTAGGGGATATGACCCCTCTGGATATTGTAAGGAATACCATTGAAAACTGCAATGGCTTTTCCCTCCCCGGCTGGGAACCAGAACGTTTAGCGGAACTCGAAACCACCTTGGAACGGTATAAGTCTATTTCCCCGGATGATCTGCGCAAAAATTATAAATACTTCTTAGACGGCATTATACCCACCTGCGAAGAATGCGGCATTGTTATGGCGTGCCATCCTGATGATCCCGCTTGGCCTATCTTTAATCTGCCTCGCATTGCCCATTCACAGGAGGACTTTGATAAGATTGTCGCGCTTCATGACTCCCCCTGCAATACCGTTTGCCTTTGCACTGGTTCTTTGGGATCAAATCCTGATAACAACATTCCTGAAATTATCCGTCATTTTGGCAAAATGAACCGGATCGGATGCCTCCATGTACGGAATGTGAAATATTTAGGGTTCCATAAATTCAGAGAAGCTGCGCATTTATCTTCTACTGGGGATTTGGATTTGTTTGAAATTATGAAAGCTATTTATGACACCTGCCCAGATACTTATATCCGTCCAGACCATGGCCGTATGATTTGGGGAGAGTCCGGCCGTCCCGGTTATGGATTATATGACAGGGCTTTGGGAGCCTGCTATTTAAATGGGTTATGGGAAGCGATTGGGAAAATGTCCAAATAACTTTGCTGCCTGAACCGCAGGCTGCCCTCTAAACAATATCTCTCATTTTATTCAAAAAAGGCTGTTCACTTTAAAATTGGGCAGCCTTTTTCTTGTTTGGGCAGATAAGTTCTAAAGATTTGGACTGTGTTATAATGCTCCCAGCGGCAAATTGGAGTTGAAAGCGGAGGGACAGGATGAAAAAAATTTTAATTCATGGGTCTGGTCATAAAGCAGCAAGCTGGAATGAGACTATCTCATATATGGAAAACAAGGAAGATCTATTATGTCCTAACTTATTTTCCATCCTTAATAATAAAGAAGCAAACTATACGAATTTGTATTCCTCCTTTGCGGAATACTGCAATCAAGTGAATGGAATGCTTGACTTATGTGGTATTTCATTGGGAGGTATTTTAGCTTTGAACTATACATTAGATTTCCCGGACAAAATAAATTCATTGGTTTTAATTGGAACGCCACATAAAGTACCAAGGATCATGTTTAGTATTCAAAACATGATCTTTAGATTTTTGCCCAAGTCTTTTTTTGAGGGCATGGAGTTTAGCAAAAACGATATTTTTATTTTAGGGAACTCTATGAAAAGACTGAATTTCAGCGATAGAGTGCAAAATATAAGATGCCGAACCCTAATTATTTGCGGGGAAAAAGATCGTGTGAACCTGAAATCAGCATACTATTTCACTGAACATATCAAAAATGCAGAATTAAAATTGGTCGAAAATACAGGACATATTGTAAATGAAGAAAATCCAGAGGTGTTAGCCAGAATTTTAAATGAGTATTATACATAAATGTATTGCTATGCACTTTTAGGCTGTACCCATCTGAAATGATTCCCATACCTTTATTACACTCATATGAAAGAAAATCCAAGGAATTTTAAAGATTCCTTGGATTTTCTATTTTTCTATGAAGGTTCACTGTACTTTTGCTTGACGAACATAAAACGAACACAAAGCTCCTGTAAGATATATTCCAAGGAGATGATTGTATGGCGCAAAAGACATTTGAGAGGATTGAGAAAAAATTCCTGCTTTCTTCCAAACAATATCAGCAAATTCAAGAGGCATTTGCCCCCTATTTTCATACAGGCCAGTATGGACAATATACCATTTGTAATGTGTATTTTGATACAGAAGATAACTGTCTTATCCGTCGCTCTTTAGAAAAACCCCCATATAAAGAAAAAATGCGTCTGCGCAGTTATGGAAAGGAAGTGAATCCAGATACTTTATTTTTTCTGGAAATTAAAAAGAAATATAAGGGAGTTGTCTATAAACGACGAATTACTTTGAATATAGAAGAAGCTGAAAACCTTTTAACCAAAGGAACCCTTCCAGAATGGCAGGACGATGCCTCACATCTATTTCAAGATCAGCAGATTTTACAGGAAATGCAGTATTTTTTAACTTTTTACCAGCCTAAACCCAAGTTATTTCTGGGATATGACCGGATTGCCCTGGCAGGGATAGAGGATCCTGAACTGCGTGTTACATTTGATACTGGCATCCGCTGCCGGGAACAGGATATCAGCCCCATTACAGGTGGTTCTAAAGGATATCGGATTCTTTCGGAAGATAATATCCTAATGGAAATCAAAGTTCCCGGCGCATATCCAATATGGATGGCCAAAGCGCTTAACCACGCCAAAGCATACCCTGTCTCATTTTCAAAGTATGGATACTATTATGAAAATAAAGTCCGTCTGGAGCAGAGAGAATTGAGTCCAACCCTTGCTGCAGTTGGAAATATTCCATTTACCTGTCTGCAGGGAGTACAGATTCCTGTTTCGTCCCATGCCTAAAGGATTTGAACCCATTTAACATAAAGGAGTGCTTTTATTTCATGTTTACCAGTATTTTTAATTCTGCTTCCACGGCTGCACTTTCCATACAAGAGGGATTTCTTTGTTTAGGAGTATCTATTATTTTAGGTTTTTTGATTGCTCTGGTTTACTGCCTGTCGGGGCCTTCGTCAAAAAGTTTCGCCGTTACCTTGACGCTTCTCCCTGCTCTGGTTCAGATTGTCATTACAATGGTGAACGGGAATTTAGGGGCTGGTGTAGCTGTAATGGGGGCTTTCGGGCTGGTCCGGTTCCGTTCAGTACCTGGGAGCTCCAAGGAAATCTGTGTTGTATTTTTTGCCATGGCAGTAGGGCTTGCTACTGGTATGGGCCATCTTGTTTTCGCGGCATTCTTTACTCTGGTTATCAGCGCGCTGATGTTTATCTTATGCCGTTCTTCCTTTGGGGAGCCTTCAGATAAGGAAAAACATCTTAAAATTACGATTCCAGAGGATTTGGACTATACAGGGGTTTTCGACGACCTGTTCTATAAATATACCTCTAAGGCAAAGCTGGACCGTGTCAAAACAACAAATATGGGCAGTATGTATGAACTGACCTACCAAATCCGTATAAAAGACATCAGACAGGAGAAAAAATTAATTGATGAAATCCGCTGCCGCAATGGTAATTTAACTATCGTATGCGGAAAGGCCCAGGAGAACCGGGAAGAACTTTAGTGCCTATATTACTTGCTGAGAAATGGAGATGCTTATGAAGAAATACTCTTTTGCCAATTCTATTACTGTTTTCTGCCTTGCGGCTTTGCTGCTGGCGGGATGCTCCAGCCCTAACCCCAACGGCATATCTGCTGAAGGGGAGAGCATGAGTTCCGGCCCGGAGTCTGCCTCCGGCGCTTTAAAGGATATATCTGAAACGCAAACAGAGAATCTTACCCAATCGTCTGAGGGTTTGTTTTCCTCTAAGGACTTGGATACATCCTGGGATACTTCCGATTCGGTTTCCGTTGTTTTTTCCGATGGGGAGGCAAAGATTGCCGGGACAAATGGAAGCGCAGCTTTTCGGGAGGGAACACTAACGATTTCCAAAGCTGGAACTTACATTTTGTCAGGCAGCCTGAAGGGTTCTGTCATTGTAGAAGCTTCTAAAAACGATTTCGTTCACCTTGTGCTGAACGGCATTGAAATTACCTGTGAAAACAGTGCGCCAATCAATATTCGGCAGGCAGACAAGGCTGTCATTACACTTGCAGACAGCACAGAAAATAAATTAACCGACAGTACAGAATATCAATATGACGACCCTGATGCAGAGGAGCCGTCCGCAGCCCTCTTTTCCAAGGACGATCTTTCTTTAAACGGAAACGGTTCTCTTACAATACAGGCAAACCATAACAATGGGATCCAATCAAAAGACGATTTACGGATCAGCGGAGGCAGTTACTTTATTACAGCTGCTAAAAACGGCATTGTAGGGAAAGACTCTTTGGTAATTTCCAACGGCTCCTTTACAATTTCCTCTGAAAACGATGCAATGAAATCAACAAACGATAAAGATGAGGGAAAAGGTTATTTAATAATTCAGGGTGGGGATTATCTCATTACAAGTGAAAGCGACGGGATTCAAGCGGAAACATCCCTTTCCATTACTGGAGGGAATTTTGAAATTACAACAGCTGGAGGAAGCGGAAATTCCAGCAGCAGCGGGAAAGGAATGTGGGGTTCAGCCGTTTCATCTGAAAACGAGGTTAGTGCCAAGGGGATTAAGGCAGGACAATTAATACAGATTTCAGGCGGAGAGTATCTTTTAAATACTTCCGATGATTCTGTTCACTCCAACGGCTCTATTGAAATTACAGGAGGGGATTTCCAGATTTCTTCTGGTGATGACGGGGTTCATGCCGATGAACTTTTAACAATGAAAGATGGAAAAATGAATATTTCCCAATCCTATGAGGGGCTAGAGGCGCTTGATATTGATTTGGAAGGAGGAACTGTTTATATTTCAGCGTCTGACGACGGAATTAATGCAGCAGGAGGCAAGGACAATTCCTCTATGGGGGGACGGCCGGGTCAAAATAGCTTTAGCGGAAGTATGGGATCCCTTTCCATTTCAGGAGGCTATTATTTTGTAGATGCAAACGGGGATGGTTTGGATGCTAACGGTACCATTGATATGAGCGGCGGAACTGTTCTTGTCAACGGGCCGGAAGATAACGGAAACGGCGTGCTGGATTATGACAGTTCCTTCCATATTTCTGGAGGGGTGCTGATTGCTGCCGGAAGTTCTGGAATGGCTCAGGCTGCTTCTTCTGAATCTACACAGAATGCAGTGATGTATTTTCTTCCTTCTACTGAAAGCGGGACAGCCGTACGGCTGGAAAAGGCCGATGGTACTGAAATTTGTTCCTTTACCCCTTTTAAAAAGTTTAATTGTATTTTGATTAGTTCTCCTGAATTGGTTCAGGGGGATTATACAATCAAATCTGGCGGAAATATTGTTAATGCAGATTCTGTAAAAGACGGCCTAAGTATAGGCGGAAATTATGAAGCAGAAGCAACCAGTGTCAGCTTTTCCCTTGAAGACAGCGTTACCTATTTGGATTCCAATGGCGTTACACAGGCCAAAGGGTTTGGCGGATTTGGCGGGGGACGGGGGCATGGCGGTATGGGTATGCCTCCTGATGGCAGTTTTGAAGGTAAACAGCGTAAAGACGGGATGCCCAGTGGAGAAATGCCAGCACCGCCAACAGGAGAACAGCCGCCCCAGCCCTGATCTGATTCCGGTGGACTAAAAATTGCAGATATAAAAGTAACCCTACAGGCACAAAGCAAAGATAAGTACTGCCTAAAACGGATTGGACCAGGGGATGCAGCTTTGCTGCATCCCCTGGTTGTATCTGAAGACGCAAAGATACCTGTCCACTAAGCAGATTAGCTGAACTGTAACCTGAAAATATGTAATCTTTCTGAAATATAACGTCAATTCCCCTTTTCATTTCCAGTCGAAATATGTTATACTGTTATAAACATGAGTTTGGCTTTAAAAGAAATTCCATTAGCTGTGCGGCTGGCAATGGTTGTGACAGTCGAGCTCAAAATGTATCTGACATGATACAAAATTTGTCAATGGAAAGGGACGTATAGAATGGAAACAAACTTTGATGTACTAAAGGAGCAGGTATTGTCATGTACTGCCTGCGAGTTATGCAAGACAAGGCATAACGTTGTATTTGGGGACGGCGTGCCGGACGCGGAAGTAATGTTTATCGGAGAAGGCCCTGGCGAAAATGAAGATTTACAGGGCAAACCATTCGTAGGCCGTGCCGGACAGATGCTGGATAAAATGTTAGCGGTTATAGACCTGGACCGGACTAAAAATATATATATTACCAATATGGTCAAATGCCGCCCGCCTCAAAACCGCGATCCCCTTCCCTCAGAACAGGAACAATGTATTGAATTTCTCCGCAACCAGGTCGCGATTATCCGTCCTAAAATTATAGTCTGCCTTGGACGGATTGCAGCCTGCCGCCTTATCTCGAAGGATTTCAAGGTCACAAAGCAGCATGGAATGTGGTTTGAAAAGAACGGGGTGCAGATGATGGGAACATATCATCCAGCCTCTTTGCTGCGGACTCCTGCGCAGAAGCCGGCGGCGTTTGAAGATTTTACAGCGCTTCGGGATAAGATCAAAGAAATCTGCACACATACATATTAAGAAAGAGGATTACATAAATGGAAAAAATAAAAATGTCCACTCCTCTGGTTGAGATGGACGGAGACGAAATGACGCGGGTCATCTGGAAATGGATTAAGGAACAACTCATAACCCCTTTTGTAGACTTAAAAACAGAATACTATGACCTGGGCCTTCCCCACCGGGATGAAACAGGGGATCAGGTGACAATTGACGCCGCCAATGCCAACCAAAAATATGGCGTGTCTGTTAAATGTGCCACTATTACGCCCAATAGCCAGAGAATGAGTGAATACAAACTGCATCAAATGTGGAAAAGCCCCAATGGGACAATCCGGGCTATTTTAGACGGAACCGTATTCCGCACCCCTATCCAGATTGCCCCAGTAAAACCAATTGTGAAAAACTGGAAAAAGCCGATCACAATTGCCCGTCATGCTTTTGGGGATATTTATAAGGCAACAGAATACCGCGTACCCGGAAAAGGGAAAGCCGAGTTAGTCTTTACTGGGGAAAACGGCGAAAGCTTCCGCGAAACCATATATGATTTTGAAGGGCCTGGCGTAATTCAGGGATCTTTTAACAAAGACAGCTCTATTCGTTCCTTTGCCCATGCATGTTTTAAATATGCTTTTAGTTTAAAGCAGGATCTTTGGTTTTCAGCAAAAGACACGATTTCTAAAAAGTACGACCATACCTTTAAGGATATCTTCCAGGAAATTTATGAGGAATCCTATCAGTCTGATTTTGAAAAAAACGGGATCTCTTATTTTTATACTTTAATTGACGATGCTGTTGCCCGCGTTGTCCGCAGCGAGGGAGGATTTATCTGGGCCTGCAAAAATTACGACGGTGACGTTATGAGCGACATGCTTTCTACTGCCTTTGGGTCTTTGGCTATGATGACCAGCGTTTTAGTCAGCCCAGATGGGAAGTATGAATATGAAGCCGCCCATGGGACAGTTACACGCCATTATTACCGCTATTTGAAAGGTGAAAAAACTTCTACAAATCCCGTTGCTACTATTTTTGCCTGGAGCGGCGCTTTGCGCAAGCGGGGGGAATTAGATGGAAACCAGCCGCTTATGGCATATGCTGACGCATTGGAAAAAGCAACGCTGGATGTTTTAAATGCTGGGGTTATGACCGGAGACCTTTGCAGTCTTTGCGAAGGGATTACCCCTAAAAAAGTCACTACAGAAAAATTTATTCTGGCTATCCGGGAAAAGTTGGAAAACATTTTAAATTAGTATAAAATAACCTGTAGGTTTAAAGCCAAGGTGAAAACTGCTAAAGGCAAAGAAAAAGTTTTGGGAGCCAGGATGCTTTTAAAAAAGCATCCTGGCTCCCGTTTCAGATTTTCTGAACAGATGTAACAACAGAGCAATCCCCTTAAATTAACGTGAATTCGATAAGGCAAATTTGCGGGAAGAACCTCAGACGGGAATAAGCTAAAGCGGATTAAAAAGGTTTCGGGTCCAGGGGGCTTTCCTAAAAAGCCCCCGGTCGCGTCCGCAGACGCGAAATACCCCAATCCACTGAAAAACAGCACAAGCAAAACGAAAGAGACAGAACCTTAAAAGTGTAGAAAATCCCGCCATTTCTTTTGTGGGAGCCACAGGCAAAGAATTTAGAACAGCTTCCAGGGGAATATATGGCGGGATTTTTAGCTGAAGGTTATCACTTGCAGCCAGCGAACAGCCAACGGCTGCTGAGATGGCGTCCCCTGAACCCTAAACCTTAAAATTAAGAAAGATTTTCATCGAACTCGCGTTAATTTACTGACACAGGGAAATCAATTTTGTGGAGATTTTGAGGTTGATGAGGCTGATATTGACAAACACCCCACCGGGGTGTTTGTCAGGGAAGGTGGAGAAAAAGGGAAGGTTCTTCTTTCTTTTTCTATCTGCGAATTGTCAAGTTAAGTGCAAAGATTTGTGGA
>CAJUSD010000005.1 GCA_910589145.1 uncultured Oscillospiraceae bacterium
CTTTCTAAAAGTTTTTTTCATGGCTTTCCTTCTTTTTGGCTTTGCCATGCCGTCTTTGCCTCACTCGTTTCAGGAGTTTTCCGCCCCGTCTCCCGAGTGCTTGACTATAATATCATATCATCCCCCTATTGTCAACTACTTTTTTCGAATTTTTTCTTTTTTTCGTTATTTTTTGTTCCTTTATCGCGAGTTCTATGCTATTTCACTCCATTTTCCTTCCTTTTTTCGTTTTTTGATCGTATATTCGTCCTTTTTGTTAGTTCCAGGCGGGACATCAGTCCAGCGGAGATAAACTAATGATCGGGAAACTTTTTAGGGAAGCCCTCTGTTCCTTCAATTCTTCTTAATCTGCCTTTGGTGATACTTATCCTAGGTTAATGCTTGTAGATCAGCTTTACTATTACTCAAGCGCTAACTTTTTCTATATTTCACAATAAAACCTCTTAAAAATACTATTGTATCTGTCGAACATTAAAGATATAATAAAACCATACACATAAAAAATGAAACCCAACAAGTGAAGAAAGAGGAATGAATTTGGATATTAAACTGATAGGTATCGATATGGACGGAACCCTGCTCAATACTGAAAAGAAGATTTCCCCACGAACCATTAAGGCGTTAGAAATCGCGTCGCAAAAGGGAGCAAAAATTGTAATCTGCACAGGGCGGGTATTGCAAGGAATACGGGAATACATTCCAGATCTGTCTTTTGTACGATATTACATCACTTCCAACGGAGCATCTATATATGATATAAAAGAAGATAAAGTAATTTATCAAAATCTAATCCCTACGGATAAGGCAGATAAAGTCCTTCAAATTTACCGAACATCTGGCGGATTAGCAGAAGTATACAGCCGAAATATGTCTTACATGAGTATGGATGATTACAGTGATCTATCCGGGCGGTACGGGGTTAATCAGACAGCCCGTGCATATCTTTGTAAAAAGAACGAGCCAGTAGAATCATTATTCCAGCTTATTGCTTCCAGACCAGAGGGGGTTGAAAAATTCAACCTGTCATATTTCCCAGCAGTGACTTATTCACAAATTTGGAACCGGTTAAATGTAATTGGGGGATTGAGCCTGACCTTTTCAGACATCCGCAATATAGAGGTAAACATTCATGGCTGCAATAAGGGAACTGGATTGGCTGCATTAGCGGAGCAGCTTGAAATCCCAGCAGCACAGATTATGGCAATAGGCGACAGTTTAAACGACCGGGAAATGTTGTTATACTCTGGAAACCCGGTAGCAATGGGCAACGCATCCGACGACATTAAAGCTTTAAGTTCTACGGTAATTCATTCTAATGATGAAGATGGAATTGCACACTTTTTAGAAATTCTTTTCCAGCAGTATTCCTAATGTAAGTTACAGAAAAATGGCTGTACCGGAAAAATCTTTTCGGTACAGCCATTTTTAAAAGAATCGAAGGTTACTGCTATTCTACCTTGTGCCGGGAGCATGTTCTCTTTCACGGAAAAGCAGCGAAATACTCCAAACACCAGCCAATGCAACCAAAGTATAAATAACCCGGCTGATAGCAGCGCCTTGTCCGCCGAACATCCAGGCAACTACATCGAACTGAAATAATCCAATGGAGCCCCAGTTAAGCGCTCCAACAATCATTAATATGAGCGCAATGCGATCCAACATGATTTACCACTCCTTTCCTGTCAGAATGGAGTTTTTTACAATCAAGGACGTTCATTAAAAGCGTCCTGGTATCAGTATGTTCATGTTGGAACGGTTTTATACATTTCCTGAAATTTGGAAATCTGAAATAAAATAAAATATAAAACCCGGCCCATGGCGCAGCCCGCAAATTATTCTTATTCTAAATCTTCTCTAGCGCGGATCATCATGGCAGGGATATCAAGATGGTATTCGCACCATTCGACGCATCCGCCGCAGCCAACACAGCTATCTGCCTTAAGGCCCTGCATCTCTCTGTAGTTTTTAATATAAGGGGCAGAATCCTTTCCCAAGGTTTCCGCAATTTTAAATCTGGAATGGTTTCCAAGAATAGAGGGAAAATCAATTCCCTGGGGGCATTCAAATTTTTCCAGGCAGTGCATACACTCCCGGCAAATATTTTGAAATAGACCAGAAATTTTATCTGCCTCTTTTTTAAGGGTGATTCGTTCCTCGTCGGTCATAGCAGGAAGGAGTGCGGCTTGAATATCTGCCTGGAACTCCTCAGCAAACCTTGCTCCAGCGTCAACAGTTGAGATGTTCGGGTTTGACAGACAAAACCGCAGCATATCGCTGTAACGAATAGAACAAAGGTCAGAAATAAGTTTAGCTGTAGCAACCATAGAATTCCCGTTAAAAGCCTTCATATTGACAATTGCAACACCTTTATCATGGGCATATTTCAAAAGGTCAATCTTGCCATCCTCTCCAATGGAACGGTTATAAACATTATAAGGCAGTTCCATTACCTGGAAAGCATTTGTATCAAGTGCGGCCTTAATTTCCTTAACATCTCCATAATGGCTGGAAAAGCCCAAATAGGTAAATAGCCCTTCTGCCTGGCGTTTCTTGGCGTGTTCAATTACTCCCGATTTGGTCATGGTTTCCCATCTGTCTTCTTTGATACCATGAAAGAAGTTGACCAGTTTAACCTCTGTCTGACCAATAAAAAGCCCCTTGTCAGTCTTTTTAATTTTTAAAGTTTTAAGGCTTTCCTGTAAATCCTCATCAAAAGTTTCTGGTGTATAGCCATGGCCTTTTGTAACAATTACAATAGGTTCGTCAATATCAGCGCGGCCTTCAATAGCTGTACCTACCATATCTTCACTTTGAACTTCTTCGCCGGAGCCATTAACGCCCTTGTATCCGCGGGCAGTGTCAATCAGGTTGACTCCCTGATCTAAAACATAGTTTACTAAGGCAATCCCTTCCTCACGGGTATTAAGCATACGCAGGTTCATTGCTCCAAAGCCTACCTCAGATACCAAAAGTCCTGTATTTCCAAAAGGACGGCGTTTCACTTGTATTTTCATTGTACATACTCCTTTCAAGTGCGATAAAAATCACTGTCTGTTTTATTATTTTAACACACTTTCTTTGGTCTGTCCCTTTAAAATGGAAATATATTTGTATGTTTTCTTTTGGAATTGCCTCCAATACAGCGAAAAAGGACAAAGATTTTTATATTTTTCCTCCCGCTTGACAAGATAACCAAAGAATAATATGATTTGACTATAAAAGCAGAATATTTCTGCGGCTGAAAACTTTTATACGAATTTATTGCAGTTTACGGGAAAAATATATGAAAGGAAGTTTGTATGTCATTTTCGCCTAAAACATTAGATTTTCTTTTTGAAAATCATTTGCAGGACAGCAAGTCCTGGTTTGATGATCATAAGCAGCAATATAATGATTATGTCCTTCATCCTCTGGAAGAAATGGCAGTCCAACTTACAGATGCTGTTTTAGAGCTTGACCCACAGGCGGTTACTGTTCCAAAAGTCGGGAAAACGATTTCACGTATTCGAAGGGACACGCGTTATTCCAAAGATAAACATTTATACCGGGAAAATATGTGGCTTGTCTTTAAGCGAGGTCCCAAAATGTATGGTACAGATTATCCTGGCATTTATTTTGATATTTCACCAGACGCTTTCAGCTATGGATGCGGATTTTACAATGCCTCCACCGAATTTATGGCCAATATGCGCAAAGCTATTCTGGCTGGGAATTTAGATGCAATGGCTGCTATTGAGGCATATGAAAAGCAATCGGTTTTCACTTTACATGGGGAGCAGTATAAGAAGCCTCATTTTCCAGATAAACCGCTGGAGCAGCAAAAATGGCTGGAACTCAGGGGAATATCGCTGGATGCAGAAAGCTCTGATACAAACTTGTTTTTTTCAGAAAATCTTGGAAAAGCAGTTTCAAAAGATTTGCTATTGTTAAAACCCATGTATCAGTTTTTGTTGAAAATGGCTATAGTGATTCACGGAAGTACATGTTAAAACAGGAGAGTCGATCATATTGTCCCAAATTCTAATTATAGAAGACGATTATTCACTAAACCGCGGGATATCTTTGGCATTAAAGGGGCCAAACAGGGATATTCACAGCGCATATAATTTAGGAAGTGCATCATCCCAGATAAAAAACATCCCATTTGATTTAATTATACTTGATATAAACCTTCCAGATGGAAACGGTCTGGATTTTCTGGCTTCCCTCCGTCAGAAAGGAAGCACTCCTGTAATCCTTTTAACAGCCAATGATTTAGAGACAGATGTTGTTACTGGTTTTGAACTTGGAGCCGACGACTATATTACCAAACCCTTTAGTTTAGCCATCTTACGCGCGCGGGCAGAAGCCCAGCTCCGCCGCAGCCGAAATCAAAACCGCTGCGATTTAGGGGAATATATCTTTGACTTTGACAATTTCAAATTTGAATATCAGGGTCAACCGGTTGAATTAAGCAAAACAGAACAAAAACTTCTCCGCCTTCTCGTTGAAAACCGAGGACGAACTGTACAGCGGGAATTATTAATGGATCGGGTATGGACTGGCGCCGGGGAATTTGTAGATGAAAACGCACTTTCCGTAGCCATAAAACGCCTGCGGGACAAATTAAACGCTTCAGAAAAAATAAAAACCATCTATGGGGTAGGATACACGTGGACAGCAGATTAATCGAATCCCTTCTGCTGGTTGGGATTGGAGCCGTTATAACGGGATTGGCCTGCACAATAGCCAGCCGGTTTCAGATGAAAAAACTAATGCAAAGGCTCATAGAAATGTTGGATAAGGCAATCAGCGGGGATTTCCAGGAAAGCAATTTTAATGAAAGTATGGAATCAGCGGTTGAAGAGAAACTATCCCATTTTTTAAAAAGCAGCGTTCTGTCATCCCAACGTCTTTCAAAAGAACGGGACAAGATTAAAGAGTTAATTGCTGATATCTCCCATCAAACCAAAACCCCCATTTCAAATTTACTGCTGTATTCCCAGCTTTTGGAGGAATCCAGCCTTTCAAGAGACTGCCGCCAAACTGTGGAGGAAATTCATAAACAGGCAGAAAAGCTGCATTTTCTAATTGTATCGCTCATTAATCTGTCACGCCTGGAAACTGGAATTATTCAAGTAAATCCCCAGAGAGGATCCCTTGAAAAATTATTAGAGGCCGTAGAACATCAAGCCAAACTCAAAGCTGAAACAAAAGGAATCTCTCTATCCTTCCTTCCAACAGAAACCGAAGCACAGTTTGACCCTAAATGGACAGAAGAAGCGCTTTACAATTTGGTAGATAATGCAATTAAATATACCCCCAAAGGCGGTAATGTAGAAATTTCAGTTATCACTTATGAGATGTTCGTCTGTATTCAGGTTAAGGATAATGGGATCGGGATAAAGGAGGAAGAACAAGGACGAATTTTTGGAAGGTTCTATCGTTCGGAACTGTCAAGAGATAAGGAAGGTGTGGGAATCGGGCTGTTTTTAGCAAGAGAGATTGCTGCTGCACAGAACGGCTATATTAAAGTGAAATCTCTTATAGGCAAAGGTTCCTGCTTTTCCCTTTTTTTGCCAAGGGGATAAAACAATCATATAGATGGAATTTTAAGAAAAAAGCAGAAAATGATTTTCCTGTAAAAGCACAAATAGCCCTTTTCAAAAACGGCAAAACAGGTTACAATAAGACAAGACAAATCAAAAAAGTGGAACAAAGCCTATAATATCTTTTTGTTCAACAATAAAAGGCAATTCACCCTCTGTTTAGAGGGTGAATTGCCGGAAAGCCGAAAACAAACTATGTAGTCGGCCTTATTACCGCAGAAAGATTAAAACAATATTGAGAGGATGAAATAAATATGCCAGAACTATGGGATTTATATGATGCAAGACGAAATTTAACAGGAAAAACCGTCCGGGCAGGAGAAGAGCTGCCACAGGGCAGTTATCATTTAATGGTCAGCGGATGGGTCATGAATTCCAAGGGAGAATTTTTAATGGTGCAGCATCATCCTGATACAAATGCGCCTATGTTGTGGGACTGTATAGGGGGATGGGCATTATCTGGAGAGGATAGTGCTAAGGCAATATTAAGAGAACTAAGAGAACAAATCGGAGCATCCTTTGCGGCATATCATGGCAGAAGGCTGCAAAGTATCCGAAGCGGAGACCATTTTATTGATGTATGGGTATTCCGGTCAGATCTTGAAATAAAGGATTTAAAATTAAGAGAAAATGACCTTGTAGGGATTAAGTGGGTTACGCCGGAAATATTTGCAGATATGTTTACACAGAAAAGGGTAGTTCCGGCCGTCCATTATTTTACAACCCTGTATGACAGAGCGTTAAGCTTATAAATTTACCGGATAATGCCTTTCGCAAAAAGGTTGTCCTTCCCCATACCGCATACATAGGGATTTGAGTCAAAGCGGTAGCAAAAATCCAGAAAGTCCTTGCGTTGTTCAGGATCATTCATCATTTTTACCAGAATTTCGTTGGGAATTGTTCTGGCGTATGCCCCTGGGCCAGCTAATTGAACTTCTTGTACCCCAAATTTCTCTAGAATTCTTTTTAATTCATCTGGCAGGAAGGTATAGGTAATGCACCAAGGGGTTCCGCCCCGCTCATATTCCTCTATTTCGGCTTCTCCTCCCATAAGGCCGCTTGCCCAAATCTTTTCCACGTTTTCCTTATTAAAATGAAACCTTTCTATCATATTAGATTTGTTTTTGATGCACCATTTAACCCAGGGATCGCTGCAATTTTCGTCTAAAATAAACTGGTTTTTATTAAAAGGGTTCGCCAAATAGGGCAGCGAACCTAGGCGGCTTGACACACTGATCATGATTTTCTTTTTGGCAATGCGTACCAGATTGCCGATAACGGTCTCCTGGTTGGGATGTGTGTAAGAAACAGGCGCGTCAAAGGACATAACCAGATCAAAAGACCTGTCCGAATACTCCGTCAAATCTTCCAGGGCTCCTTTTACAAAGGTAATCCGGTCTAAAACCCCTTCTTTTTCGGCAAGCTCTTTGGCTTTGTCTATCATGGGCTGGGAGATGTCAAAATGTGTCACCTTGCAGCCCTGTTTTGCAAGAAGAATGGAAAATCTGCCGCTGCCCGCCCCTCCGTCAAATACGGTTTCCACTCCATCCAAATTGGAAAGCAGTTCCCTTTCGATATGGTTTTTTTGAACGATATCATCAATAAATGTTTCTTCACGGCGGCTTTCACGCTCGCCCTTATCCGGCAGATTCCACAAGCGTTCTGAAATCTTCTGACTGTAATCCATCATTAAAAACCTCCTATTTATTGCAGATACGATATACTTTCAAATTTGCATATTCTCCAATCATTGGCGCAAGCTGGCGAAATCCTATTTTCCCGCCACCCAGCAGAGGCCCGAAAGTTTCGCCATCGTCATGGTAGTGCAGGACTTCCAACCCATTTACAGAAAAGCCTACTTCTGACCCCTGTTTTATTACTTCTAAATGGTATGGACCTGCCGCATCTCCAACATCAGGGATAGGGTCTCCACCCTGGGCGGCCATGTAAAAGCCATAGCTTTTCCTCAAATTGCAGGTATGGAACGCCCGTTCATCTGGTTCCTTCCGCCGAAAATAGGAGATATGGAAGGCATTGATATCCCCATGATGGTACAGAGAATATTCTCCTGTACGGGTCTGTAAGGCGGGGTCAAAAAGTTCCTCTCCATTCCGTCCCTTTGCAGCAAAAAATAAGATTGCCAACCCTGGCTGTTTTACCGGCCAAAAATCCCATTCAATTGTTATATTGGAGGGGAAATCCTGGGGACACCACAGAACATAATTTGCTTTTTGTTTTAAAGATGGATCTAAACGGTTTTCCAACCGCAAACGCCCCTGGGGAAAGGTCATAACCGCTGAACCCTCCAAAACAAAACCAGCAAGAGAACCTTCGCAGTCAAGGGAATTTTCATAAATTAACTCTTTTTCAGTTGCCATATTCTAAACCTTCTTTCTTAAAAATTCAATTCATATAAGGCAAATAAGGGAATTTCCGGGATATCTCTGCCAAGGTCTTTTTCCCCGGCAAAGGTAAAACCTATTTTTTCATACAGCCTCCGGGCAGGAAAATTGTCTGGCACCACATCCAAACGGATAGCTTTGTATCCTCTGGCTTTTGCTTGTTTCAAAGCATACTCAAGCATAGCCTGTCCGATTCCCTGCCGGGCGCAGCTCGGCGAAACCGCTAATGTATGAACTACCATGTATTCCCCATCTTGAAGATTTTGTTTCCAATCCCCGGCAGTATAGTCGCCTTGAGGGTCCTGGTTGAGTATAAAGGCCCCTATTGTTTTTCCATCCGAGGTGCAAATATATTGAACACCATTTTCAATAGCCCTCCGGATACTTTCCCTGCCAGGATAAATTCCCCTCGACCACTTAGGATAATTGACAGTTGCCTCCAGATTGGCTGTTACTTTGTCGTAAAATTCCGTCAGCATTTCTAAATGGGACAGGCCGCATTTTATGATAGACTTTGGCATATAGACGCACCTCTTTCTCTTTGATTCAATCCACTTATAGCAACAGTGAATTTTTATATAGGGGGGAATTGTAATAATGGAATGTAAAATCTACCCGCTAGGCAGCTGCAAAAATCAAAAGTACGTAGTTGTTTTATCCCGATATCAGGGGAAAGTCCTTCTTAGCCGCCATCGGAAACGGGATACTTGGGAAACCCAGGGCGGACATATTGAAGCTGGAGAAACGCCCCTCCAGGCTGCCCGCCGGGAGCTTTTTGAAGAATCCGGAGCAATACAATATAAAATCCGGCCTTTGTTTGATTATTCCTTTGGAGATGGAACCGGGGCGGTTTTTGAAGCGGATATCTCTGAACTTGGCCCTTTGCCAGAAAGCGAAATGGCTGAAGTAAAACTTTTTGACTGTCTGCCGCAAAATGTAACTTATCCAGCGATCACCCCGTTCCTTTTCCGCGAACAGGAACGTATTGCCGGGAAAAACGCAAAAGAGGGTTAATGTTTATGAAATCTGACTCTACTTTGCCAAACGGCTATAATGTATCCTACATCATTGACCTAAAAAAGATAATCGCCTTTCCCTTGTCGTCAACTTTATAGCGGTGGGAATCTGTTCTGTATAGTATATTATTGGATTCCAGATCACGCCATTGGCAGGGGCTTCCAGTTTGGGAGTAGATCAAATTTCTGTTTCTTTCCTTTTAACTGGACTTGTTCTTTATTATATCTGCCACGAATGTATACACGCCCTTGTTATGGGGGTATTTTGCCGCAAACTGTTTCCTCGTTTTCGTTCTTATGGGATATTTGCATATGCCGGAAGCCAAGCGTTTTTTGACAAATCCGCCTATTTCATTTGCGCCTATTTTACTGATAGGCGCAATTTTAAGCGAAATTTTAATTTGGGCAGGGACAGAATTATTTTGATCTGCATATTTGCTTCAGATTGTTAATCCGGCAAGTTCATCAGGAGATTTGTTTCTTGCCTGGAAACTTCATAAAATGCCGGTTGATACCTTAATTCAGGATATAGGTATAACAAAGACCTTTTATACTGCACAGATAAGGCAATAAATAAAGGAGCAGTTACTTCTGATAAAACTCCTCTTTGGTTATGGAAAAAACAAGGTGCGGCATATCTACACCCCGATAATGTTTTAAAAAGGTAAACCCTGGTTTCATGCCATTATGTAAAGCTACTTTTTGGGATGCCAAATTGTTATCCCGGATGATGCTGTATACTCTATCAGCTCCCATTTGTCGAAAGGCATAGTCCATACATCCTTTTGCAGCTTCCGAAGCATAGCCTTTATGCCAAAAACGGTATTTTAACAAATAACCAACTTCTAACACCCTTTGGCCTGCCGCATCCTGCCAGGTCAAACCGACCTGGCCCACCATTTGATTATTTTCCCGGTCAACTGCAGCCCAAAGTCCTATCTTATCCTCACGGTATCGGGTAAACTGTTTTTCCAGCCAATCCTGAACCTCCCGGTTAGTAAACGCTCCTTCATAAGCATACATAACACGGCTGTCCTGAAGAATTTCGCAGAGGTCTGGAAAATCCTCCTGGGCTAATTCCCTTAAAATAAGGCGTTCTGTTTTTAAAATCATCTAATCAAATACCCCCTTATCCAAAAAAGGCCACACCTTTCCGAATTTTCGGAAAAGCGTGGCTTAAATTTATCAACGATTGTTAAAAGTATACACAATACCAGATTACTTGTCAATCCCTTTTTTACATGAACAATGGATTCGATGAAAAAACTCTCTTTAAATAAAGGCTTTATCTTTATGGAACATCATCTCAGCAGCCGTTGGCTGTTCATTAGCTATAGGAGATAACTTGCAGATTCTGCTGCAAACCCGCTGGATTCCCCCCTTTAATCCGCTCCAACTTGTACCCGTCGAAAGCCGTAACCAAAAATTTGTTTTATCGAACCCTCACGTTATCTTATCTCCACATTTTCTACCACAATGTTTTTAACAGCGTCATAACAGGTTTCCTTATTTTCTGCTTTAATCTTTAACCCTTCAAAGGTAAAATCCGACAACTTATATTGTTTATCATTCGGCTTTACATTAAAATAGGTTCCACATTCGCAAACACACTTCCGCATGACAATATGGTCTGCATAAGAAAGGGGAATATCTTGACGATCCTTTAAGTCATAGAATTGCGTCCAAGGGTTAATGTTAATAAAATTCTGTACTTTTCCTTCTATCTGTTCTATTGTAATATACTCATAATGCTGCGGAGTATCAGGCCGCATTTTCAGCCAGAGCAGGTTATTCCCTGCCAAAACCTTGATTCTTCTCATTATAATATTTCTGTTATGTACTGATTCAGAACCACAGGTAAGGCAGCCATGGCAGAATCCATAGACACAGTCCTCTATTAGAATCCGCTCATTAGAGCCATTTTCTGGGGCACTGTCTGCCCAAGGACCCTTTCCGCCCTTTAAAACAACGGAATCATCATTGACCTCTAAATAACATCCTTTTACTAAAATGTCAGTACATACATCAATATCTATAGCGTCTGTACTGGGGGCTTTTACCGGAGCAGCCGGGGAGAAAATGCGGCAGTTAATATATTTAACGTGTCTGCACTGATACAGATGGGTCGTCCAAAAATGTGCATTTTGCAAATTCAGATCTGCAATCAGAACATTTTGGCTGTTTGAGATGTAAACCAGACGGGGCCTCTGTTCATCTTTGTTGGTACATTTGGGATTCCAAGTCCTGCGGAGCCAGAAAGCTTTCCAAGAGCGAAGGCCATTGCCGTCAATTGTGCCTGGGCCGCACATAGTAAAGCCGTCCAATCCATCCACATTAATCAATGCCGCGAAATAAGGACAGTTCTCGCCTTCTATGCGGGTATCCAAAATATCATAGTCAGAGATGTTGTCGCTGCCCTTCAGCGTTCCGCCCTCTGCTATATAAAGTTGTACCCCCTGCTTAAAATACAAGGAACCTGTCATATAAGTGCCGGATGGAACTACAATAACGCCCCCTCCATCCGCCGCAGCCTGGTCGATTAGATGTTGGATTTCTTTTGTATGAATCTTTCCATCATCAAAGATTCCATATTCTGTCAATTTATATTGTCTGCCAAGTTCAGACAGTTTTGGAGTTTCTGTTTCATAAAACCAATTGTCAATCTGCGTTCCATCTGGGAAAAATTCTGTTCTCTCTTTCATGATAAACCTCCTATTTATAAATATAAAGACGGCCCTTTTATAACGTTCAAAAGAAAAGGTTCAGAAAATTGGTTTACTAAGCCACTTTCTGAACCTTGTGTTTGGAGCGGATAACGGGAATCGAACCCGTAACCTCAGCTTGGGAAGCTGATGTTTTACCACTAAACTACACCCGCATAAATATTTCAGTCAACAAAAAATATTATACTGATTCTTCATATAAAAGTCAAGCCCTAAACCCCAAAAAAGAGAAATATTTTCCGAACCATATCCCTATATAGACGGATATAATCTTTTAACAAGACAATATCCGTCTATATAAAGGTATAAATATCCTATTCAAAGTTTCAAAACATCCAGAATTTGTCTCATATGAGCAACACTGATCTGACCAGGAGCAGAGTTCTGTTCCATAGAAGCAAACGTAATTGCAGAGCCGGAGAATTCCCCACACACCCTGGTTACAATTCCCATATTCGACATTGCAATTGTAACAATAGGGCATGGGGTACGTTTATACATTTCAATAGAAGCAGACAAAAGTTTCAGTGTATCCCGTGGTTCCTGAGGCATAACGGCAATTTTCAAGATATCCGCCCCCAAAACTTCCATACGTGTTAACCTGGAAACCATTTCCTGAACAGAGGGGGTTCCATGGAAATCATGATTGGAGGCAATTACTTTAACATTGTTTTGATGGGCAAAATCTATTGCCTTGCGTAAAATATTGTCCCCTGTAGAAAGTTCCAGGTCAATTATATCAATACATCCGCTAAGAATCATTTGATTGATTAGCATTAGATACTCGTCTTTGTTGAGTGTTTGTTTGCCGCCCTCCTTTTGAGAACGGAAAGTAAAAATCAAAGGAATATCAGGCAAAATAGAACGGATAGAATGTACAGCAGGCAAACCAATCCCATCTGCAACACTGGGCATCCAGTCAGCACGCCATTCAACAATATCTATCTTTTTCCGTCCGCTGTCAGAATCTTCTAAAAGAGAAGCGATTTTATTAGCTTGGGCAGAAATTGCACCAATTGTATCTCCAACAATGGAAACGCAGATTTTAGGAGATCCTTCTCCAATAGAAACTCCACGAACAATAACAGGCTGTGTGATAGCCTCGCTTATTTCCCTATTGTTTTCCATAGTTAGCCTCCATTGCAGAAATTTTTTCAAAGAGGAAATCATTTATAGGGGTATCCATACCAAATTCTTTCCCCAAGTTTCGGACAGTCCCTGCAAAGAGAGCCAGCTCTGTAGGACGGCAGGCTTCTGCATCCTGCCGCATAGAGGGCTTGCACTCCGGCCCCAAAGTAGCCAGCATATCCATCCAGTATTGGATATCCTTTTCTGTCAAATTGATTCCAGCGAGCAGGGAAAGCCTTCTCACTTCATCCATAGCATACAGCATCATTTGGCGCGGTTCACCTTCTTTTTGAACTCCACCATAGTTGGTTTCAAACACTGTTGTAACTTGGTTAAGTCCAACATTAAACATAAATTTGCTCCATTGATGCCTCAAAATATCTGGTGAAAGTTCACATCCAATACCAGCCTTCACCAGCAAATCCTTTACTTGGAGTAACCGGGGAGAAATACTTTTATCCTTTTCCCCCAGTGCCAGGGAACCTACAGCATGGTATGTAAGGTGGGTTCCAAGCCTGGTTGCATCAGTATTTTGCGCTACCGCATAGAGAACCTTGTCCAGCCCATAGGCCCTACCTATAATTTCCTCGCTGGTAATTCCGTTAATAGCAGAAAGAACCACTGTATCCGGCCCTACATGACCTGAAGCATCCTTAATCGCCTGGGAAAGCCCTGTTGATTTTGTACAGATCATCAGCAGATCAGCAGGTGAAACCGGCATATCTGGGGGATAGTAATGAAATTCGCATAATTCTCCATTGCAGTAAACACCCTCCTTCTGGTATTTCTGCATCCGCTGACTGTCAACTATTATCCTAAGGCCATTCTCTGGTAAAATATCCTTTAATTTATAGGCATAAAGGATTCCCAAAGCACCTAAACCAATTAAGGATACTGTTTTTATGTCATTCATAGCTGTCCCTCTCCTGTTCTCCTCTTTTTCAAATCCTCCTCTGTTGAATATTCAATAGAGGAGGCAAAAGTCAGCAAGCTCCAGTTTTAGGATTAATGTCTTTCTTAGCCACTTCTGTTTGCGAATCTGTTTCATCTGGCAGTGATTCAGATGAAACAGATACTGAATCAGAGGATGCCAGCTCAAAAAAGACTTCCAAAGAAGCGTCTGCCTGAATATTTGAAATACGGTATCCAGAAACTGGACCAATACTTGTACCATTCACTTTCACATCAGAAACTATAAAACCCGCATTTGGCGTAATGGTATAAAAACGGGAGCTTCCCTCTTTCAAACGATTGGAACCATTAGGAAAGACGCTTCCGCCATCCCCACAGGAAACTGTCACCGTATAATAAGCAGTTTCCTTTGAAACAACCGATGATGAAGTCATACTCCCCATTTCCAGCGCTAAAGTTGGTGTAGCTGTAAAAGTCCATGCTACAGATAATATCAAAAGGAAAAATAATTTTTTCCTCATTTAAGGAATCCCTCTTTTCTAAAATATAATGTGAGTTTAATTAAAAAGGAAATCTTTGGGTATGAGTAAGACATAAAACCCACATTAATACACAGGCGCAATCAGCCATATAATAACAATACTTATCTACTCTTAATTATAATTATTATAGAGATAATTTCAAAGTTCGTCAATAGTTTAAACCAACTGAAAAAATTAAATTTCATTTCTTCCACATAATTTATTCAAATATTCATAAAAACAAAATAAAACCGTATACGCTAAAAAATCTAACGTATACGGTCAAAACTCCATTGTTTCAACCCGCTTGAGGAAACTAGGGGCGAGACAAAATATTGAATCTGCATAAAAGGGGGCTGTTCAGACAGTGTACCCAGCCGAACAGCCCCCATACTTTATTGCCGCTGCAAAATTCGCAGGGAATCTGGAAAAAACTTTAGATATACATATTCATCATAGCACCAGATGTAAAGTAGTTGAACATATTGTAAGCACCAGCCTTAGAATAAGCACCCATGGGACTGTAGCTCCATTGGTTCATCATATTGAACTGAGTTAGGCGGTTAATAATATTCTGTGTTTCCTTCATATTATCGACCAGTTTAGCGGACGAAGTATTTACGCCCGCCTGAGCACTACGCCGAATCCCCTCAGCAAATCCATAGTTGCCGCTGACAATTTCTTTTGTAAGAGAAGAATTCTTCTCCATTGCGTCAGTAAAAACATCCCTGTCAAATGTATATGTGCCATCGCTGTTAGCGGAAATCCCCACAAGGTTCATAGCTTTTTCTCCTGTGGGAAGCTGGGCCATCCGACGCATCTGATAAAGAACGCCTGTTCCCCGATCCGCATTTTTATCCAGGAATTTGACAGTATCATTAAACGTATTTACCAGATTGTCAAGCTTATCTGCAATACCCTCCACATCTTCGCCGACTTTAACTGTAGAGGTACCAGCTTTTTTCAGGGTTGCTTCTATCTTATCCTCACCAATGGAAACTTTGTTGCTGGCTGAAGTATACTCTTTTCCCTCATCCAGTTTGTCGTTTGCATCCTTGGCTTTGACTGTATAGACTGCGTCCTGAGCCGCTTGTTTTGTTTGGTTCAATCCTGTCTTCTCAGCAAAGCTTCCGCTGATTGTAAATCCGTTTTCCTTGCCAGTTTCCGCTGATGTCAACGACAGCGATACCTTTCCGGCAGATTCCTGCATTTCTGCAGTTACTCCCAGATCTAACCGATTGATTTCGTCTGCAATAGCACTGTACAGTTCCTTATTTGTTTTTACTGCCGTTGGGTCAATCTTAATTTCTGCCGTACCTTCCTTTGTGGCTAAGGTAAAGGAGCCTCCCTCTAACGGCGCACCCCTTCCCCATGTACTGTTGCTTTGGTTGGTTTGTGCTGCAGCTACCTGCTGCACCTCTACCTGGTACTCTGCCGGCGATGTAAGTTTACCTGTTGCCTGTACGCCTATAACATCTTTCGCTGTAGATGTGGCCGCCATTTGATCGGCTGCACCATTTACTTTGCTATCAGACAGGTCCTTAGCCGCCTGCTGTAAACGTGTCATACTTTGTTCATACCGCTTTAGGAACTCCTGTGAATCCTTCCGTAAAGAGGATGATACAGTGTTGTCTGTCCGCGGGACTGGTTTTACATTGGCGATAGCGTCCATCTTCTTAGAGAATACTTGGGCCAGCTTTACATTATTCATGGCCGCCATGTTATACCAGTTTACGCTCCGCATGGGATTTAAACCAATTGAACTAATGTTCATTGCCATATACATTTCCCCCTTCCTCCAGGTTGTTATACGCGAAAGCCGTGCTGCGGCAGTAAAGCTTACACTCTGCTCTATGAAACAGTTTCCACTATTAAAATTTAGAATATTTTCCCTTCTAAAAACTATATCGGCAGAAACACCCAAAAATTAAGTTCTTTTATTCTTCTAAACCAATAATTTTTCATTTGCCTCTAACAATCATGTCTTTGCTGCTGAAGTCAGTTTTTCAAGTTCCTCTTCTTTTAACAAACTGGAACAATCAAGTACCATTACAACCTTTTCATCCAATTTTGTAATCCCAGATAAATATTCGCTGACAGATACTCCGTCCATCTGTGGAGGAGGCGAAATATTTTCCGGCAGAATTTCCATTACTTCGTTTACAAGATCAACTGCAATTCCATAGAGTTTCTCCCTAACATCAATAATGACAATACAAGTACGTTCGCTATATTCTACTTGGGGCTTACCCAAACGCATCCGAATGTCAAGGATCGGAACAATTGAACCTCTCAGGTTAATGATACCTTTCGCATAAGATGGATAATCTGGAATTTCTACAATTTTCTGCATCCTTATAATCTGCATTACATTTACAATCGAGACCCCAAACAGTTGGCCATCGGCCCAAAAAGTTAAATACTGATTTTTAAGAGCATTATCAGCATTGTTTGCTTTTGAACTTATCCATTCACTCATGTTCGATCCTCCTAAAACTTCATATCTAAGAAAGTAAATGATCGTAAACAGTATATTGAACCGCTATAAAGACTGAACTGTTATAAATATACCTTACTTTTCCCCTTTTGCCAATAGTTTTTTATAAATTCAGTTTTGTAAAGGCAAAATAACGTATGGGTACAATCGAATGCAAGTGCCGTCCAAGCCTTTTTAATCCGCTTTAGGCTGTACTCGCCTTAGCCTCTGCCTGCATATTTGCTTTTCCCAATAAAAAAGCCCTGTCAAAACTGACAGGGCAAATTTTATTAACGGGTGCCAATATAATTTGCTGGATTTTTAACCGAACCATAGCTTCTGAACTCGATATGTAAATGCGGTCCAGTAGCATTACCGGTTTGGCCGACAGCAGCAATTGTCTGACCCTGATTTACTTTTTGCCCAGGGGTGACATATAAAGCGCTGCTATGGAGATACCAAGTCTGTAAACCGCCGCCGTGATCAATAACGATGTACTTTCCGTAACCGCCTCTCTGTTGAGCAACAACAACAGTACCTGAAGCGACAGCATAAATAGGTGTACCAGTAGAGGTAGCAATATCCATACCGGTATGTCCCCAATATCCATATAAGCCACAGCTAACATATCCGCCAGAACCACCGACAGGCCAAATATAGCCGTTGCTGACAGCAGAGCCTCCTGAAAGAGGAGTAGATGGCGAGATATAAGAGGAATAAGACCGGCTTGAAGCAGTCATAGCTCCAACAATAACTTCCTGGTCAACAGGTTCAACAAGGGTTTCAGTTGAAATGACATTTCTTTCAGAAACCATACCATTTATATAGACAACTTCTTCTTCAACCTCTCTAAGCCCATTTTCACCAGTAGAAACGACCTTTGAATAACTGGAGTAGTACTTGCTGTCAGGGGTTTTGTTAATTTTAAAGGGAATTTCTTCGGTATAGGTTTTAGTATAGGTGGCTTTCACCCCAAGGAGAGGAACAGACTTGCTGATAAGAACTTCCTGTCCAATCAGAAGTTTGGTATCAATACCAGGATTTAGTTCCCGTAAGCTTGCAAGACTGATTCCATTGCTTCGGGCAATCGTAATAGGAGCATCGCCGGCTTGGGCGATATAAATTTTTTCTCCCTCTACCTCGGAGGAGATGTATTCCTCAATGTTGTTCAGCTCCACCACAGAGGAAACTGGATAAAGTCCCTGACGAACCTTAATTTTTGAGGTAAATTCAACTTTCGCGTCAGGATATTCTTCTAAATAAGGTTCCTTCAGCGATTCTAAAAGCATCATCATAGATTGGCCGTCGGTTGTTGCGCCGATAAAGTCGTCGTCAATGTATAATCCATCGGCCTGAATGATTTCGTTGCCGGAGGCTTGAATAATCTGGTCAGCCAGTGTAAAAGAATCAGAAAGCTCTTGATTGTCCGCCACACACAGCGTAAATTTGGGTACTGCGTCCAAAGGTTGTTGGTATTCCTCATAGATCATGCGGTCACGCATCATCTGTTTAGCGTCATCAAATATACGTTCATCGGTAATATATCCGATATTTTTCCCGTCGTATTCTACAGAGAGAACAAACGGCAGAGATGTAAAATACCGAATCGTACCAATCAGCACCCCAATCGCCATAACTGGACAGACATAATTGAGAATAGTAGCAGTGAGCTTCCAAAGATATTTTAAGCTGAACAAAGCAGCGGCACCGGGACGGAAAGTTTTAACTTTCGTTTCACCGGCAATGCCGGGCGCATCTGTCGGAAGGGGTTTCCACCAAATCGCACGGTATTCCTCACGCATCCGGCGGAAAGACACAGCAAAGCCTGTCTCTCTCAGGGAAGCACGAGTTTTTACGAGCCAATAGCGGGCTTTTTCCTCCATACGCTTGCCGAATAAAAGGGCAGAGTCCAAAATATGGCTTTGCATACGAATCAAAAGATTCAGAAGGAAAGCTCCGGTTTCAAAAGATATATGAAAAAAGAACTGGCTTACAGTTGTCCAAAGCTGCCCCAGCCAGACACTAACGGAAGAATTCTGATTACTGGAATCATCTGAATGTCCATCCGTAGCGTTGGTCTGGCTTAAAGAACTCATGGCTATCATCTCCTTTACAATTCCCTTTGTCAAATTGTTAAAAGCCCGGCGGATAAAAACTGAAACTTGATCCGGCGGAACTTAAACCTATATCAGTTATATTATACCGTTTTTTTCTTCAAATTGCAACCCCAAGCCTTTATTCTGAATGACGCCAATTGAAATTCACCATATTTTTCAAAAAATCTATTAATTTTTATTGAACACGCACAAATAATAAAATCATTCAACATTGGGGCGCTGAACATATCAAGTCTTCCAAAATCTTTTTAGAGGGAAGGAAAATAGTGGAAGACAAAGTTGAAAGGGAAATAGGAGGGTATGTATAGGACGGATAAAACGCTGCGCCCCAACGATGAATTTAATTTAGAATACCAAAATTTGACGGATAAAATAATAGAAAATTATGAACAAAAATGGCGAACTATCTGTTTTCTGTGTGAAGGGGCAGGAGAACACTCTCCGAAATAGAAGTTTCCTCCATGACACGGACAAATTCTCCCTCCCATGGACGGCTGAACTCCATCCATTCCTTTGTAATTGGATGGCAAAAGCGAATTCGATAGCATCGAAGCATCTGCCGTGAAGTTAATGTAAGGCTTCCCCCATATAGATCATCCCCCGCAAGAGGATGCCCAATAGAGGAGCAATGAACCCGTATTTGATGCGTCCGGCCTGTTGCAATCCACACGCGCAGAAGTGTATGGCCCTCCACAGCTCCTGAATACTTTTCCAGGTCCACTTTCCCATAGGCCACTGTCTGATATCGGGTGTGAGCTGTCTGGGCACCCTTCTCGCCGTCCTTTGCAGGAAGACGTAAAGTAGATGTTTCATTTAATCTGCGAATAGGAGTATCAATCATTCCTTCTGATTTGTCAAACTCCCCCTCAGTCAATGCCAAATATTCTTTTTCTAGTTTTCCATTCAGTTGAGAAGAAACGTACTCATTTTTTGCGATTACTGTCAATCCAGTGGTATCCTTATCCAAACGGTTTACCTGACGAAAAGGAATAGAAAGCTGATGGGTAAGGCAGTAATGTGCAAAGACATTTGCAAGTGTGTCCTGCCTGTGCCGCTGGGAGGGATGGCAGGGCATAGAGGCAGGCTTATCATATATAAGGAGATCGTCATCGTCATAGATAATTTCGGCTGGAAGATCAGAGGGCGGTTCGCTGCCGATTTCATCTGCCAGTTCCAAGCGAAGGATATCCCCTGTCTGAAGTTTGTCAACCGTCCGGGTATGTTTTCCATTTAATAAAAGCCCTGTTGGAGATTTTTTCAGTTTGGTAAGAACCCGGCTGGAATAATGATGGCAGCGCAGATAAGCTTCTACAGTCCACCCCATATGTGCATCGCTGATTTCATAGGAGTATACCCTCATACAAAATCCTCCTGTATCGCCAAATGATTTTGTGCTGTTTCTTACCAGATTATAGCACATTTTTCCAGAGATACAAGAACAAGTATTACAATTTATGGAAAATAACATTTATTATATTTTTAGATAGAATGTTCCGGCTCTGAAAAACCTGCTAAATGAAAAATACTTTTGGCAGCAAATACAGCCGCCTGTATTTGCTGTTTCCCAACATCTCCCCAATTCAAAAGTTCTGCCGCCTGTTTGGGGGAAACCAAAATTCTTTCATAAGTTCTTCCTGTGTCGGGATCGGGACGATTATCGCCAATTCTTGTGATTGCAGCTGCCATTCTTACTTGGGCATAGGGCGGAATATTATTTTGTTCATCAACCAGTTGATAACCAATCATAACAATATTACAAATCGAAACATTTACCTCTTCATCCAATTCTCTTTTTAAGGTATCCTCTATGCCGCTATCCCCTTGTTCTGGTTTACCACCAGGAAGGGAATAATTTTCTCCGTCCTTTTTCAGTAATATCTTCCCATCTTTTGAAAACACGATTCCGTAAACCTGTTTTATAGGCAGTTCAGGAGAAACTTCCCCATCCATCCATTTATAAACGCTCATTAATATACACCTCATTATAAAGACGGCGCATCGCTTTATATATTTTGATGAATCATTCTGCAAACTGACCTTTAGCAGTACCATTCTAAAAAGGGAAAATAACCGCCGCTTCTGAGAGCTTTAGGTGGTTATTCTTGTTAATAAAAATTTTATTTTGTGGACTTCTATTCCCTATTGCCAGCGGCATATTCATTCATAAAAATATCAACCACCTCTCTGGCAGGCTGAATGAGGGAATTTTCATAACTGCACTTCCATTGTATTTCCTGACTTAATTCGCCCTCTGCCACCCCATCAATAGGATCGTCCTGTTTAATAGGATTATCGTTATTTAGAATATAGGCAGCAGTACAATAGGCGTGGTTGACTACCCAATTGGGATCCATTCCATGAAAATGATACTGCAAATCAGGCAAAAATAAAGTACCCATCCCTATAGTATCCACTACCATGTCATTGGTTCCCTGGATATTAAAAAATCGTGCATTGACTGCAAACCTGACAAAGCGGCTTCCGCCGCCCTGATAATTTCTGATATCATCAGCTAAAATCAGTTTTCCGGAATGATGGAAATAAACTGCCTCACAGTCAGGATACAGCTCTACCAACGCATCCAGAAAGTCCATATCCAGTTCTGCCCGTTCCCCAGCTGAGAGGGCTGCCGCCATCATATCTGTTGCAACTACCTGAAATTTACATTCTGATAAAATACGTTCCCGGTCATTCAAACAATCCCACATCTGGCTGCGCTGAAAGGGATCAATAGAGTTCCCGTCGAAGCCAGTACAGCTGGTAATCATAACCTGGGGAGGAACAACCGCATCCTTATACTGGCATAAATACTTTTTGACGGATATTCCCGCACCCTTTTCCCCTTCATACCAAAAACATTCAATTTCCCCTAAATGTTTTTCGATTACTTGAACCAGTCTTTCCCTTTCTGGAATAGCGGCTGGTTCTTTCATCAGCAGAGCAATGATAAATACAGCTCCTGGCCGCTCCTTTTGGGATAAGTCCTGCTTAAATATTTCCTTATTTTTACTGCTGCCCATTTTTGATGAACTCCTTTCATTTTGGTTTTACGAATCTGCTTTCATATAAAAATTGAATGCAAATAATAAAAAGAAATAACCGTCCATATTTATCATAATAGTAACGGTTATTTCTTCAATGGAATTGCTGGATAAAAGGAAAACAAAATCCCCAAAAAATTAATAAATTTATCCTCTTATAAAAAAGGGGGAAACATCTGTCTGGTTCTTTGCCTGTTTTTATTGTACCTAATTTTCTTAATTGTTTAAAATATATATAAATTTACCTGCTTTTAATACTTACCAAGCCTTCACATATTAAACGCCAAAGACCTCTTTTGCTTTTTCCATCCGCTGAATGACATGGACACCAAAGGGGCAGTTGCTTTCACAGCTCCCGCATGCAAGGCAGTCCCTGCCATGGGCAGAAAGTGCTGCATAATGTTGGCGGACAGTATCTGGTATAGAATCATGAATCAAAGCCAAATCCAAAAACTTATTGACCTGTGCAATGTCGATCTGTGCAGGGCATGGCAGGCAATGATTGCAATACATACATTTCCCCTGCATAGAGTATTTAGGGGTAGCGGAAAGGATCTTTGCATAATCCTTTTCTTTCTCCGGCAAATCAAAATACTCCGCCGATATCTCCAACTGTTTCAAAGAAGAAATCCCTGCCAATACGCTGCAAACGGCCGGACGGGTCAGAGCGTAGTGGAAGCATTGTCCTGCTGTCAAAGCAAAGCCGAATGGAGAAGCCTTTTCATTCAGCAGCATTCCAGCGCCTAAACTTTTCATTACTGTAATGCCTACCCCCAAGGTCTCGCAGGTACGGTAAAGTTCTGCCCGCACTGGATTTGGGCCGGAAAGCACAGGGCTTTGGAATGTATCCTTTACAAAAAGATCGTCACAGAGCGTATCTTCTGGCAGCAAATCATATGCTGGATTCAAACTGAACATTAACACATCTATTAAACCTGTTTTGACTGCCCGCAAAGCTACCCTGGGATTATGGGAACTCATACCGATAGCACGAATGGTTCCTTTGGACTTCAGCTCTTTAGCATATTCAATGATCGGTCCCCCGAAAACCATTTCAAAATCCTCGTCACTGTCTACATAGTGTATCATGCCAATATCTACGTAATCCGTTTGAAGCCGTTTCATAAAATCTTCAAAAAACGCCCGGCATTGGGCAATATCACGGCTGCGTATGTACTGGCCGTTCTCCCAGCAGGCCCCAATATGCCCCTGCAAAACTGCCTGATCCCTGCGCCCAGCCAAGGCGCGGCCTAAATCAGTACGGACTTGGGGCTCTGACATAAACATATCAAAAATATTGATTCCCTGTTGCAGCGCCCCATGGATAAGGGGTTCAATTTCTTCATATGGTTTCCCCTGCAGATGCTCACAGCCGAAACCGATCTGGCTGACCTTGATACCGGTTCTTCCTAATGTTTTATACTCCATTGTAGCTTGTGCCCCTTTCTATACTTTCTGTCTGGAATAGAGACTGCTGTAAAACCATTATAATTTATTATTAGCAATTATACAATCCCTATCTTAACATATGTTCGATAAAAGGCCAAAAAGAAAAAAGGATACTGGTTTAAAAATTCCTTTATCCAGCACCCTTTTTCAATTGCTTTATATTTAGAAACAACCCAATCTATGTAATTAACAAATGCCTTGCCATTTCATAGCGTCAGCAACCTTTGCAAAGCCAGCAATATTAGCCCCAGCCAAAAGATTATCCTTCATGCCATATTTTTGAGCGGCATCATAAATGTTATGGAAAATTGCGACCATAATATCATGGAGCTTCTTATCCACTTCTTCAAAAGTCCAAGAATATCTCATGGAATTTTGGCACATCTCCAGGCCGGAAGTAGCCACACCGCCTGCGTTGGCAGCCTTTGCAGGTGCAAACAGTACGCCGCTTTTCTGGAATATTTCAACTGCTCCAGGAGTACTGGGCATATTTGCGCCTTCCGCCACAGCAAAGCAGCCGTTTGCAATCAGCTTTTTGGCCGCATCTTCATCCAGTTCATTTTGAGTTGCGCAAGGAAGGGCAATATCGCAGGGAATACTCCAAATACCGCTGCATCCCTCTGTATAGGCTGCACCGCTTACACGCTCTGCATATTCCTTAATCCGGCCCCGTTCCACTTCTTTAATCTGCTTCACAACATCCAGCTTTATGCCATTGGGATCGTGAATGTAGCCAGAGGAATCGGACAGGGCAACTACTTTCGCGCCCATCGTTTGGGCTTTCTGGGCAGCATAAATAGCCACATTTCCAGAACCAGAAATCACAATTACCTTTCCGTCCATTGTTTCGTTTTTCATACAGGAGATCATTTCCTGAGTCAAATAAAGCAATCCATATCCTGTTGCCTCTGTGCGCACCAGGGAACCGCCATAGCTAAGCCCCTTTCCGGTAAGAACACCGGTAAATTCATCACGGATTCTCTTATACTGGCCAAAGAGATAACCAACTTCCCGCGCACCAACACCAATATCCCCTGCGGGAACGTCGGTATTCTCCCCAATATGGCGTTGAAGTTCAGTCATAAAGCTCTGGCAAAAGCGCATCACTTCTCTATCAGATTTACCCTTGGGGTCAAAATCCGAACCCCCTTTGCCGCCGCCCATAGGCAGGCCGGTCAGGCTATTTTTAAAAGTTTGTTCAAAGCCTAAAAATTTGATAATGGAGGCGTTTACCGAAGGATGAAGCCGCAGGCCGCCCTTGTAAGGCCCAATAGCAGAATTAAACTGGCAGCGGAATCCACGGTTAACCTGTACTTTACCTGCATCGTCAACCCAGGGCACACGGAACATTACAAAGCGCTCTGGCTCCACAATCCGCTCTAAAATACCATTTTTTTCAATAGAAGGGTCCTGCTCCACAACTGCTTCCAAGGACTCCAGAACTTCCCTTACTGCCTGAAGAAATTCTGGTTCCCCAGCGTTTCTCTTTGCCGCTGTTTCATAGACCCGGTTCACATATTCTGTATGAAAGCCCATATTCGCCACACTCCATTTCTGTGATTTAAATCGTTATCATTATATACCCTTAAAGGCATTTTTGCAAGAGAGTTTTGAAAAAATTTCGTAATTTTGACATTTTAAACGAAAATCGAGATTAAAACAACGGATAATTAACTTTGTCCTGCAAAATTTATATATTCTTCTTGTCCACCCTCATTAATAAAACAGATATTATATACAAAAACGGATGCAAAACCACCTGTATTTTTACCTAAATAAATTTATATGATGTTTATCTTCCATATCATAACTGCTGTTCAGCGGCATCCATATCCCGGTAAAATTCCGCCTGGGCCATATACATTTTATAGTATTCCCCATTCAATGCAATCAGCTCTTCATGGGAGCCTTTCTCACAAATTACCCCATTGGACAAAACCATAATCCAATCACAAAACCGGCAGCTTGACATCCTATGAGAAATATAAACGGCGCTTCTTCCTTTCACCAGTTCTGCAAAATGGGTATAAATTTCATACTCTACCCTTGGGGAAAGCATCGCAGTAGGCTCATCCATAATAACCATCCCTGCATTTTTCAAAAGGACCCTGGCAATTGCAAGTTTCTGTTTTTCCCCACCGGATAATTCCTGGCCATTATCATACATAGTCTTTCCCAGATAGGAGCCAAGGCCGTTCGGCAGGGAGTGTATTTTACCATCCATCCCTGTTTTTTCGAGTACCTTCCAGATTTTTTCTTCTGGGAGCGGTTCCATAAAGCAGAGGTTGTTTTTTACAGTATCCTCCAGAATTTTAAAATCCTGAAAGACTGCTGTTACAGCCTTCATATAATCGGAATACTGGATGGATGCAATATCCTGTCCGTTCCAGAAAATCTTTCCTTTTTCCGGCTGGTATAGGCGGAGGAGCAGCTTAACCAAAGTTGTTTTCCCGGAGCCGTTTTCGCCTACTAAAGCCACCTTTTCCCCTGGACGGATGCAAAAGGAAACGTCTTTTAAAGTATAATCCTGTGCGCCTGGGTATTTAAAGGAAACATGCTCAAACCTAATTTCCCCATGCCGGCAATCACTGTCTGCTAAAAGCTTTTGTTCCGGCTGGACAGCTTCAGGCGAGGACAGATAATCCATATAAGACCAATAAGCCTGAAGATAGGACATCGCTTGGCCGATTGTCATATAGTTTTCGACTGCCCGCAGAAGGGAAGCTTCAAAGGTGCGCACAACGTTTACACAGGAAACAAAATTAGCGGTCTGGATTGCCCCCATCCAGGTTAAACGCCCTAATTGCAGGAATGACAATCCTGTACCCAGGCCCAAAAGCAGGTTGGACAAAATCCCCACCATGGAAAAGTTCAGCACTGATTTCCGAATCCCCCGCAAATATGTAGAAGTGAGGGCTTTCATTTTAGCGACAATCCAATCCCCCATCGTATATAAACGAATTTCCTTTGCATAAGAAAAGTTAGTAGCCATTTCCTGGAAATAGGACAGTTTCCGCCCAATGGAAACCAGTTCCTTGTCCCAGACCTGGAATTTTTTATCCCCTGCAACTGTATAGAGCCACAGGCTGACGACGCTGAAAACTAAAAGGGGAATAATTAACGTCCAGTGGATTTGGAACAGCAGTACTGACAGCACCAGCAGTTGGAGTACGCTAAACGACAATGCCTGCACACACCCCAGGACATTCTGAAAGTCCATATATTCTGCCTGTGTTGGATAAAAAATTTCCAAAGCCTTTTTCTGGGCCAGTGTTGTTTCAGGGTTTTCCAGGTTTTGATAGGAAAGGGAAATGGTTTTTTCCTGAAGTTCCAGCATAAGTTTATTTTTGATTTTCATTGTTTTTTCCCGGTCTGTTATCTTTAGTTTCCGGGCAATCAGGTAAAAAGCAAATTCGATTGCCCCCATCAGGCACAGCCCCGTAAACGTCCCCCGGATGTCCAAACCTGTTTCCAGGCTGTCTATAATATAATATAGAAAATAAAAGCCATTAAGGGGATGTAGGGAGTTTAAAAGGATCATCAATGCTAAATTCCAAATAAACCCCTGGTCAATCTGTCCCATTTTGCAGTAAAGGCGAAATATATTCTTTATTTTCCTCATTATTGCTTTCCCCTCACACATAATATTGAGCCTGAAGCCGGTACATATCCGCATAAATGCCGTCCTGCTGCATCAGCTCCCGATGGGTGCCATACTCGGCAATCTCCCCGTTGGCTAAAACGCATATCTTGTCACAAAAACTGGAACTGCTTAAACGGTGGGAAACAAAGACTGCTGTCTTCCCTTTGGACAGTTCCTGGAATTGCTGGTACAGCCTGCTTTCCGCCAGGGAGGAAAGGCTTGCCGTCGGCTCATCCATAACAAGGGTTCCCCCGTCCTTATAAACCGCCCGTGCAAAAGCAAGCATTTGCTGCTGCCCTAAAGAGAGATTGGTTCCGTCGCCCTCCAGGCGGCGGGTCAAAACCGTGTCCCCCTTCCTGTCCATACTTTCCACCCGCTCCTTTAAACCTGTATGTTTAATCAGTTCATCCCCTTGGCAGCGTTTTTCAGGATCGTTGGCACCCCCGAACAGGATGTTTTCATAAACGGATATATCGAATATATGGAAGTCCTGAAATACTGCTGAAAAATGTTTCATATATTCGTTATAATCGTAATCTTTGACATTGACCCCATTATATAAGATTTCCCCTTCCGTTGTATCATAAAGCCGCATAATAAGTTTTACCAAGGTTGTTTTCCCTGCACCGTTTTCACCTACAATCATCAGCCGTTCTCCTGGTTCAATAGTCAAGCTTACATTTTTAATGATTTGGTGGTTTGTCCCTGGATAGGTAAATCCCACGTTGCGCAGTTCAATTTTCCCTGGTACGGACGGAGGCAGCCTGACGCTTTTAGGAAGGGATTTTGCGGTTCCCCGCAGCTTGCTGGGACGTTCCAAAAACACGAAAAAGTCCGTTATATATTTGTCATTCCGGTAAAGGTTAATTAATCCGGTAAAAAGTTGGTTCAAACTTCCTGCAATCCGTTTCGCAGCATTAAGGACAGCGGTAAACCCGCCGATGGTGACATTCCCATAGAAAACTTGGAGGGCCAGAACAGCCATAATTCCAACCTCAATCCCAGCATTGCTGATCCCCTGGAAAAATCCTCGGTTTTCTTCCCGGCGGACGATTTCCCGATACAGTGCAAAGTGTTTACCGCGGTTTTCCTCTCCCCGTCTGCTGATATATCCTGCCAAATCAAATATCCGCATTGTTTTCCCATATTCTGTATCGCAGGCCAGCTTGTTAAAATACCTCCATCTCCGTTCCAAAGGCATCTGTTTCCGGTACAGCTTATAATTTTCCTTTTGCGCAGACATGTTGTACAAGATATTTAACAGGGACAGGAGCAGGATTCCCGCTGCAAAATAAAACGGGATTGACGATACAATTATCAGGCAGAAAACGAACTCCCCAAAGGAAATAGCAGTTATATTAATTGCGTTCAAGTAAGCGCTCCAGCTATGGCCAAAAATCAGGACATAAGACGCCCGATCCATTTCCGCAAGCACTTCAGGGTTTTCGGTACATTCATAATCCATTTCAGCAGCTTTCCTGCAAAACAGGGTTGACATATCTACCATCATACTTTTCTGATCTAACTGGATAAAATTTTCCAGTATAACCCGCAGACAGGAACCAACAATATGCGCCCCTAACAGGATTAGGCTTATTGTAATCCAACTGTTTTGTGCTTCCCCCAAAACCCCGTCTACAAATACCTGTATGAAAAATAACAGGCAGAATGGGTGGAAGATGCGAAGCAATATATATCCCAGGCACATAAACCAGTATTTTTTATTATACCTGAAAGTCAGTTGGAACATTTTCAGCATATTTTTGAGAATTGACAAAGAGACGCGCCCCCTTATTCTTTGATTGAACCGTTCATTCTAATCTATTTATAAAAAAAATAAAGATACTTTATGTATGCTGTTTTTATGTCCATATAATGCCTGCATCCATTAAAATCTTTCGGACATAAACCTTAGTAACAACTGACAGCCTTGGAAAGCCAGCTTTATCGGCATGGGATTGGACATAATCATAAAAACCTTTCAGTGTCCATTTTTCCAGATGGCAGCCTAAAACAGACGGCTTTTGCTGTGCAGCAGAAAGAAGCCAGTCCTTTGCCTCTAAGGAAATCTCTAGGGGCCTTCCGGGCCGCAGGTTGTCAAACAAAGCTGAATTCAAGCCATTTTTTCGGAATCGTGATACTCGTGCCTGAACTGTCCGAGTACTTAAATCCATTATTTCCGCAATATCCTGAAAGGTCATCCCCTCCGATTTTAGCAGGAGTATTCGCGCCCGGTCTGCCACCTGCGCCTGGTCTGTTTTAGTGCCTGCAAGAATTTTTAGGTATTGGTATTCTTCTTCGGTTAATGAAATGGTCAGTGTTTCCAAGTTTTTTCCTCCCATCCTTTTAAAATGAATTATTCATTTCAATCCCAGCGTAAACCAAATGGCGCATCCGCGCCAAAAGAGACAAGTTATACTGCCTGATATATCCGCTGGATAATCCCCAATAAGATTTCCTTTGCTTCCTTATTGGTAATATCCATATCAGGAAAACAGAGCTTTGCATTAACTGACCACCAGGACAAAGTGCTGATAAAGAATTTAATATGGGCTGGGATATGTTCGATTGGCTGGATCTGACCGGCTTCCATATATATTTTTAGGAACCCTCCCACTTCCTCCCAGAACTGCCTTTTTTCAGGGATATAGATTTTGCTTAGTTCCTCAAGAATTTTTTGGTTTTTCTCAATATTGTCCAATGTTATCATATATTCGACAAATATATCATAAAGTTCCCCAACCAGCGTCATAAAGCTTTTGCAGATATTCCCATTTTCATCCGTTATATGCAGTATGCTTTTTATTTCGTCAAGCACCCGCTGTAGATGTTTTTTTAAAATGGAAGTGTCAATTGTTTGGATTGGCAAAGCGATTTCCTGTGAAAGACAGTCTTTGTCAAGCGTACATAAAATAGTAAATGACAATACCGCTTCCTTTCCCGTAAACATAGAGTACAGCGTTCCTACTGCCACCTCTGATTCTTTCGCAATTTCTGCCATTTTTGTATCAGGGTAGCCCTTTTTGTTAAACAGGCGGTTTGCTGCATCACATACTCTTTTTAGTCTTTCATTTTCCATTTGAGAAACCCCCTCCTTTGGAAAAAATAATGAATAATTCATTCTAATAATAGCAGAGAAATTTCCTTTTGTCAAGCTGCAAATATCTTAAGATAAATTATATTTGCGGGAGCGCCTTTGCCTGACAAGGGAAAACATGGTTTTTGGGGATGGCAAAGGAGAACACGGATATCATAAAGTAAAAAACGGTATCAAAAACTCCAAAGGAGCTAAAAGAAAAACCGCTCTGTTATGCTGACAGAGCGGTTTTTCTAAGGCGGAGAAAGAGGGATTTGAACCCTCGCGCCAGTTACCCGGCCTACTCCCTTAGCAGGGGAGCCTCTTCACCACTTGAGTATTTCTCCAAAGGTGAGTTTTCAGAAACGGATAAATTAGCGGAGAGAGTGGGATTCGAACCCACGGCCCTTCCGGGTCACTGGTTTTCAAGACCAGCTCCTTAAACCGCTCGGACATCTCTCCGTTTCTGGGACGTGATTCATTGTATCATATCTTTTAGAAAATGTCAATCTCTATTTTTATAGTTTCTCTGAATCAGTGGAAAGATATTAAAAATTATAAATCATTCCAACAGCAATACATCCAATTTACTGTAGGTTTACAATAGAAGTGTTGCAATGCAAAAAATATCCCAAAAAATCTCTTGACAGTAATCGCCCGCTATGATATGATTAACTGGAATTTGAAAAAGAAATGAGTGAAAAAATGCGCAAATAATCTACTTTTCATTGGAAATGAGAATTACTGATACGATAAATCAAAAGCAGGCGGAGCCTGTCTTTTTCAGTCTATGTTTTTCTCAGCACCGGAAAAGAGATATTTGCAGGAGCATCTTTCCTTGGACATGGTTTGCCTATGTGTGAGGATGGATAATATGTGCCTGGCAGTCGTCTGTTTCCGGTTAGCTGGAGACAGGCTTTTTTGTTTTTGCCCTTATCTTGGGGAGGTATGACATTTATGCTACAGATAAAAAATTTGACAATTACCCATAAAAAAGACCTGCGTACAATATTGGACGACTTTTCCTTTGTTTTGAATCCCGGCGATAAAACCGTTATTATTGGAGAAGAAGGAAACGGGAAGTCAACTTTGCTGAAATTAATTTATGATCCTTCCCTGGTAGAAGATTATATTGAATTTACAGGCGAAATCATTAAGAATAATGTAAAACTTGGTTATCTGGCTCAGGAATTGGACAAAAGCCATTTTTCACAGACTATTCTGGAATTTTATTCTGAAATTCCAGGTTTTTACGGCTTAACCCAAAATGACCTCTATGAAGCGGCAAAGGCAATAGGCCGCCCAGTGGAATGGTTTTATTCCCAGCAGGAGGTTGGGACATTATCCGGTGGGGAAAAGGTTAAACTTCAGCTTGCTGGAATCCTGTTTTCCAGACCTAACGTACTTTTATTGGACGAACCGTCCAATGATATTGATATTGAAACCCTGGAATGGCTGGAGAATTTTATAAATCAATTTGAATTTCCAATAATGTTTATTTCCCACGACGAAACACTCATTGAACACACAGCTAATTCTGTCATTCATATGGAACTGCTCCGGCGGAAAACCCTTCCAAGATATACCATTGCCAATATGCCCTATAATCAATACATCTATGAACGAAAAAACAACCTGCTTCATCAGGAACAGGTTGCACGCAAAGAGGAAGCTGAATACCAAAAACAAATGGAAAAATATCGGCAAATCTTTGAAAAAGTGGAATATCAGCTTGATATCATCAGCAGGGCTGATCCTGGTGGTGCAAGGCTTTTAAAAAAGAAAATGAAAAGCATTAAGTCTATGGGAAAACGGATTGAGCGGGAACAGGAAAATCGCACCCAGATTCCAGATGTGGAGGATGCGATCCTTGCTTCTTTTAGTAATTCCATTTGTATCCCAAAAGGGAAAGTTGTCCTTGATCTTCATTTGGATGAATTGTCTGTTCCTGATGATTTTAATGGAAAAAGAATTCTCGCCAGGAATGTCAATCTTTTTTTAGCTGGGCCGAAAAAAATTTGCATTGTGGGAAACAATGGGACAGGAAAATCAACGCTGCTAAGGCAAATTGCCCATACAATGAAAAGCAGAAGAGACATTCATATTGCTTACATGCCGCAAAACTATGAGGATCTTCTGGATCTGAAACAATCGCCTGTCTCCTTCTTAAGCAAAACGGGAGAAAAAACAGAACTGACACAAATCAGAACCTTTTTAGGAAGTATGAAATTTACCCCTGAGGAAATGGACCATCCTATTGAGAGGCTCTCCGGCGGACAAAAGGCAAAGGTACTGTTTTTAAATATGATTTTGAATGGTGCAGATGTTTTAATTTTGGATGAGCCAACTAGAAATTTCTCTCCATTGTCTAATCCGGTAATTCGGAAGATACTCAAGGACTACAACGGTGCTATTGTGAGTGTTTCACATGACAGAAAGTTTATGAATGAGGTTTGTGACCAACTGCTTCTGCTGAATTCAGACGGGTTACAAGAGTTTCACATGAATAATGAATAGTTTTTCGGAATCCGTAAGAGAGGGGTTATGATTTGTACATCTTTGCAGCTGCGCCATATGAAGGAGCTGGAACCTTGGGCTTTATAGTTACCTGAACTAAGTGGTAATGTCCGCAAATTCTTTCTGCCTTAAAAATATAGTTGTAAATTTAGATTATTCATGCTATAATAATCGATTAGGGAAAGCCTCAAAAGCCTTGTAATCCAAACTTTATCGTTAGGAGGCAGCTATATGAATTCGCGACACCTAATAGACCTTAACGATTTCACAACATCGGATTGGCAGAGACTCATTCGTTTATCCCAAGACATTATGGACACGCCTCAAGATTATTTTAACACTTGCCAGGGTAAACTCATGGCAACGCTATTCTATGAACCTTCCACACGTACACAAATGTCCTTTCAATCAGCAATGCTCCGTTTAGGAGGTTCAGTAATAGGTTTTGACAATCCGTTAAACAGTTCTGTTTCCAAGGGAGAATCTTTAGCAGATACCATTCGTATTGTCAGCGGTTATACTGATTTGGTAACAATCCGGCATCCCTTGGAGGGAACCGCGCAGGCAGCAGCGCGTTATTCCTCCTGCCCAGTAATTAACGCAGGGGATGGGGGACATCTTCATCCAACCCAGACATTAACAGATCTAGTAGCCCTTACAAAATATAAGGGTTCGTTAGAAGGATTGACAGTTGGATTATGCGGGGATTTAAAAAATGGACGGACGGTACATTCCCTTTTAAAGGCACTCAGCCGATTCTCTAATAAATTTATTCTTATTTCGACAAAAGAACTCGCACTTCCCACATATATTAAGGATGTGCTCAATGCCAGCGGATGCCAGTTTGAAGAAGTATACAGTTTGGAAGAAGCAATTCCCCGTTTGGATGTGTTGTATATGACGCGGATTCAAAAGGAGCGTTTTTTCTCAGAGGAGGAATATGAAAGGCAGAAAACAGTTTATATTCTGGATCGGCAGAAGATGCTTTCTGCTCGTTCAGACTTGGTTGTTTTGCATCCTCTGCCTCGTGTGGATGAAATTACCCCTGAAGTGGATTCTGATCCAAGAGCGTTATACTTTGAACAGGCAAAATGTGGGATGTATGCCCGTATGGCATTAATTACCTGCCTCCTTCGTGATGAAGCAGTACATTATTATAAAGAACTACCTATTTCACGTCCTAGAAATGACATTAAATGCACAAATCCAAAATGTATTACTAACCATGAACCATCCCTTCCCCATACATTCCGGGAAAGCGGTGGGATGTATATCTGTGAATATTGCGATGAACGTATTATTCTGCAATAAGAATGGATATAATAATTCATGTAAGTTTTAACAAATCCTCAATTTTAAATGTATTTCTATTTGCCTATTGAAAATCTACAAATTTGGTGTATGATATATAGAAAAGGAGGTTTTATAAAATGGCTGTCAAGGAAATGACTTCTGAAAATTTTCAAACTCTGGTATCTGGAGATAAACCTGTATTGGTAGATTTCTTTGCGACCTGGTGCGGGCCATGCAAAATGCTTTCTCCCCTGATTGAACAACTTGCTGAGGAAAAATCTGGAGAAATAACTGTCTGCAAAGTGGATATTAATCAGCAGGAGGCCCTTGCGGACAAGTTTGGCGTTGAAAGTGTTCCTACCCTTATCCTCTTTAAAAACGGCCAGGAAGCCAAACGTGTGGTTGGATTCCAGCCTATGCCGCTGCTGCTTAATTTTATTTCATAATTTAGGCAGATACCTTGTATCTTTTCTGTATTTTTGCAAACGATAAAGGCATACCGTATTATTAAATTCGGTATGCCTTTTCTTTTTTGCCTGCTATTTATGAAAGGTTTTATAATCCATTTGGAAAGAGGGATTCCTTTGGCTCCTATCCAAATCATTGGAAAAACACCCCATCCGCTGCTTCCTGCGTTGTTACGAAAGTTTTTCAACTATTTGGGAAAATCAGCCGCTATTGATTCCGTTGCTGCACCTGTTCCTGCCATTGGACAGGAGGGAAAACTTATTTTGCTGTTTCAGGATTCCTTTGGTATGTCTGCCGGAGTTCCCGATTTTTATTTGCCAGAGCATACAGTTGCAATTGCTAACGCCCAAAATGTGGAGGTGCTGCAAAATTTAGAGGGAACCTTTATTCAAACAATTCCCTGTGGCTTATCTTCGCGGGATACTTTTACATTAGCCAGTTCTACTGAGGAAAGTTTGGTGGTCGCTTTACAACGATCTATTATAAGCTTTCAGGGGGAAACAGTTGAACCAATGGAATTTCCTGTCCATAATCCTGAACTTTTAAAGCTTTCCCGCTATGGCTTGATGGCTTTCTGTGCTGTCGGATGCCTGGAAGGTGAAATAAATCACCTTCTTAACTTTCTGAGAGATATAAAAAGTTAACTTATATCCACAGTCTAAGATAAATACAACTTCAAGCAGATGAAAAAGGCTTCGTCTCCAGGGGGATATGTGTCAAGCCGTGTGCAGCAGAGCTACGTGCAGCAGAGCTACGTGCAGCAGAGCTACGTGCAGCAGAGCTGCACTCCTAAAAAATTCCTATTCGCCAGTTGAGGCAAACTAAAAGCCAGGTTTTCGGGAATATAAGGAAAGCTTCTCCCTAAATTTCTGCCTATAACACCCCTAATTACCCAAACACCTGAAAAATTTTGGAAACACACGTTAATATTTATACCAAAGGTATACCTGAAACCCATCTTCCTTGATTTTGCCTGTCTCATCCCGCAGAATGTATAAATCAACACCTCCATCCGGCCAGGAAGATGCTATAAAATAACTTGCCTTTCCTTCCTCCCGGTCACTGATGGAATGCACCAGCGTGCCTTCATAATAATATCTTCCGTCTTTTACAGTAATCCCCAACTGGGCGTATTGTTCCAGTATAACCTCGCGGGGAATTGAAAGATAGCATTGTGCCTGGAACGCCCCTGGCTCCACATCAAATTCTTTGGAAAGGGCTTCGACAATTTCCTGCTGAAGCTGGGTACGTCCCTTTTCCTGTCCTGCACTTTCAGCTAAAATCTGATATACCGTGGAATTAGCCCGTCCTTGGGCAAATTCCCCAAGATTTAGATCACGGTTGAGAATAACATCTGCTATCATATAACATCCATCTGCCTGAATTCCCCAACAGAGTCCATTGGAATAAAAGGTAGTCCCACTTGTGGCGAAAACGGCAGAAGTCCCAACTGCCAGCATAACCGTTAAACTGATAAGAAATTTTCCAGCCCGTTTGTAAGCCATAACTCCCTTAATACGTCGTTCTACCTCGCTCTTGCTAAAGGAACTGTATATAAGAGTTCCCCGGTGATCTGAAGCTGCCATAGCCATAAGGCTGTAAGCGTAGTTTTTCCGGTTATCCCCTTCCAGAACAGATAAAGCTGCCTCATCGCAGGCAGATTCCAGATCCCGGCTCAATTCCCGCGCCATCCACCAGATAAGGGGATTATACCAATGTAAGCATAACGCCGCCAGCATGACAGTTTTCATCCAGTTATCCCGGTATTTAATGTGCATTGCTTCGTGTGTTATAATATGGGTCAGCATTTCATGATTACTAAAGTCCAAATGGGTAGGCAGATAAATTTCAGGATGTTTCAAACCAACAGCCAATGGGGAGGAAATCCGGTCACAGGTATAAACGTCTGCGGTTATCCTGCATTTTTTTAAAACTTTTTCTGCTGTTTGATTTGAGATAATGGCAGAGTCCTCTAAAACTTTTTGGCATTTGTTCCAGCGCAAGGCAAGCCAAACTGCGCTGATAATTACTCCCGAAGCCCATAAAACTCCTATCCAGTTTATCGGGATAGAGGGAAACGAAAAGGCAGACTCTGCAGTTACTTGGGATACATAGGATTGTTCTGTTTCATTGCTGGCACTTGACAAAGGGGGAATGGAAAGTTCCTCTGAAACAGTATCAAATGCAGCTTCATATGTTTCCTGCTGCTGAAGAACTGATGCACTGCTGGCCGGACTTCCGTTTCCCAACAGAGGGATGTGCAGCGAAAACGGACTTGAAATGGAGAATGGTATAAACAGCCGCACCAGAACGACTGACCATAAGATTGGAAATAACCTTTTGGGCAGACGCTTCCCTAAGAGCAGCCGCAGCAATACCACACAAACTGCCATAATGCCCCCATATGTTCCCATTAACCAGAGAGGCATATCGAAACGAATGGACAACATATTTTCACTCCCTTTATTTTGAATCTTCGATTATGTCCATAAGATGTTTTACCTGCCTGTCATCCAGACCTTTCCCTTTTAAAAAAGCTGAAAAGAAAAGTTCACTGCTCCCTTTGAACATTTTATCAATCAGTTCGTTTGTCATGTCCTGACATGCTTCATCTTTTGTAATGAGCGGTGTACATTGGAAATCCGGCTCATCCCGCCGCAGATATCCTTTTTCTGCACACTTTTTTAGTACAGTATAGGTGGTATTTTTATTCCAGCCGATTTCGTCCTTTAAAATCTCTGTAACCCGTTTGGCAGTTAAAGTACCCTCCCGCCATAATACTTCCATTACCTTTAATTCTGAATCATACAGAGTTGTTCCCATTTTTGTTTGCTCCCTTCTATACTATTGTAATAGTTTATATTAAGACTATCATAATAGTTTAAATTTGTCAAGAATATTTCTGCTTAGGGTGTATAGTTTGTCCATCCTGCTCCCAAACTCTCTATACAGAAATACAACATGGAAAGGACGCAAAAATATGAAACATTGGGAATGGTCGCTGCTTACTGCATTTTTATTGAGCCTTTGGCTTTGCTGTTTTTCCTCATTCGCTAAAAATTGTGATACAATTCGGCAGGATACTCTCCGGTTACATATTCTGGCTAACTCTGATTCTCAGGAGGATCAGGAGTTGAAACTGAAGGTGCGCGATCAGATTTTAGAGGATACATCTGCAATTTTTTCCAATGTAAAGACACGAGAGGATGCAATCCTTGCTGCTCAAAAGGCTATGCCGCAGATTCTTGAAACAGCCCGAAATGTTATTGGAAAGGAAGGGTTTCCTTACTCTGTATCTGGGGATGTGGAAAGAGTGTATTTTAATACCAGGCAATATGAAAACGCAATTCTGCCAGCTGGGGTATATGATGCAGTGCAAATCCGTATTGGAGATGCCAGAGGGAAAAATTGGTGGTGCGTTTTGTTTCCGCCATTATGCGTTGGGGCTGCTTTGCCAGAAGAAATAGAGGATTCTTTTCCGGCGGAAGATATTTTAGAGGAAATAGATGAGATTTCGATTGAGTTTGTACCCAAATTTGCCGCTGTTGAATGGGTGGAAGAAATTGCAGAGAAGATCAGGAACTGGAACGAAGAAAAACAAGATTCATAAATACTCTTTGATCTCCAAATCAGGATGTTCTAAGATGTTATAAAAAACAGGTCAAAGGCTTTAAGCCCTTGACCTGTTTATGTATAAGAAAAAAACTACGCATGGGAAAGTAACGGGAACATTAATGGGTATTGGCAGAATAAGTCTTCCTTTCCATCCAGCAAAAAGAGGGTTGTATCATCTTCTTTCAGCAGCACAGCCTGTCCAACGGCTTCCCTTGGAGTAAAGCCTAAAACGATCCTTTTTGTTTCCGGGACAGCCAAAACTTCTAAGACTTTTTCCAGGCTTGTCTTTACATCTGAAAAAAGATCATAACAAATACAGTCTGTGCCATCTGTTTCAACAACTGCCACTGTATCGAAATCCTGAAGAAAATAAACATTTTCCTTTAAGAAGCCTGTACAGTAAAAGGCAAGAAGCCCTTTATTATCTGCCATTGGGAAGCGGGAATAGGGATTGGATTTCTGATAGTATGTAAAAAGCATCTGGGAGATCCTGATGATTGGACATATCCAGCTTACGGATATTCCCCATTTTGTGGGAACATTCTAGGGAAATCTGATACTCATCCGCCTTATGGAAGCCGAATTTAGGGTAAAAATTCAGAACGCTGTCGTTGGCGAATAAATAAATTGCGTCGCATTTTTCTTTCCAGTCGTTTAAAACTGTTTCCATTAATTTTCTGGAAAACCCTTTTCCGCGATGTTCTGGAGCTGTCATAACAGTTCCAAGCTGAATATATCGTTTTTTCTCTCCGTTCCATAGCATATCTATTAGATTTACGGAAACGTTTGCAGCTACCTGTGTTCCATCTGTTATGACATAGGGGATATATTGGTTTCCCCAGAACCCCCTTTTCCACCATTCGTGGAAATCAATGTGGAAAGTTTGGACTGCCAGTTCCATAAAACTTTCACAAAGGATAGTGTTTTCTCGAATATTTTTTTCAATCATCCAGGCCATTTTTCCTCCTTTTTGTTTATCTGGTAACGTTGCGCAACCAGAGCTTGCTTCGGTATCTCCATGTTGTAAAGGGAATTTTAATGATTTCGTCTGACATAAGAACCATATATACTACTGCAACCGGAAGGCGAAACACAAAAGCACATAGATACCCAAAGAATATGGAGCAGCACCAAAGTGCGCCGACATCGCAAAGCAGGCCAAACTTGGTATCTCCGCCTGCGCGGAAGATTCCAACAATCATAGTCGTATTATATCCCTGCGCTATGCTGAAATAAGACATAACCAGCATCATAATGTTTAAATAACTTTGGGCGTCATCAGATAGGGTAAGAAATCCACCTACAATCGGTCCAATTACCAAAATCAGCGCTGCACCGCATACGCCAGAAGCCAGGGTAAGTTTTAAAAAACGACGGGCATAAATTTTTGCGCCCTCATATTTGTTTTCCCCGATAGCCTTGCCAATAATAATAGCAGTGGCATTTGCTAAACCAAAAGCTACAACCATGGCGAGCTGTCGGATAACTTGGGCTACAGAATTGGCAGCAACAACAGAGCTCCCCATATGTCCGATAATCATAGCATTTACAGATGTTCCCAATCCCCACAGCATTTCATTAATGGTAACGGGGATGGAAAACTGAAGAAAATCTTTAAACAGCAGTTGGTCGTGGATGAAAATATCTTTCATTCGAAAGCGGACAACAGGATTTTTCTGAGAATATACGATTACTATGAAAAGTTCCAGCAAACGGGTAATTAGGGTAGCCAATGCCGCACCGGAAACACCCATGGCAGGGAAGCCCAGCATTCCAAAAATAAAGACTGCATTTAACCCAATATTACAAAACAGTCCAAACAGATAGACCATAGTGGAAATAACAACCCGTTCCACGCTGCGCATTAAATTAAGGAAGACCATTGAAAAAGATACGGGAATATAGGAAAGTGCAATAATACGTAGATACTTTATTCCTTCTGCAATGACAGGTTCTTCTGAGGAAAACATCATCATTAAATGGCGTGGAAAAATAAGGGCAGCAGCTGTAAAGGCAGTTGCAACCAAGAAGGAAAAACGCAGGGAAATCCCCAAAACCTTTTCAATCGTGCGTATGTCTTGTTTGCCCCAATATTGGGCAGTGAGGACTGCTGCACCGGAGGTTAAGCCAAAGAAGATTAAATTCATAATAAATTGTACTTGTCCCGCCAAAGATGAAGCAGACAGGGCAGTTTCTCCCACCTTACCCAGCATCATTACGTCCGCCGAAGTAATGGCGGTATTGATGAGGTTTTGGACAGCCATGGGCAGAACAAGGGAGAAGGTCATTTTTAAAAAGGTTTTACGATCCACGGCCTCACTAAATGTATGAGGCTGTGATGAGGCTGACATTGGACATCACGCTCCTTTTTGACAATGCTTTGAGTATAGCATATCTAAGGGGAGAAGTCAAAAAGTCAGCGTCCCGGTATTTTAGCGATTCTTCTACTATTAAAAATATAAAGGAAATGGTATACTTTTTAGTAAGGTGAAGATATGAGCAGATTGTTTGGTTCTGCAAAACGTTATTTTATAAAAGTCTGAAGTTCTATAATCTTAAGCAAGGAGGAGACAATGTGTCGGAAGCATACAACGTGGAATGGAAGGAGGAACTGATAGGCGACCAAATAGTCGTCATGTCCCCGGCGGCAGTCAACCATGTCCTTATTGCAGGAAATATATTTAATATTTTTAAGAACTATTTGAAGGGGAAAAATGCATTTCTATTATGGTTGGTGCATTGGTGTATTTAACAAAAGAAGATCATTTTATCCCTGATATGATGGTAGTCTGTGAACCCGAAAAAATTAAATCTGACGGAATATATGGAGCCCCCGATCTTGTTGTTGAAATTCTTTACCCCAGCACCGCATGGAACGATAAAACACATAAGAAAGATGTTTATGCTAAGTGCGGCGTAAGAGAATACTGGATTGTTAGCTCTGCCGAAAGATTTATTGAAGTCTATTTAAATAATAATGGTGAATTTATTCTTCATAAAATCTATCCTGTCTATTATGACTGGATGCTTGCAAAAATGAGTGAGGCAGAGCGGAATACAGTTGTGACACATTTCAAATTCAGTTTATATAACGATTTTGATATTTCCTTAGAAGATATTTTCTATGGCCTAATCTAAACTAAGAAATCGTTCCCATGGGCCAGCAATCAAACACGCAGAAAAACACGGATACATTCAGGAACTTATTTTCACATAATGAAAACGATTTTCAAAAGACAGCCGATTCTTTGGAAGTATTATTCAAGATATTTTAGCAAGTGGGTTATAAAGAGGCTTATTTGCAAAAAAGAAAATCTGTTTTGTCAATATGACAAAACAGATTTTCAAGCGTCGGAGTGGCGGGACTCGAACCCGCGGCCTCTTGGTCCCGAACCAAGCACGCTACCAAACTGCGCTACACCCCGAAATGATTTGGAAAACATTTTAGATTATAGACGCTTTTTATAGATTTGTCAATGGTTTTTCCCACCCTGATAAAAGATATGCAAAAATCATAAAATCGTGTTTACATGACAAAACGTATATGGTAAAATAAGACAAAAGGAGGAATGTCCCATGAAAATGAATATGCTTCACCCTGCCGATCAATTGGTTATGATTATGGAGCGTATCTATGGTTATGGTATGACCACTACCTCCGGCGGAAATCTATCCATACTGGATGATAACGGCGATATCTGGATTACGCCGGGGAGCATTGACAAGGGAAATTTAACCCGCAATGATATTGTATGTATAAAAAAAGATGGCACAATTGCAGGCAATCATAAACCCTCATCTGAATATCCCTTCCATCAGAAGGTATATCAAATTCGCCCGGATTTAAAGGCAGTGCTTCATGCTCATCCGCCTGCATTGGTCGCTTATTCCATTGTCCGAAAAATTCCTACTACTAATATAATTCCAAATGTTAAATTCTCCTGCGGGGATATTGGTATCGCAAAATATGGTCTGCCCGGAAGTACAGACTTAGGAGACAAAATTGCAGCGGAATTTAAAAAGGGCTTTAATACGGTTATATTAGAAAACCATGGCGTCGTTGTGGGAGGGAATACCCTGTTCGATTGCTTCAAATCCTTTGAAACTTTGGATTTTTGTGCCCGTCTGGAAATTGAGGCCAATCGCATTGGTACTCCTGCATCCCTTACTGACGAAGAAATTACCTGGTATAAAAACAGGCAGCATCTCCAGATGAATGAATTTGTAGCCAACCGGATCACCAGTTTTGAAAAGGCTTCCCGGCGGGATATGACAACCCTTATCCATAGGGCTTATGACCAGCAGCTTTTTACCAGCACCCAGGGGACTTTTTCCCAAAGGCTGGAGAGGGATTCCTTCCTGATTAACCCTCATGGGGAAGACCGGAAATATTTGGAGCCTGAAAGTTTAGTACGAATTGAAGGGGATTACAAGGAAATGGGAAAGGAACCCAGCCGTTCTATTGAACTGCATCGTGAAATCTACCGTCAACATCCCCATATTAACTCTATTATTATTGCCCACCCGCCGAATATCATGGCTTTTGTAGTTTCAGATCAGATGCTGGATTCCAAAACCATTCCCGAAAGTTATATTTTGATGCGTGACATTCCAAAGGTGGAGTTTGGCTCTATTTATTTGAGGCCAAAGGAGATTGCAAAGATCTTTACTCCCTCTACACCCATTGTTATGGTACAAAACGACTGTGTAATTGTAGCCGGAGATAGTATGCTTAACGCTTATGACAGGCTGGAAGTAGCGGAATATTCAGCAAAAGCCATTATTTCCTCTAAAGAGCTGGGAGAAATCGTTAGCATTAACGACAGCCAAATTGAAGATATTAAACATGCCTTCCATTTACAATAGAAGGCATAAATTTTAAAAAAGTCCGCCCCCAATATTTGGGGCGGACGCTGCCTTTATAGGTGTGAAAAATTCTCTGTTTCCGTTCATTGCTTCAATCCAATTGCAGTGATCAGGAGCAGGATAAATCAGTGTGGATTGCCTTTTGCCAGTGGGGTTCCAATATCCTCTCCGTCCGCCGCTGCCGTTAAAATGCGTAATTAAATTTTACCTCTAAACAATCTTTAGATCAAATTATTTTCGGCAATTCATCCCCCGTTTACAGTAGATGGAGGATACCGCCATATTATATTCATACATCAAATTACAGAATGGGAAAATCCATTTTGACAGGTTGAGGTCAATTTTATCATTTTTTAAGGGGAGTGTTTTTTAAATATGCAAATTGTAGTAAACCAAAATGGATCATGGTATCATGGTTCCAACCAAAAATTTGATCTGTTACGGGAAGGCAGTACAATTACACAATGGAAGGAACTGGCGGAAGCCTTCTCCCATAAGCCATCTTGCCTGGAATATGACGATGATGGGAAAATCAAACATAATGGGACCGAAAAAGGATATTTATATCTTATAGACGAACCCATTCAAATAGGAATTGACGTTTATCAACATCCTCGAACCTCTATGGACGAAAATGCAGAGTTCTTGACGAACAGGCCACTAAAAATAAGACTGATTAAGGGGTAATATCTATTTTTTAGTCCCAATGGCTGCAAACAGCCCCTTTCCCACAGCGGAAAGGGCTGTTACCTGATCCAGCCCCATTTCCTTCCTGCACTGTATGGCTAAATCCGGTTTTGTGGTAAAAATGCGGTCACATTCCCAACGGAGCATCTTGCGTATATCGCCAGGCTCGTCCACTGTCCAGACGTTTACATCAACAGCCAGCTCCTGGCAGTTGTCTATTCCCTCCTCATCTATCATCATAAAATAGGGATGGATAGAGTCCGCTCCTACCATACGGGCATAGTCTCCAGGACGGCGCAGGTTAGCGTTATATAAAAGTCCTATCTTTGCATCCTGATTCAGCTTTTGATATTCCCTCAAACATTGGTGGTCAAAAGAGGAAAAGGATATCTTTTGTTTGAGCTTAAGCCCAAAGTTTTCAATAGATCGGTATATTTTTTCAGCTAGGGCTGGATCATGACAGTAGGGAGAAGATTTTAACTCAATATTCAGCGCCATATCAGATTGGGAGATTAATTCCAGCACCTCATCCAAAGAGGCAACCTTTTCCCCCTGAAAAACTTCCGGGAAATCGTTTCCAAAATTCATTGATTTCAGCTCTTTTAACGTATATTCCCATACGCAGCCCTTTCCTCCGCTGACTTGATGAAAAAAGCAGTCCCGTAAAGCAACTACTTCCCCATCTTTACAACATTGAACGTCAATCCCTATCCCATCTGCGCCCATTTCCTCCGCCAGACGGAAGGCGGCCAAGGTATTTTCAGGGGCATATGCGCTTGCTCCCCGGTGTCCGAAAATATAAGTCATCTTTTTGCCTCCTAATCGTTGTCGGAAAAGTGGATAATCTGTTAAGCGAAGGGAGTTCGCTTATGGTTGGCGCTTTTCCCAGCCTTAGAATACCATATTTTTCCAGAAAAATATGTCATACGCTGTAAGAAAGCTTTAAACGATGTGTAGGAAAAAAGAAGCTTGGAATTTATAATAGAGAAAAATCTAATATACAGGCACATTCTTCGGCAAGTACTGCCTACAGTAGAGAAAAAGGTTTTGGGTCCAAAAAGCTTTCCTAAAAAGCCCTCTGGACCCAAAACCTTTTTCATCTGCTTTAGAAGGTACTCATCCCAGGCTGTACCCGCATTTTAACGATTCCGAATTACAACTGTTCCCGGCGTACTTTCCACTCGAATATTATATTCCTCAGAAGAAACAACCGCCTTTTCAGTCTGAAATTCTCCTGGCAAAGTATTGCTGACATAATAAACAATAGTATAAGTATAACTTCCGTTGGCGGATGTGCGATCCTTCTTCTGGGGATCATAGGGTTTTGTGCTGCTGGTATTGGGGTTTCTATCCGAATCGTCCATAACCTCTTCCCTGGCGACAGGTTCCGTAGGATTATCTAAAGGCATCACTGGCGGTTTTTCCTTTGGCCTGTAAAGTCCAACATACCCGTTCATCTTCTGCCCTTCGTTTCTGACAAACCCAGAACATTCCTTGTCTCCGCTGGAATTGCGGTATCCCCTCTGATCTGGCAGATAGCGCATCCCGGAGGGAATGTAATCGGAGAAAGTATAGTTTCCATCAGGAGCATCCGGCGAGAAAGTAATGGTACATTCCACCCGGATTCTCTGCCCGGCGGAAAATCCTTGGGAATTGGCGTAAACGGGATAATACTGTTTGCTCACCTGAACCAAATTTTCCCCAGCAGTTGACAGCCCGCTGCTGTAATTCACAGTGCGGACATTAGCGGCAATGTCCCCGCTTACAGCTTTGAAATCAGCTTTTTCCAGTGTATCTTTGTAGAAAGAGATAGTGTTTGTACCGTTTGCATCCAATACAACCTCTTGTAATTCTCCATCTTGCATATAAGTAAACTTGGATTCCGGCAGTCCGTCAAATTCAAACCCATTCAAATAAGACAATAGTTCCAGGCTGATAGGTGTGTCAGCCAAATTCCCCAATTCGGTCTGTTGAACGAGCCACAATGCCAAACCGTCAGCATCCTTTCTGGTTTTAGCAAGGGATACCAGAAGCAATGCGCCAGAGGTATTTTGCAGGGACTCTTCCTGACTTGCGCCCTCATACCAGATCAATCCATTTTCTTCCTTGCGCAGATTGGACATTGAGTCTAAAATCTGGCTGGCCCCGTTAATGTCTCCAAAGGATGCCAGAGCTGCACCCAACAAAAGTTTCTCAAAAGCCGTATGTTCTTCAGAAGCCATTCTCTGGATATCCCGGAGAATGGGCTGTTCTAATATTGAAAGCCCTAGGTAAGCATATATCCTCTGTTCCTGAGCAACAGCAGGGTCAGCCAGAATGGAGCGGAAGTATTTTTCAGAGCTGGATGAATTTATGAGATTAGGGGCGGCAATTAGCATTTTAACAGTGGCGGCAGGGTCAGGCTCCGAGTTGGGAAGGATCTTTATGCCGGATTCCCATTCTTGGATATTGTCCAAACGGTTATCTTTATAGATTTCCTCCCGCTCCTCCGCCGGAAGCAGAAGATTGTAAAGCTTGCGGGCTTCGTAGGATGCAGCAAGTTCTTCTGTGCGGTCAGAATGACAATACATTAGGTGGTTAAGTACAGTTAGGTATGGGCGAAGAAGGGTATTGTAAACTGTCACGCGAATCGGATACCGGACACTTTCCAAAGATGAAATCTGTTCAAAGGGAACATCCTGGAAAACCGGCTCAGTCTGTACACTGGATACCACTGAGAATGGCTGACGCATTGCGTCAGTATGTTCTCCCAGTTTGGCGGAGACTTCTAATAGGTACTCTCCAATGGGACGTTTTCCAAAGTTAAAGGGAGTTTGGGCTCCAGCATTGCCTTTTGCCTCCAAAGTGTCAAGGACCGTGCCATCAGACGATTTCAGCAGGGCTGTATATTGAATTTCCTCTCCATGGCTTGCCTCTGTGCCGACCCCCATAGCGGAAACGGAAATGTCGTCCCCAGTTAGATATTCGTCAGTGACAATTGTTTGCAGATAGAAGGGTTGGGTAACAATAGTGTTGCTGGTATTGCTGCCTCCCATCAAATCCCCAGTAACAGCTGCTGCTGTAATCCTCCATGAAGTAATATTGTCAGGCAGAGTCAAAGTAACAGAAGCAGTGCCGTTTTCATCGGTTTTTGCAGTTTGGAACAGGGCAGTATCCAGAAAGTTCTCCCGCATATAGCCATTGTTTCCGCCGTCTGCACCACCCAAACCGCCTGTAGCCGTATTTTTGGAATCTGCTGTTTCGTCATACGCTATATAGGAAGCATTTTGATAAACAGAAGGAAAATAGATGTTTTTATAAAGCTGCTGGACAATATCTAAATTCTGCTGCTCAATCTGGAAAATAGACTCATCAACAACACCGACGCATACTGATGCGTTGGGAACTGATGTTTTGACTGTGATATTGGCTTTTTCGCCAGGGCGATAAGTTTCCCGGTCAGAGGATACATCAACCTGGATGGCTTTGTCCTCATAATTGAAGTAAGCCGAAAAACTATCAATCGGAAAAACCTTTCTGCCGTCAAAGTATGCCCCTGTAATCTGGACGGAAGGAATATATTCCTGCGTAAATGTCAAAGAGGTTTCACTGATACCAGCATCCAAAAATGCAGAGGAAAGCATATCCCGCTGATAGACGTTATACAGGATTCTCCCTTTGTTTTCTGTCTTTGTCTGGTTCAGGTACAGTGCCAAGGGTATTTTCTCATCCTGTTTCAGTGAAAGGCGATCATAGTCGGGGCGGAAAGAATAAGTATATTCATCATCACTCCAAAATCTGGTTTGTGCAGGGTGATGTACCCCTCGAACTGTACCGATAACACCGCCATCAAACTCTATTTGGTACCAGTATTGGACATTTTCGGTATTGGTATAATTAGAAATGGGGATTTTGGCAGTTCCCCCAATTGTCTGGGATTGTAAGATGTCGGCAACGCTTTCTTCCCTTTCCGTATCATAAATAGTAATGTTCTTTTTAAGGATGGGATCATAATAGGTTGAGGAAGGCTTTTTGATATAAGTTATTTTATTGACTACTATCCGTAAAGGAATATCCGCCATAGGACCAGTATAGACCTCGCCATAGTCGAGGGATGGATCTTTGCCCAACTTAACTTCATCCAAATAGTTAGCGTGGACAGTCAAAAAATTATCATCATTTTCAGTTTTAATGCCTATTTTAGATTCAATGATTTTGACAGAACCGTCAGTAGACATATAAACATCCTGTTCGTCTCCGCTTCCAATGGTGTACCATAGGGAGGCAGGGTACCAGGCCGGGATTGGCTCATATCCATAGGGCTTATAATAGCAGGAATATTCCGCTGTTCCGGTTTCATCCAGTGTAAGGGAGGCTGAACCGTTTGCACTGACGGATACCTTGCCGCCGGAAACGGGGGAGCCGTCAAAGTATTTAGCATTGATACTGAAATCAATCGGTTCATTGACGAAGTAAAAGGGCTTGGAATGGGAAATATCTAAAATATAGGAAGGTTTGGTAAATTCAGTAATATTAAGGTAATGATATCCATAGGACTTTCCGTTTTCATCTAAAATTGAAAATTGGTAGTAACTCTGTTCCAAGCCGTCAATGGATAATTCACCAGTAAAAGTTCCATTTTCACCTACCTGAACGGTCATCTTAGAAAATGGCTTGTCATTGTCAATCAGAGAGGCAGTAACCGAATTTGGAGATTTCCCGGAAGGATTTCTGGGAGCCACAACACCCCAAAAATGAATTGTATCTGTTGGCTGGTATATTTCCCGGTCGGTATAAACTGCCAAAAAATAGTCTTCTGACAGAGGAACCTCGGTTTTTTCCTGTAAATAATCCAAAGTATAATAAATGGGGGAGCTTTCTTTCTGAATGGTTACAGAGGCTTGGGACAGTTCGCCGGTTTCAATTCGGGCAATGCCATCGGTATTGGTTTTTCCACTGGCAGAGGGGAGTTTCCCCTTTATATCGCGAAAAGAAATTTCCATATTTTCCAAGGGTTTACCTGTGTCTGGGTCATTGACCCAGACCAGAGTGTTCCCGCTGGCAGACTCCATATAGACAGACAAGCTGCAAACCTGAAAATACTTTTGGGTATGTATCTCATTTTCATTATTTTGAACTGTCATCACATAAAAGCCAGGTTCCAATCCGCCAGGGATAGCGGCGTAGTGCTGGGAGCTCCTGCTGTAAACCAGATTCTGGGTTTCCTGATATGCACATTTAAGGGCGTTGGTATCAGTGCAATATTCCTGCTTTGGCCCCCAACGTGTTGTAGAGTAGTTATTATATTTGTCTATTTCATCCACATATGCCTGATAATCGGGAAAACGGTAAGCAGAAATTTGGAAGTCGAGGGCTGCTGTTTCATCACTGGTATGGACAAAAAAGTAAACATTATCACCTGGCATATATGTTTCAAAATTCTTGCCGGAAGAATAGAACCTGATTCTGTCTTTTTTGTTTGTTACTGTGCCAAAGGAATAGGCGTAATCCTCTTTTAGTTCCATGCCATTCGAGGCTTTTAGCCCTGCAGATACGGTGATATGATAATAAGTATCTTCCTGAAGGGGTTCGCTGGGGATAAAAAGTCCTGTATAATCCGTTATGCGGAATTCCCCTGAAACCGCAGGCTGGATGGTAAAGTGTTCCTTAAAATGATCGGCAGAAATACCTGTAGTATTAAAAGAAATCTCAATGCCAGAATCCAAATCAACATAATTAGAATCCTGGCTGGGGTAGGCACTGTTTACAAGCAGGTCGCTCTCAGTCTGAAAGGCAAAGGACTGGACTGCTTTTCCATCCCCGCCTATGGCCTGGAACCGGTAGATACAGTTTCGCTCCAAAGGCTCAACAGGAGATAGAAACCAACTGTCATCTTGTTTTTCCAGAGAATAGGAGAAGTCAGGCTCTGCTTGGATGGCTGCACGAAGCTCTTTCTCTTTCCACCTGGCTGCGTTTTCTCCGGTTATCAGGAAACCTTTATCTGGCGATATCCCAGACTCTCCGCTGGTGCAGGGAGTGATAGATAAAGTAGAAAGGTCTATATTTACATCAATCGGGGCAGAAGGTTTTTGATCGTCATCGGGAGGCGGAGTTTGAACTTTGCATCCAAACATAAGCGCAGCGGTCAGCGCCAGGACAATTGCAACCCCTACCGCAATCCTTATTTTTTTGCTGTTACTCATAAAAATCCCCCTTTTCTTAATTACGGTTCACCTTCAGATAAAATTGAAAATTCATACAGATCATCTTGAAATGAATCCCTTTATCTATATAGTAGCAGAAAAAAGCGATTTATTTGCAGAGTTATTTAAAATTCTCCGTAATCTTCCAAAACCGTTCTATGCCCCAATATATCCAACCCATCATTGCATCCTCTCTCTTTTTATAAGAAAAGTGGACATTATAGAAATAACAGATGGGAGGAAACCTAAAAAGATTTCCTCCCATCTGTTTTATGCGGGTAACAGGACTTGAACCTGCACGGTTGCCCGCCAGATCCTAAATCTGGTGCGTCTGCCATTCCGCCATACCCGCATGGTTTTTATATTCTATCATATGGTCGGTAGAATTGTCAATAGGGTAAATAGGATGTATTGCTGTTGAATTGTAAGATTACAATAGAAGTGTTACAGAGAGAAAAAATAAATAGCGGAGACGCAGCCTTTGTGTTATAGTTAAACCACCACAACAAAACCAAACCCAAAGGAGGTCTCCACTATGAACAGTATAACACAGGAGATGCGCTTTCGTCTATCCCTAATAAAATATGCCGATAAATATGGCGTCACCAAAGCAGGCATCAAGTACAAAACCAACAGACAGTACATTTACCGTCTGAAAAACTCAAATGTCATCAGAAAAAAGTTTTTCCAGTATACTGCCATTGATGAGTATTCCCGCTGGCGTTTTGCGGAGATTTTTGAAGAACACTGTTCCTGCTCCTCCGCTATGTTCCTTGAGCATCTGGTGAAAGCTTTTCCCTGCACCATTGAGTGCATCCAGACGGACAATGGCCCCGAATTCACAAACCGCTTTACTTCCTATTGGGATAAACCTACACCCTTTCAAAAACATCTGGAGCTGCATGGTATTACTCATAAGTTAATCAAACCTTACACTCCAAGGCATAATGGCAAGGTAGAACGCAGCCGCCGTAAAGACAATGAAAGGTTCTATGCTACCCACTTTTTTTATTTTTTTGAAAAACCCACACACTTTTTCTAAATTACAATCTACAAACTCTTGCAAATCAGGGAAGCTTATGCTATAATAATAAACTGCTAATGGTATACGTCGGAGCATTAACAGTAGAAAACTGTATTATATTTGTGCAGAAGGAAGGGGAAAAGAAATGGGAGCAATGGAAATTATTGGCGGGATTCTTCTTATTATCACATGCGTGTTAATTGTAGTGCTGGTATCAATGCAGGAATCCAAAAGCGACGGCCTAAGCGCAATGACAGGCGCTTCAGATTCCTATTTAGGCAAAAATGGCGGAAGAACATTTGACGCAATGCTAAAGCGTTTCACTAAGTATGCAGCAATCGCCTTTTTTGCTTTGACAGTAATTGTCAACGCAATCGCAGTATTTTTTAATAAATAAAGCGCGCGGTCATAAAGGGAAAATTGGAAGGGCTGTCTCACTTTGAAGTGAGAGGCCCCTTTCTTTTTAAAACGAATAGCAATTTTGAGAGAAGGGAATACTTTTAATAAAATTTTGAAGAAAAACAACGCCCATACATTGGGCAGACGGGAAGTTGATATGACAGATAAGAAAAAGGAAATTGAGTACATTCAAAAGGAAGAAATTATTAAAGTATACAGCAGCCGAAAGCGGGGATTCCGCATTAAGGAGGCTGCAGAACGTTTAAAGTGGAAAGGGAGTTTATCCTCTTTAGAGAAAATTGTTGAAGAGCTGAAAAAGGAAGGGCTCCTTATAACAAAAGAGTCCCGAACCGTAACCCCCCAAAATTGGGGGTTAATACCAGCCCAAATGACAAAACTCTTGAGTTCATTTGGATTTGTCAAACGGTTGGACAGTGGGGAAGAGATGTTTATTCCAGGGCGTAAACTTCTCAACGCTTTGCCTGGAGATATTGTATTAGTGGCGTCCCAGCCGCAGCTTGGAGAACTTCCTGAAGGGGAAGTTAAGAAAATTGTAAAGGCGGCGGAATTTCGTTTTACCGGCGTGTATCACGCTTCCCCCCAGGGAAATTATATTCTCTCCCATAAAGTATTCCGTGAACCTGTATTGGTCCTTTCCGGAAAAAATCTTGGCGCACAGGATGGAGACAAAGTTCTAGCGGTGGTTGTTCAGCGCGGGCGGCATTCTTCCGAATACGGCGCTGAAGTGGTTCAAATATTTGGGGACGCACAAATTGCTAAAAACTGTTGTGAATCCATTTTGGTATCCAACCAGGTTCAAAGGGAATTTCCCCAGGAAGCCATAGAACAGGCAGAAGACCTTTGCCGCAAAGGGATCCACCCTAAAGAATTGGAAAACCGGCTTGATTTGCGGGATTCCCTCATTTTTACGATTGACGGAGCAGACAGCAAGGATTTAGACGATGCAGTTTCCGTTGAAAAAACGGAAACCGGATGGAAGCTAGGCGTGCACATTGCTGATGTAAGCTATTATGTAACAGAGAAAAGCCCCCTTGACGATTGTGCTTATGAACGCGGAACATCTATATATTTTGCTGATTCTGTAATTCCCATGCTGCCGGAGGCCTTATCTAATGGGATCTGTTCTTTAAATCCCAATGAAGATCGGCTTGCGCTTTCCTGCCTGATGGATTTGGGGCAGGAGGGGGAACTGCTGCGGTTCCGTTTTGAAAAAACCATTATCCGTTCCCTTGTAAAAGGCATATATCAGGAAGTCAACGCTGTTCTGGACAAATCTGCTGATGAGGACATTTTAAATAAATACCGTCCCCTGCTTTCCTCTATCCAGTTGATGGGAGAACTGGCGTCTGTTCTTATGGAAAAACGCAGGCAGCGTGGAGGTTTGGAGTTGGACTCCCCAGAGCCTAAATTTAGGCTGGATGAAAATGGACAGGTTTTAGAAATTGTTACTCGAAAAAGAGGATTAGCGGAACATATGATAGAGGAATTTATGCTTTTAGCTAACTGTTCTGCTGCAAAATTTGCCTGCGGCCAGCAGATTCCTTTCATTTATCGTATCCATGAAAGCCCTACCCTTGACCGTATGGAAAATTTATGCAGGGTGTTGGAAGTTATGGGGATAACTGCACCAGGGCTTCGACAAAATTCCAGCCCTGCCGTCCTTACAAAAATTATGGACGATGTGCGCGGAAAGGACATGGAACAGATTGTAAATGACGCCATTATCCGGTCTATGGCAAAGGCAAGGTACAGCCCTGAAAACAAAGGGCACTTTGGCCTTATGCTGGATGATTACACTCATTTCACCTCTCCAATCCGCCGGTATCCTGATTTGTCTATCCACCGCATTATTTCTGCAAATCTCCTTCATATGAAACCGGAACGTTTGAAAAACAGATTTGGTTCTTTTGTCAAAGATTCCGCTCAACATTCCAGTGAGATGGAACTGAAGGCCATGACCGTAGAACGGGAATGCGAGGACTGCTATAAAGCGGAATACATGATCTCCCATATTGGGGAAGAATTCGATGGGGTAATTTCCTATGTATCTCATCAGGGACTTTTTGTGGAACTTCCAAACACTGTAGAAGGGCTGGTTCGGTTTGAAGCTCTCCCCTTGGGTGAATACGATGTTGTGGAACAGGTTCAGTTGGAAAACACCCTTTCTGGTACAAAATACCGTATTGGCGATTCTATACGAATTATCGTGCTTTCGGTAGACGTATCGGCTGGGCAGATAGATTTTGGTCTTCCAGGTGTAGAGGTTCATCCAAAACGGCTTCTTCCGCCTCCACAAAAGAAATTTCCAAAGGTGCCAAAACATTCAAACCCGCCTAAAGGAAAAAAGGGTACTAAACATAAGCACCCCCGCAAAAAGAAAAAGGCAAAGAAAAACGCCCGAAATGGGTAAAAAATGACAGGCTTAGGAAGTGACTTCCTGGGCCTGTCATTTTTAACATGAATTTGGCTTTACTTATGAGGGACGTTTCGCAGATTAGACCTTTGCCTTCTTTAAAGCCTGTTCTACATCTTCGATAATATCATCTACATTTTCCAATCCAACTGACAACCGCACCATACCCGGATGAATTCCTGCGGCTTTCAATTGTTCATCATTTAATTGGCGATGGGTTTCGCTGGCGGGATGCAAAACGCAGGTACGAATATCTGCAACATGAACCTCATTAGAAGCCAAATTCAAACTATCCATAAATTTAACAGCGGTTTCTTTTCCTCCTTTAATGACCAAAGCCATAACGCCGGAGCATCCATTTGGAAGATACTTCTGGGCAAGCTGATAGTATTTATCTCCTGGCAAAGCCGGATAGCTGACAGATTCCACCATATCCGAATGTAAAAGGTGTTTAGCTACTGTTTCAGCATTAGAGCAGTACCGTTCCATGCGCACAGCCAAAGTTTCCAACCCCAGGTTCAGCAAAAACGCATTAATAGCCCCTGGGTACATCCCAAAGTCCCGCATCAATTGTACACGGGCCTTGGTAATAAATGCAGCGGCTCCAAAATTATGAACATATTGCACACCATGGTAACTTTCATCTGGCTCCGTCAGCTCAGGAAATTTTCCATTGTCCCAGGAAAACTTCCCGCTGTCTACAATAACGCCGCCAACCTGCAGTGCGTGTCCGTCCATATATTTTGTAGTAGAGTGTGTAACAATATCTGCACCAAATTCTATTGGCCGGCATAAAAACGGGGTGGCAAACGTGTTGTCAATGATAAGGGGCAAACCATTTTTATGGGCCACGTTGGCAAATTTTTCAATATCAAATACACACATAGCCGGATTAGCCAAAGTCTCCCCAAAGATCAGGCGTGTATTGGGCTGAATGGCAGCCTGAATTTCTGCTTCGCCAGCATCGTTTCGAATAAAGATGCATTCTATTCCAAGACGTTTTAAAGTAACGGCAAATAGATTTATGGTTCCTCCATAAATCTCGCTTACTGCTACAATACTGTCTCCGCAGGAACAAATATTCAGCACAGCAAGCAGGTTTGCAGCTTGTCCAGAAGTAGTGCAAAGCGCCCCCACACCGCCTTCCATATCAGCAATCTTTTTTTCTACTGCATCTACTGTCGGGTTGCCAATGCGCGAATAAAAATAGCCGTTGGAACTCAGATCAAATAAAGCGCCGATATCAGCAGTTTTATCATACTTAAAGGTTGTAGATTGGTAGATGGGCAAAGCGCGGGGTTCGCCGTTTTTGGGTTTATAGCCGGAATGGATGCATTTGGTTTCCATTTTCATAACAGATATCCTCCATTTTTAAATTATTTGTGAATATCATTGGATTTTTTGCCGGGTTCTGGTATACTGTTTAGGAAGGGCAATTTAGCTGGGGGACATCCCCTTGCTTTTAGAACCTGTATTTATAACCGGGGGATGCTGGATGGGCGAGAATTTTTCCCGCCAGATAAGGAGGTTTTCCGCAGCAATCCTGACGGATTGCAAGGGAAAGCGGAGCAGTATGGAGGAAAAAGACTGTTCCAACAGCGTTCAACGGTTGTGAATACAGGGCTTTATATTTTAAACATTATTTATTATACAAGGAATGGAAGGGATTGTCCATATGGGAATAGCCAATATATCCAGAACTGTCTCTGGAAGTAAGAAACGCGTTTCGACTTTTTTGCTGGTTTTGTCTCTACTGTTTCCACTTTTTCTGCCCATGAAGGTGTATGCTTTTGACCCAGACTCCGACTGTCAAAGCAAAGGGATTTATATGGTAAATCTGGATACAAATACTGTGGTTTACGAACGCTCTGCAAATGAGAAAATGTATCCCGCTTCCCTTACAAAGATCATGACTGCAATTGTAGCGTTGGAAAACTGCACCGATTTACAGGAAACAGCTACATCTCCGGCTTATATTTATGAAGAGTTTTATGGTATAAATGTCTCTCATGCCAATATACAGGCAGGGGAAACCCTTACAATGGAAAACCTTTTGTATGCTATGTTGATGCAGTCCGCCAATGAAGCTGCCAAAATTGTAGCCGACCATATAGGGGGAGGGAGTATCGAAACCTTTGTTGATATGATGAACCAAAAGGCAAAGGCGATTGGCGCCAATAATACGCATTTTGTAAATCCCCACGGCCTTTTTGATGAGGAACAATATACCACCCCCTATGATATGTATCTCATTACCAAATACGCCATGGAGCTGGACGGCTTTATGGATATGGTAACAACATTAACCAAAGACATAGGACCTACCAATTTAAAGGACAGCCTTATTGTACTCAACCGTATTAACCCTATGCAGCCAAACAGCCCCTATTATTATGAGCCTATACGCGGCATTAAAACTGGTACCCTGGAGGAATCCGGGCGGTGCTTTATTTCTATGGCAAGCAAAGACGGCTATAACTATCTTTTGGTTTTAATGAATGCCCCTTATGTAGATGAGGAAGGGAATGTTCTGGAAACCAACTATGCTTTTACAGAGGCAAAGGATCTTTTTGAATGGGCGTTCAGTGTATATAAAGTCAAAACACTGGTGCAGTTTAACCAGGTTTACAGTTCTATTAAAGTAAAGCTGGCAAAAAATGTTGATACTATTAACGTTGTAGCTGGAGATAATTTTACTTCCCTTGTTATGGATGAAATAGAAGTATCCAGTATGCAGCCCGTCCTGCAAATACCGGAAGAAATTGAGGCCCCTGTCCAGAAAGGCCAGAAACTGGGCTATTTGAGGGTTATGCTGGCAGGTGAACAAATTGGTACTGTTCCCCTTGTTTCTGCTGAGGATGTGGAAGCAGACCCGGTTCTCGTTTATCTGGAGAAGATAAAAAGCGTCTTTCAGCAGTTTTGGTTTAAGCTTGTATTCTTAACAATCCTTATTTTCCTGATTTTGTATGCTACTGTAATGATTATTCGGAACTATAACAAAAAAAGATACGCCAAAACTAGAAATCGTTCGAGGGGTACGACTTCAGTAAACCGCTCAAAAAGTAAACGCAAACGGTAGCCAAAAATATTCCGTCCATAAATTGGCCTCTTGCTTTTTGCTCACAATCTATTGACAAAAACAGGAAAAAAGTTATAATAAATGTAAAGCGGGAAACCGAAAGACGGCGGTTTTTCCGCTTGAAAAAAGAAATAACCGTAAGCTGGGGGGCTTTCACGGTTATTTCTTTTTGTTATTTAAGGTCAATTTTAGCAAGAGAACTGTCAGACTTTGGATGATAAAAACGCTGTGGCACGATTGAGAAGATGCCGGTCATTTTCAAAAGTCACCTGCCGGTAGGCTTCCTCCCAGTCTACCCAACGCGCCTCGCTTACTTCTTCCTCCTGCAGGGTTATCGTTTCGTCATTTGTATTCCCTAAAAAATAAATAACTTGTTTACGTATATTGGGTTTCGGGTAATACTCTACACAATGACGGAATCCCTTTAAAAGCTGGATTGTTAAACCGGTTTCTTCACGGACTTCTCTAAGGGCTGTCTGCACCTCGGTTTCCCCTAATTCCACATGCCCTTTAGGAAACGACCAATGTCCATCGGCACGATGTCTAATTAGAAGAATTTGAAGCCTGCCTTTATCTTCCTGCCTGCGGTAGACCAATGCCCCGCATGATTTTTCGCGCCTGAGCATAACGGTTTTCAACTCCTCTCTTTATATTTTGGGTACAGTTTATTGACGTTCATAAATGGTCAATTTTTATTATATTATAACATAAACCTGTATCCAGAGAAAAGGGGAAAGAGGGGAAAAGATTAAGATTCATATAAGTTTAACGGAGATTGAAGGTAAGCAGTATCTAATTTGAAAGAAAGTCAAAATCCTAGCGGATTGAACTGTTACTATCTCTTAACTTGTTACTATTAAACAATTATGATATAATATTTTACATAGAAAAGGGCAGGCCGGTTCATTATCCCAGCCTGCCCCTCTTCCTTAATAATATACTTGGATTTCAGTTGTTGAATATTGGACAGGAACCGTTTTGCAGCCCTCGTCCCATACCACGGCCATGGCCTCTGCCCCAACCACAGCCACCTGCTCCGGTTCCGTCACAAGCCGCTTGATCTTGAGTTATGATGCCATCTTCCACTTTGGATGCCAGTGCCTCCTGTCGAAGTTCCAATATTGCTTCCTGATATTCTTCCAGAGCTCCAGACTCAGCGGCAATCATACCATAGCTTTTGCCTGACTGGCGCTCTTCCAACACTTCTTCCAGGGTTTTCCCCGTAACTTCAGCAGCAGCTTCGGCGGGAGTCTCATAAGCAGGGGCTGCCAGTGCTGTCAATGTTGTGGCAGCAGCGGTAAAGGTAAAAACAGCAATACTACTTGCAAAAATTTTTTTCAGAATCTTCATTAAAATCGGCTCCTTTCAAATGATCCTTTCGGTATATACATCTTACTGCTCCAATGTGGCAAACATATGGCAGAAAAATGGCTTTTCTGGTTTTTCTTGAAAGCCTGACATAAAATTGCCACAAAGTACTGTTATACTTTGAACGAAATAAATGACGGAGGCGTTGCAAAAATGGCTACCATGCTAATTGCGGATGATAATCCACAGCTATTAAATATCTTAAAGAGTGCAGCTCAAAGGGAAGGATTTCAAACGGTAGTTGTCAGAGATGGCAGGCAGGCATTAGAAGCTTTCCAAGCTCAAACTCTACAAATTATTTTATTAGATGTGATGATGCCGGAATTAGATGGTTTCCAGGTATGCCGGGAAATCCGGCGGGAATCCAATGTCCCTATCATCATGATTACTGCACGCGGAGAGGATTTCGAGAAAATTATGGGGCTGGATATTGGGGCAGACGATTATATTGTCAAACCTTTTTCCCCTGGCGAGGTTATGGCCAGGGTGAGGGCAGTTTTGCGGAGAATCGAAAAGCAGGAAGACCCTGAAAAAATTCTGCAGGCTGCGGGGTTGTGCGTCAATTTAGAAGATTACAGCGTTACAATTGACAGCAAGCCAGTGCGTCTAACAAAGCGGGAAGTGGATATGCTGTGGACATTGGTGCATGGCAGAAATCGTGCCTACACCAGAGAAATGCTGTTGGATCTGTTATGGGGTTACGATTATTATGGAGACCCCCGGACAGTAGATTCCCATATGAAGCGCCTTCGGGCTAAACTAGACGCTGTTCCCCATCCCGATTGGGAAATTCGCACTATCCGCAATGTAGGCTATAAATTTGAGGTGCTTCTATGAAAAACAAAATAGTTTGGAAGCTGGCTGCCTGCTTTGCAACAGTTCTGTTGGTGTTTACCATTGTATTGGGTGGTGTGTATGCCGCTGTATTCCGGCGGCATACTATTTCAGTTAACCGTAAAGCTATGGAGAGTCAGGCAGTTTCAATTGCCGAAACACTTTCGTCTTTTGAAAGCGGAGAAGTCTTTGGTATGGGCCGGGGAGGGCGAGGCGGTTATGGGGCATATCTGCGCTTTTTAAATGTTTTAACCACATCAGAAGTTTGGATTGTGGGCTCTGACCGGATTTTGGTGGCTCCAGGCCAAACACAGTCATCATGGGGCAGTCTTCCTCCCAACGCGGAGGAGATATTGGAAAGGGTTTTATCTGGGCAGCAGACCTATGGGGAGGAATTTTCCAGCCTGTTGGACGCCCCTGCTTTGACTGTAGGAGTACCCATTTGTACAACAGAGGGAATATCAGGGGCAGTACTGCTCCATTCTCCGGTTAGCGGGATTGATGAGGCGGTAGAACGGGCACTGTCCGTCCTATATATTGGGGCAGCAGTTGCCCTAGTGCTGGCTGGGGGAACTGCAGTATTGCTTGCATGGCGTTTCGTTGCACCTTTGGAACAGATGAAGACAACAGCCTTGAAACTGGCAGAGGGAGATTACACTGCTAAAACTTCGTTACACCCAAACGACGAAATTGGCCAGCTTGCCCAGACCATCGACCTTTTAGCGGAAAAGTTGGCGTCAGCGGAAGAACAGCGTTCTGCTGTGGATCAGCTCAAACAAGACTTTCTTGCAAACATTTCCCATGAACTGCGAACCCCAGTAGCAGTCCTGCGAGGTTCCTTAGAGGTTTTGCTAGATGGGACGGTAAGCCAACCTGAGGAAGTGGCAGACTATTACAGCCAGATGGTGGCGGAGAGCCGCCATCTGGAGAGGCTGGTCAACGACCTGTTAGATTTGACGCGGTTACAGGACACACAATTCCGGTTGGAGGTGGAAGAAATCAACCTCTGTGATGTTGTTCGGGATGCTGCCCGCTCTATCCGTCAAACTTCCCGAAAAAAGAGCATAACCGTTTCCCTAAATTGCCCGAATGAGGAATGCTGCCTGTTAGGCGATTATGGACGTATCCGTCAAATGTTGTTAATCATGCTGGACAATGCAGTAAAATTTTCAGAGACAGGCAGTACTGTAGACCTTACGTTAAAAAAGGGACAAGAGGAATTTATGATACATGTGACCGACTGGGGGCAGGAGATTCCTTCTGAAGAACTACCCCATATTTTTGACCGCTTTTGGACAGCACATAGCGGGGAAAAACGTTCCGGCACCGGATTGGGTCTTGCGATTGCCCAGCAGATTGCCGGGCGGCACAGTGCGGAGATAAAGGTGGAAAGCAGTCAGGAAAAGACTTGTTTTTCTGTTTACTTTTATTTAACGTAAACGAAAAAATCTCAGGTCCAGGGTTAACTGCCCCAGACCTGAGATTTTTTCGTTTTTCCATTGGAAAGCTGTCATAAAGCAAAATGGACTTTAACTGAAATAAGCTATTTCCTCCTCTGGCTTCTCCGCAGGCTGAACGTCAACGGCATACAGAACAGGACCCTTTTTGCCCTTATAGGCGGGGGACTCCTCTACCTGTATTTTGGCTGTCACCATTACCCAACTGTTCTTTTTCAGCTTAGATGGATTGTCAGTCTTACATAAAAAACCAATCATCTGGGCGTCGTTAGCGCAGCAAACCATAGCAATCCGGCCTGGTACAAAATACCCCCTTGGCAGCCTTGTAGACTTATAAACCATGCCCTTTATACGGACCGTTCTGCCATTATACTTTTCAGGAAATTCTGACACATCCATATACCACAGCCCAAAATCGTCATCACAAATTTCTATAATGTCAGCATTAATATCAAATGGCAAATCTTCGTCCTGGGGCTCGTCCATTACACCCTGTTCTGATTCAAAAACCAAATTTGCAGGACGGTTTACTGCCTTAATCGTGCGGCGCAGGGAGTTCCTGGGAGTTTCTGAGGTACAACGGTTAAAGATAACTGTATCGGCTGTTTTAATCATCTCCATCATGATAGAACGCATATTATTCAAATATACGTCAAAGGTGCTTGCATCCACCTGACAGATAACCTGATACATCAGCCAAAGAGACGGCAGTTTCATCTCAAGAAAAGCCGCTGTATTCCATGTACCGTTAAACTCAATTAAAACCCGCTCCGGCATATATTTATTTTGAAGCTGCTGCAAATAGGCAGGTGTAAGCTGTGTTTCCTCGTCTATTATCACCATATCTGTGTTGGCATTGGCAGAACGCAGGAATTTATGATCGTATTCCTCAATTCCTTCCTCACAAACGATTAAAAGCGTCCTCTCCCCCTGGGCAAATTCCGGGTCTTCCATTACGCTGCGGATAAAGGTTGTTTTTCCGCTTTCCAGAAAACCCGTTATCAAATATACTGGTACTTCCATTCAGGAATTCATCCTTTCCTCAGCCGTTCATGTGGAACAGCTTTGCAATTGCGTCTGTATCCAGCTCTGAACCTATGACGCACAATCTTCCCGTTACGTCTGCTGCACCTGTGCGGATTTCAGATTCGCCGGGAACATAATCAAAATGCAGCCATGTCCCGTCTTCACATGGCAGAATTCCTTTTGCACGCAGAATAATCCCCGTCCGATTTTCATCCAAGCTGTCCAAAGCCGTTTGTATTTCTGTCTGTGTATATTTCCGGGGTGTTTCCACGCCCCAGCTTGTAAATACTTCGTCTGCATGGTGATGATGGTGTTCGTGGTTGTGTCCACATCCGCAGGAACATTCTTCCCCGTGTTCATGGTGGTGCTCGTGGCTATGGTCATGTCCGCAGGAACATCCCTCCCCGTGTTCATGATGGTGATGTTCATGCTCACCCTCCAAAGAATGGAGAAGCTCTTCCATCAAAACATTTTTTTGTTCCATTGCTGCAAGAATTTGCTTTCCATCCAATTCATCCCATGGCGTTGTGATAATAACCGCCTTCCCGTTATGGGATTTCAGGTCAGAAACACAGGTTTCCAGCTTTTCCGCTGAAACCTTCTGGCTGCGGCTCAGTATAATTGTGTTAGCAGATTCAATCTGGTTATTAAAGAATTCGCCAAAGTTTTTCATGTACATCTTGCTCTTAACTGCATCTACAACGGTCGTTGCACTGTTAAGATGTACTGGTTCGCCGTGATGTTTAACGCCCTGGACCGCCTTGATAACGTCTGACAGTTTTCCTACGCCTGACGGCTCAATTATGACCCGATCCGGCGCAAATTGATCCAGTACTTTCCCTAAAGCGTCTCCAAAATCCCCTACCAGGGAACAGCAAATGCACCCTGAATTCATTTCAGTAATTTGAATACCGGAATCCTTTAAAAAGCCGCCGTCTATCCCAATTTCACCAAATTCATTTTCAATTAAAACCAGTTTTTCTCCCTGGAAAGCTTCCTGGATCAGCTTTTTAATCAGTGTTGTTTTGCCAGCTCCCAGAAAACCAGAGATAATGTCTATTTTAGTCATAATTACTTCCGCCTTTCCTGATTTACATGGCTATTAGGCTTGAAATGATCCCAGCCCAGCCAGCTTCCTTTTTTCACCAACTTTTATTATACACCTAAACAGTATAAAAAAGCAAAGAATTCCCTGTAAATTTTTTAAATATACAGTGTTATTCTTTTTCTATAACATCATGGACACGATAGGACAGAGTCATAAGGCTGTCCCCCATATGAACGTTTTCCACAATAATGTCCTCATGTCCAATGGCTAGGTCATAGTGGGAAAAATTCCAAAATGCCTTTACCCCCAAGCCAATCAAACGCTCCGCCAGACTTTCTGCTGATTCCTTGGGTATACACAGCACTGCCGCATGGGGACGCTGCCTCTGGCAGAATTCGTCTAATTCCTCTGTATCGTAAATCTGCATTCCGCCTATTTTTTTACCTATTATCTCTGGGTTGCGGTCAAACAATCCTATTAATGTAAAACCCTTTGTCTCAAATTCCATATGCAGGGCAATTGCCCTGCCCAGATTACCAGTTCCTATTAATATCGCTTTCAAAGGATGGTCAAGCCCAAGTATTTTGGATATTTCCCGAAACAGACTTTCCACATGGTAGCCATAACCCTGTTGACCAAATCCGCCAAAACAATTCAGATCCTGACGAATTTGCGACGCGGTCAGCCCCATTATTTTGGATAATTCACGCGAAGATATATGATCTGTTCCCTGCTGTATCAGTTCGCTTAGAAAACGATAATAACGGGGTAGGCGACGTATGACTGAGATCGATATATTTTCATTTTTTGCCATTCCGTTTACCTCTCCATTGTTTTTAGAATGAAACTATTCTATATCACTTTAAGGAAAAAATCAAGTAATGTCGCAAAACTCTATCCAGCAGCAATATTCAGTTAGTTACATATCTTTATCTTTTCCGAACAATTACATGAACGGAATCCCCTCCGCATTTTCCCAATGCCTTTCGGATAGATTTTAAGACTCCAATCATATAACAAATATTTCCCTGTTCGTCTTTCAGACCCATATTCACAATACTTCCCTCATAAGCAATTCCATCAAATAAAACGCTGACTTTAACACGCCCAGCCCCAAATTCCTTTCTGATGTCCCAAGGAAAAATAACATATGCTCCGCCATTGTCCTTTATTTCATAGATCTTGGAATCAAACTCATATTTATCCAGCATTTACTTTCCTCCATTTTAAAGGTATATTTGAATCTGAATCATATTTTGCACATTTACCTTCAGAAAAGATCTGTCAATTTATGGCGATTTCTGCTATAATAATAAGCACGGGCTGGCGGGTGTGTATGCAAATTAACATAAGGAGGATATAACTTTATACATGGAAAAAGATAGATTTCTTATTATGCGGCGAGGGGGACAGTCAATTATCCTCTTACTACAGTGCGCCCCTGTTCCGGCGTTACTGTTCCTGACAGTATTTATTCTGTCAGCTGCCTGTACCCCTATATCTCTGTTATGTACCCAGCAAATAATCGACCGGGCTGGGATGGCTGTATCTGGCGGTGGGGCGTTTTCTACTGCTATACCATGGATTTTCCTGCTGTTTCTAACGATTGGTCTCACTTCCTGCCTGACGGCAATACAAAGCTTTCTGGAAATCTCCCTACGGCGTTCCCTCAACCAAAGCGTGACCAGGGATATCCTTGAAAAATTCCGCAGGATAGAATACGCCTGTTTTGAGGACCCTTCTGTCCAGGACACCCTCAAACGCATGGGAAACGGCCCCCAGGAGCAAATTTTAATCGTTTTTATCCAAACCATCCGTATGATCTCCTGCATTGTATCGGTTGCAGGCTCCGCGCTGGTGTTTATGCAGGCCTCGCCATGGCTTTTTGTAGTATATATTGCCGCAGTTGCGATCATTGCCATGATAGATTTCCGCGTTATCACTCAAATGAACAATATGTTCAACAGCCAAACCAAGGACGAGCGGGAAATGGCTTACCTTTACGAGCTGCTGTCTGAAAAGCGCTCCCTGCTGGAACTGCGGGTATTTGGTGCAGTGTCCTATATCCTGAACAAATGGTATAAAACAGCCGAAACCGTTTTAAAAGATCGTCTCCGTGTTACCATTCATTCTCAAAAGCTGTTTCTTTTTAGCTGCCTGACTTTGGCGGTATGGCTGACGCTTTCTGTTTTTATCCTTCTGGAAAGGGTTCTGGAAGGGAAGCTCACCCTTGGCCTTTTTGTTGCGCTGATTGGGGCTGTTGATTTGATGTGGAATGTGGAAGATCAGTTTATCAATGCCCTTTCCAATCTGATACATCCCAGCCTTCAGATGGATCATTATCACAAATTTATGAACCTGCCGGAAACCTCAAAGGGGGCTGAAACGGAAATAGACCTTTCAGCTCCTGTCATCCGCTTTGAAAACGTACATTTTACCTACCCGAAAACTGACCCCAAAGTTTTGGATGGCGTTTCTTTCTCTGTCCAGCCGGGCGAGCATGTTGCCCTTGTAGGGGAAAACGGTTCCGGCAAATCCACCATTGTCAAGCTGCTTTTCGGGCTGTACCAGCCCAATAAGGGGAAAATTACCATCAATGGAATGGATATCCGCGAGCTGTCCCCAAAACAGCGGCATCAGGTTTTATCAGCTGTATTCCAGGATTACGCCAGATATACCCTGACCCTGCGGGAAAACGTGGCCTTTGGGGATATTCAAAAACTTCATGACAATGCCGCTTTGAAGGATGCCCTCCGCGCCGGCATGGCGGAGGACGCCGTCTTTGAAAACCTTGACCAGAACCTTGGCAAGCTGGAGGAGGACGGTGTTGACCTTTCCGGCGGGCAGTGGCAGCGGGTAGCCATGGCTAGGGCTGTGGTATCGGGCAGTTCATGCCTGGTTCTGGACGAACCCACCGCAGCCCTTGATCCCATGGCAGAAAGCCGGATGTATCAGAACTTTGCCGCCGCCATGTCGGGTCGGGGATGCATTTTAATCTCCCACCGGCTGGCAAGCGCAAAAATGTGTGACAAAATACTTGTGCTGGACAAGGGGAAAATCATAGAAGAAGGTTCCCACTCCCAGCTTATGGAACAGGGCGGATTATACGCCCAGATGTTCCAGGCGCAGAGTGCATGGTATCAGGATGAAAACGAAGGGGGAAAGGTCAATGGCTAACAAATCTCCCGCAATGGAAAAAGGATATTTCCGGGCTATGTTTCGGGCAGCCCGCCAGGTGCAGGCCTCTATTCCGGTTATGGGAATCCTTGCCCAGTTCTACTATTTATTTGAGGGGCTTTTTCCCGCTGTTCTTACTATCTTGACTGTACAGCTTTTCGATTCGGTAGAAAAGTTTATACAGGGGTCAGCAGACTTTTCACAGGCTGTCCTGTATGGATGCCTGATTGCAGCGGCAAACCTGGTTTACCGGGCAGTAGAGCCCCTTTCCAGCGTGGCAATCAATGCGGGCGTATACGAAAAGGGCGGGTATTATGCCCGTATCCGCCTAGCGGAAAAATCTGCAAGGCTTCCTATGGTCTGTTTTGAGGATGCAAACGTTATAAACCTGCGTCAGCGGGCGTCCCAATGCGTAAACCGTGAGATTCACGGGCAGATTTATATGAACCTGAATACTTCTGTCACAAGTTTTATCAGCGTGATTGCCGTCACGCTGACATTATCCCATTACAGCCTGCTTTTTATCCCTGTAAGCATATGCAGCGTAGTACCTTATCTGATATCCTATCTGATACGCGGCAAGGAATTCACCCGGGCAAGGCGGCAGCAGGCGAAAAAAGAACGCCGTTTGCAATATCTATGGAGCCTGTTCACTGGCAAAGAAACCGCCAAGGAAATCCGCGCTATGGATTTCGGAGAATATATAGCGGGACAATGGTCTGACTGCCGGGACGAGGTAAACGAAGAACTTTGGAACCTGGGGAAAAAGGATTCCCTTTCCCTGCTTCTCTGTGACTCTATTCAGGCTGTAGGGTATGCGGCAGGTATCTGTTTGGCTCTGTGGCTGACAGCCCGGGGAATGGTCTCTGTTGGTGTTTTTGGCGCGTGCCTGTCGGCGATCCGGGCAGTCCAGAACCAAACCCAGTTTTTCCTGTCAACCATTGGCAATTTTTCCAGGACTGCCGCCTTTGCAAAAGACTACTATGATTTTCTGGATCTGCCGGAAGATACTTCTGGGAACCAGCCATTTAAAGGTATACAGGATGAACTCAGGCTGGAAAATGTGTGGTTTACCTATCCCAATGCAAAAGAGCATGCTTTGGACGGGGTAAATCTGACCATTCGCAAAGGGGAAAAGTTAGCCCTGATTGGAGAAAACGGCTGTGGGAAAACCACTCTGGTAAAATTGCTTTTGGGGATTTATCCGGTTTCTGGCGGTTCCGTTTCTATTGATGGTGTTCCTTTGTCCAATATTCAAAAGGATGATTTCTGGAAAAAAGTTTCCATGGTTGCCCAGGATTTTGTCCCTTACAAGCTGACCCTTCGGGAAAATGTGGGGATTTCCGACCTTGAAAGGATGCAGGACGATGAGGAAATTCATCGTGCTTTGGACGAGGCTGCTTTGCCTCAGTTGGCAGAACTTTCACCGGATACCCGTATGGGCAGGGACTTTGACGGAATGGAGCTGTCAGGCGGGCAATGGCAGAAACTGGCCATTACCCGGGGGCTGTTCCGGAATAGTGAGATTATTGTTTTGGACGAACCCACCAGCGCCCTTGACCCTAAAATTGAGAATGAAATTCTAACCCGCTTTTTAGAACTTGCCAAAGACAGGATGGCAGTAATTATTTCCCATCGAGTGGGATTGTGCAAAGCTGCCGACAGAGTAGCCGTGATGAAAGACGGAAGAATTGCAGAGCTTGGCAGCCACGAAGAACTATTGAAAGCTGGTTCCTTATATCAAACGATGTGGGAAGCCCAAGCTTCCTGGTATACAGATAAATAACATAACTTAGTTGGAGGTTCCTCTTAATTTTATGGTTTTGCGTTCCAGGTACGCTATTATGGCAAACCGTTGGTTTGCTGGATGGCTGCAAGAGGAAACTTTCAGCTCTGCCCAAATTTGGCGGGTTCAGTTCAGCAGAGCTGAACTTGGACAAAGCGGAAGAAGCCCGCCATAATGGGGCTGCCCGCCCGAAGCTGGTTCCAATCCTAATCTTATCCTACTCCCGAAGCAATTCCAGCGGGCTTTATTTAAATACTGACGAAACGGTTAGTTATCAGCCTCTAAGCTATCTTTAAGCAGGCTGGGGTATTTCGCGCCTTGCGGGTTCAGTTCAGCAGAGCCGAACTGGCGGCCAGAGGAACTTTTTAGGAAAGTTCCTCTGGACTCTTCAAACCTTTTTAAGCCGCCCTAGCTGGTACTAGCCTTTAGCTTGCTCTCGCATCCAATCTTTCCGAAAAAAGAGCGTACTGCCTTTTCAGACAATACGCTCTCTTTTTATCTCTTATCTGCAACCCTGATACGGTTAATGGCACGTTTCAATTTCAATTCTGCAAGCTTATGATCCAAATCCTCCTGTTTCTTCTCCTGGAGGCGTTTCTCAGCAATTTCCTTGGCATGTTCAGCGCGATTTTTGTCAATCTCGTCAGCCCATTCCAAAGTAGTGGCAAAGATATGGGTAATCTCCTTTGTCACAGAAACAAACCCGCCTGAAACCGCAGCAATCCGGGTTTTTCCATCAGCAGTAAGCCTCAGTTCACTGACATCCTTCAATGCAGCCAAATAGTCAATATGGCCTTTCAGCAAACCCACATCGCCCTCGGTCGTGCGAATCACAACACGTTCAGCCTGCCCATCATAAAGCAGACCGTCAGCAGTAGTAATTTGTACGCGGAAATCAGCCATACAGCTATTCCCCTTTCTTCGCCTTTTCTACCGCTTCGTCGATGGTTCCGACAAAGAGGAAGGCGGATTCGGGGAGGTCGTCGTGTTTGCCTTCCAGGATTTCCTTAAATCCGCGAACAGTCTCCTTCAGGGGAACATATTTACCTTCATATCCGGTAAACTGTTCAGCAACTGAGAATGGCTGAGACAGGAATCTCTGGATTTTTCTGGCGCGGGCAACTGTCAGCTTATCTTCGTCGGACAGTTCGTCCATACCCAGAATAGCAATAATATCCTGTAATTCGGTATATCTTTGAAGGGTAGATTGAACTGCCCTGGCAACTTGGTAATGTTCAATACCAACTACTTCAGGGGTCAGGATGGTAGAAGTAGATTCCAGCGGGTCAACAGCCGGATAAATGCCCAGGGAGGAAATCGCTCTGGAAAGAACGGTAGTTGCATCCAGATGTGCGAAGGTAGTAGCAGGTGCAGGGTCGGTCAAATCATCAGCAGGCACATAAACTGCCTGAACAGAAGTGATAGACCCTTTCTTTGTAGAAGTAATCCTCTCCTGAAGCGCGCCCATTTCAGTAGCCAGCGTTGGCTGATAGCCAACAGCGGAAGGCATGCGTCCCAGCAAAGCGGAAACCTCAGACCCAGCCTGGGTAAAGCGGAAAATATTGTCGATAAAGAGCAGCACATCCTGGTTTTCACGGTCGCGGAAATATTCCGCCATGGTCAAACCGGAAAGTGCAACCCTCATTCTAGCTCCCGGCGGTTCGTTCATCTGACCGTAAACCAAAGCAGTCTTGTTGATAACGCCGGATTCCAGCATTTCATTGTATAGGTCGTTGCCTTCACGGGTGCGTTCGCCAACGCCGGAGAATACCGACAGACCGCCGTGCTGTTTGGCAACGTTATTGATAAGTTCCATAATTAAAACCGTTTTCCCAACGCCCGCGCCTCCGAACAGGCCGATCTTGCCGCCCTTGGCGTAAGGAGCAATCAGGTCAACAACTTTAATACCGGTTTCCAAAATTTCTGTGGTGGACTGCTGCTCCTCAAAGGAGGGAGCGGCGCGATGAATCGGCCACCGTTCCTTGGCTTCCGGGGCGGGCTTGTTGTCCACCGGATCGCCCAGCAGGTTGAAGATACGCCCCAGGGTTTCGTTGCCCACCGGGACGGTAATGGGTCCGCCGGTATCCACAGCCTTCAGGCCGCGGACCAGGCCGTCCGTAGAACTCATAGCAATACAGCGTACAATATCGTCGCCGATATGTTGTGCTACTTCTACGGTTACAGTACGTCCTTCATGTTCAATCTCGATTGCATTGAGAAGATTTGGAAGGCTCTGGGATGGGAACTTAATGTCGAGAACAGGGCCGACAATAGATACTACCGACCCTATATTCTGTTCACTCATTGGCTTCGCTCCTTCTCTATGGATTGCCTGCGGGAGCCCCCGTGGAAGGCACAATACAGTGCCTTCACGCGGGATGCGGCGTTACTGCGCTGCCTGTGCGCCCGCGACGATTTCGGTAATTTCCTGTGTAATTGCGCCCTGTCTGGCTCGGTTGTATTTTAACCCAAGCTGCTCTATCATTTCATCGGCGTTGTCAGTGGCGGATTCCATCGCGTTGCGCCTTGCCGCCTGTTCCGAAGCATAAGATTCCGCAATTGCGCCGTTAAGCAGTCCAGCTAAATACTGGGGGACAATTGCTTCAAATACTGCTTCTGCTGACGGTTCATAGAGAATTTCGCTCTTTTTCGAGCTGGTCTCTCCTATGGCGCTGATAGGGAAAATTTGAACGGTTGCAGGTTCCTGCGTCAGCGCAGAAATAAATTTGGTATATACCACATACAGCGAGTCAAAGCGGCCCGACTTGTACCGGCGGCATAACCGGTCAGCAAGTTTGAAAACCTGAGCCATCCCCAGCTCGTCTACTGACATCTGCATATCATCCAAAATTTCATATTTGCGCTTGCCGTAAAACTCCACCGCCTTTTTTCCAATGGGAACAACGATGGCAGACGGAAGCCCCTGCAAAAGAGCGTCGGCTGTTTTAAACACATTGGAATTATATCCTCCGGCAAGTCCCCTGTCCCCTGCGATCACGATCACGCAGGCATGGTCCTGCTTGCGGGCGCGGACGTAGGTAGAGGATAAATCCCGGTTGCGGGAAGCAATATCAGATATGGTTTCATACAGCAGACGGAATTGGGGCTGGGTGCGTTCCGCCCGTTCCTTAGCACGCCGCATTTTGGAGGAAGCAACCAATTCCATGGCTTTGGTAATCTGCCGGGTGCTTTCCACGCTTTTGATTCGCCGTTTAATATCTTTCATTCCGGCTCCGGCCATTTCCTTTGTCTCCTCCCTTTGTTATGATGCCAGGAATTTCTTTTTAAACTCCTGGATAGCGTCCCGAAGGGCCGCTTCATTTTCCTTGGACAGTTTCCCACTGGCTTCAATATCCTTCAGGACTTCATCGTGGGAAGCGTCCATAAACTCATACAACTCCTGTTCAAACCGGCCGATATCTTCAATCGCCACATCTGAAAGAAGATTGTTTGTTACCGCATAAATAATTACGATTTGATGGGTAACGGTAATTGGGGAACTCTGTCCCTGCTTGAGCACTTCCACAATACGTTCGCCCATAGCCAGACGCGATTTCGTATCCTCATCCAGATCGGAACCGAACTGGGAGAAGGATTGAAGCTCACGGTATTGAGAATAAGACAGTTTCAAAGAACCGGAGACGCTTTTCATAGCCTTAATCTGGGCTGCGCCGCCAACGCGGGAAACAGAGATGCCAGGGTTAACAGCCGGGCGGATACCGGAATTAAACAGTTCTGTTTCGAGGAAAATCTGTCCATCGGTAATGGAAATAACGTTGGTAGGAATGTAAGCGGAAACGTCGCCCGCCTGTGTTTCAATGATCGGCAGGGCGGTTAAAGATCCGCCGCCATATTCAGGAGCCATTTTCGCAGCCCGTTCCAAAAGTCTGGAATGGAGGTAGAAGACATCACCTGGATAGGCTTCACGTCCCGGCGGCCTGTGGAGCAGCAGAGACATAGCACGGTAAGCGACCGCATGCTTGGACAGATCATCATAAATAATCAGAGCATGGCCGCCTTTTTTCATAAAGTATTCACCGATGGTGCAGCCTGCATAAGGGGCAATATACTGCAGAGGAGCCAATTCAGAAGCTGTTGCTGCCACGACGATGGTATAATCCATAGCGCCGGCTTTTTGGAGCGTATCCACAATGCGGGCCACAGTAGAACGCTTCTGGCCTATGGCGACATAGATACAAACAACGCCAGTATCTTTCTGGTTAATAATTGTATCCATGGCAACAGCGGTTTTACCGGTTTGACGGTCTCCGATAATCAGCTCACGCTGCCCGCGTCCAATCGGAATCATGGAGTCAATGGCCTTGATACCGGTTTGGAGAGGTTCACTGACCGATTTTCTCTCAATGATGCCAGGTGCAGGGGATTCCACAGGGCAGACATCCTCTGCTTCAATCGGGCCCTTGCCGTCAATGGGCTGGCCCAAGGCATTGACAACGCGTCCCAGCATTGCCTTGCCTACTGGAACCGAAACAACACGCCCGGTTCTCTTTACAGTGTCGCCTTCTTTAATTTCCTGGTCAGAGCCAAGCATAACCGCGCCTACGGAACCAGCATCCAGGTTCAGCGCCATAGCGTAAACCCCGTTTCCCAGTTCCAGCAGCTCGTTGGCCATACATTTTTCCAGGCCGTAGATACGGGCGATACCGTCGCCAACTTCCATAACGGTTCCAACATCGTTCATTTCCATTTCGTTATGGTAGTCGCGTATCTGTTTTTTTATGATACTGCTGATTTCCTCAGCTCGTAGCTGCATATTGTCATTTCACCTGCTTTCCAAATCGTTAGGGCTGCAAAGGTTCCTCTTGGGAAGGAAGCGGCGCGGCAGCAATCTGGCGGCCTACAGCCTCCAAACGCGCTTTTACGGTGCCGTCCATCTGGCGGTTGCCAACTTTGAGGGCAACACCTCCCATGACAGACGGATCGACCTGGTTGCGCAGCAAAATCTTTTTACCGGAAGACTTCTCCAGCTTCTGGGCAAGTTTTTCCTGTAGTTCCTTAGGCATAGCCACAGCGGTAACAGCAGTGACTTCCTGGATGTTTTCCTGTTCATAGTACAAGCTGCGGTATTCGTCGGCAATTTCCTTTAAATGGGACATCCTGCCGCTTTCAGCCAGCAGTTTCAAGAAATTCAGCAGATAAGGATTTATCTGCCCATGAAAATCTTCCTCTACAAGTTTAACCCGTTCCTCTTTAGAGAGGACAGGAGAACCAAGCAGATTTTGAAACCCGGGAAATTGATCCATCAGCTCGCAGACCTGGGAAAGTTCATCCAAAATTTCCTTAACCTGGCTGGCCTCCTGCGCCACTTCAAAAAGGGACAGCCCATAAACCTGAGCTACTACTTCTGCCATGGCGCATCACCTACACTGTCGATAAACTGGTCCATCAGCCGTTCATGTTCCTTAGAGGAGAGCTCCCGCTCCACGACCTTGGAAGCGGCCATCAGCGCCAAATCGGAGATTTCGCCCTTAACTTCAGCAAAAGCACGTTTCTTTTCCAATTCAATTTCCTCACCGGCCTTAGCAACAATGCCGCTGGCCTTTTCCTGTGCCTCACGGAGCATTTCCTCTGTTTTGAGGACTGCACGCTGGTTGGCGTTTTTAAGGATTTCATTGGCTTCATCTTTTGCGCCTGCAAGGTGGGCGGTGTACTCGTCTTTCATGGAGAGGGCGTCCTGTTCCGCCTTCTGCGCTGAATCGTACATGGCTTTTACTTCATTTTCCCGATCCGAAAGCATTTTCTGGATGGGACCAAACAGGAACTTTTTGATGATTAAATACAGAATCAGCAGGTTCCCCCACTGGAAGATAAGGGTCCAGTCAAGGGAAACAAACTGCATATGTCCCTCCATCTTTCATATCCCTCCTGTTCGCTCTGTAATAGCGATATAAATTTTACAGCATACCGAGCAGAGGATTCATGAAGATGAGAATTAATGCGATAACCAAGCTGTAAATACCGGTAGATTCTGCGATAGCACAGCCTACGATCATGGTACGGGTAACAACAGATTGTGCTTCTGGCTGACGGCCAATGGCTTCACAAGCTTTGCCCGCAGTAAAACCTTCACCAATACCAGGGCCAAGACCGGCGATCATTGCCAAGCCTGCGCCTACAGCAGATGCAGCTAAAATAATAGCTCTTTCCATAATAAAGTCCCTCCGATGTAATTTTTAATTTTATATTTACCGTCCATTGGACGGTAAAAAACAGAATTATCCACGGGGTTATTCCGCGGCATTAGAGATAAAGGCCATAGTAAGCATACTGAAAATAAACGCCTGCATAAAGCCTGTAAATAGGTCAAAATAAATTGACAGTACTGCCGGAATACCGAGCTGGAAAATAGGCACCGGTATAAATCCCCGGAAGATGATATTGGTCAGCGCGGCTAATGCAGTATAAAGCAGAGAAGTAATAACCGAACCAGCGGCGATATTGCCGAAATGACGGAAACTGAGAGAAACCGGCGTGGCTAACTCGCTGACAATGTTAATGGGAAGCATAACTGGGAACGGATCAGCAAAACTTTTCAGGTAACCTAAAAATCCGTTGGCCTTAATTTTTGTCATCTGAATTAATACAAAAGTGACAACTGCCCATGCAACTGTAGTATTTAAGTCGCCGGTAACAGGGCGAAGCCCAGTCAGACTCATCAAGCTACCCAATGCGGAGAAAATCATTAACGTACCAATGTAAGGAGCGTAATGGAGCTTTTTCTCGCCCATGGTTTCTTTGACCAGTCCATTAATCATGGTAACAAACTTTTCAGCCAAAACCTGTTTCCCTTTTGGAATTTTCTGAAGGTTATTTGTCAGGAATTTACAAAGAATAAAAATAACCAAAATCAAAAGCCAGGAGTTGGTGACAGTTTCCGTTACCGCGATACCCCCAAACAAGGGGATGGTAAATATAATTTTAGGACCTTCCATAAACTACTTTTCCTCCTTTCCGCTGCGGATCTGTTGGTAAACAGCCCTGCTAAAATAGAGAATTTTAGGATAAAACAGAGGAAACACAACCCCAAAGACATTGAGCCATGGGGAACGGATTCCCACCCAGATCGCCACAGCGCAGAGAAGATACCTGCCTAACGAACCCATAACCATCCTCCGGCGGGCGGCAGGCGGCTTTCCGGTTTGCAGCGAACGCTGGACGTTTAATCCCAGCAAGGTAAACAGGAGCAGTTGAAAGAGGGTTCCAAATAGGAGGCCCAAAGCCATATGTAAAAGCTCCTGACCAAGCAGCCAACTAATAAACAAGGTGATGAAATCAAGTAGGATTGCGCCTTTCGCAAGCATAGCGCGTTCTTCACGGATAACCTTATCCAGAATGGAAATCCTCTCCTTTCATACCCTGATCCCCGGACTGAGCGCTGTTGCTTCCCTGATTTTCAGGGGAAGCAGGCACAGGCCGGGAAAGGCGATCCATAGCGCGCAAAACGTTGGCGAAGCCGGAAACACCGGAGGCAAGGCCCAGCAAAATGCCGACAAGCATAATCCACTGATCCAGCCCAAACCTGGAGCGGAGGCAAGAGGCTCCAAGAATACACAACACCAACGGGACGCAGAAAGAGAGACCGGCTTGAGTAATAAGGCCCAGAGCGCGCAGCGCCCCGAAATCGAAATGGTTTTTCCCCTTATCACCCATACCGCGCCTCCTAAAAAGCAATCATGCCCATTGATACCTTTATCCATAAGTATAACAGAATTGCAGAAACGGTACAAGACGTTTATGGACAAAAATAGAAAAATTTAAAGGGAAAATTTATAACAAATAACAGAAATTAAGAATGTCTTCCAAAACAATCCAGCAATTCGGAAATCTTTTCAGCCAAGGAAGAAGATACAGCATTGGCTTTCATTCGGAAGCCCCAGTTGCCGGATGGAGTAGCAGGAGTATTCATCCTGCCTTCAGAACCCAGGCCGAGAAAATCCTGCATGGGGATAATTGCTGCTTTGCATCGGGAGCCCAGCGCTCCGCGGATAAATCCCCAGTTTAAACCTTCTTCCCGATTCAGGCCAAAATATTTTTTTGCAAAGGCGGTTTCTTTTTTGCTCCCGTTTTTCATCCAGCCCAAGGTGGTGTCATTGTCATGGGTTCCGGTGTACATAAAGGCATTTTCCTCGGCATTGTGGGGAAGATAAGCGTTATCACTTCCGCTGCATGCAAATTGGAGAACCTTCATACCGGGAAAATCGGTTTTCTTCAGCAGACGCCGGACAGAAGGGGTTATCACCCCTAAATCCTCAGCCAAAATTTTCACATCGCCCAGTTCTTCCTTAACCCGTTTAAACAGATCGAAGCCAGGGCCCTCGCACCATTCGCCTTTTTTAGCGTCAGGCTCATTGGCGTTGATGGCATAAAACTGGTCAAAACCGCGGAAATGGTCAATACGCACCCAATCGTAAAGCTGTAGATTGTGCCGGATACGGTTAATCCACCATCCATATCCGTCATCTTCCAAAAGATCCCAGCGGTATAGGGGATTTCCCCATCTCTGCCCGTCCTCAGAAAAAGCGTCCGGCGGTACTCCAGCAACTTTCACAGGCATATTCTCCCGATCAAGCCAAAAGTAGCGGCGGTTGACCCACACATCTACAGAATCATGATAAGTATAGATAGGGATATCCCCAATCATTTCCACACCGTTTTCGTTGGCGTAAAGTTTGAGAGCATTCCACTGGAAATAAAACAGGTATTGTGTAAATACCCAGAAATCAATTTCCCCTTTCAGTTCTTCCCGACAGCGGCCAAGGGCTTCCGGGTCACGGTTCACCACCGGAAGATCCCACTCGTACCATGGTTTTTGCTGATATCGGTCTTTGAGGGCCATATAAAGGGCATAATCTTCAATCCATCCGCTGTTCTGGTCGCGGAATCTGGCAACTTCCTTTGCATAATCCATCCGTTGGGCCAGAGGCTGGTAAATTTGTTTTTCCACTGTTTCGATCTCTGCTTTGGACTCCTCGCCGTCTAATTTGGACAGGGCTTTGAGGTTATCCAGTATTTCAATATCCTCCAAAATATCCTCTTGCTCGGTTTCATCCTCAGCCTTTTCCAAAAGATCGAAATCAACCGCCAAAATCGGGTTTTTGGAATTTTCATAAGCTTTCCGCAGCAATACCCTGCGGCCCTCGTGAACGGCATTGAAATCTACGCGGGATTCGTCTTTGCCCCAGGAATGGGCCTGGATATCCTCCAATGTGAGAAGCCCCTGGCGTCGAAGCTCATCCAGGTCAATGAGGTCTGTGTTTCCCGCATAAATAGAATAAGACGCATAGGGGGAATTCCCGCTTCCTGCTGGAACTAAGGGCAAAACCTGCCAAAAGGTTAAACCCGATTTTTTCAGGAAATCTACAAATTTAAACGCCTCTTTTCCCATCGTGCCGATTCCATAAGACGACGGTAAAGAAGATATATGCAGTATGGTACCCGCTTTACGCATAATATGCCCTCCTAATTTTGTAAAATTATCCTGTGGTCTTTTGTTATCATAACATATTTTCAATCAGAGATACAATAGTAAAGCGAAATTAATAATAATTCCAGGGAGCTATAAAACCCTGTCAAATGTAAATTCCTTCAGCCTCTTCACAACGTCCTCTGAGATCTGATCGTAAACCTCCCGGAAAGGGCAGACACAGCTATTTCCGTCATGTTTGCCGCATTGGTAATCACCTTCCAGGCAGCGGCTGATGTAGAAAGGGCCTTCAACAGTTTCCATAATATCATTTAGGCTGATTTCCGCTGGGGCCTTTGCCAATTCATAACCGCCCTGTGTGCCCTTATAGGATTTAACAATTCCGCCTGCAACCAGCTTTCGTAAAATTTTAAGCGAAAACCGAAGGCTGACCGAAGCGGTTTCAGAAATAGACTTTGCGTCCAGCCGTTTTCCAGCCTTCGCCAAACAGGAAACAATACGGACAGCATAGTCCGTTTCCAGCGTCATATGCACGGAAACAGCAACCCCCTTTCGACAGACGGACAAATCAATCAAGGAAATCCTTTAATTTTTTGCTTCTGCTGGGGTGGCGAAGCTTTCTAAGGGCTTTTGCCTCAATTTGGCGGATACGTTCACGGGTAACATTAAACTCTTTCCCAACTTCCTCCAAGGTGCGGGATCTTCCGTCTTCCAGGCCAAAGCGAAGCCTTAAAACCTTTTCTTCCCTGGGGGTAAGGGTTTGAAGCACCTCTGCAAGCTGCTCTTTCAAAAGAGTATGGGAAGCAGCTTCCGCAGGCGCAGGCGCATCTTCGTCAGGGATAAAGTCCCCTAAATGGCTGTCTTCTTCCTCGCCGATAGGCGTTTCAAGGGAAACGGGTTCCTGGGCCACCCGCATAATTTCGCGTACTTTATCGGCGGGCATTTCCAATTCTTCAGCAATTTCCTCAGCAGTCGGTTCGTGCCCGTTTTTATGGAGGAGCTGGGAGCTGACCTTTTTCACCTTATTGATGGTTTCCACCATATGCACCGGGATGCGGATCGTTCTCGCCTGATCGGCAATGGCGCGGGTGATGGCCTGCCGAATCCACCAAGTTGCATAAGTCGAAAATTTGAACCCTTTTGTGTGGTCAAATTTTTCTACAGCTTTAATCAAGCCCAAATTCCCTTCCTGAATCAAATCCAAAAACTGCATTCCGCGCCCCACATAGCGTTTCGCAATACTGACAACCAATCGAAGATTTGCCTCAGCCAAGCGTTTCTGTGCGGCGGGATCTCCTGAGGACATACGGGTCGCTAATTCCACTTCTTCCTCGGAGGTCAAAAGCGGGACGCGGCCAATTTCCTTTAAATAAACTTTAACAGGGTCGTCAATGTTGATGCCCTCGGCAGAAAGAGCGGTTTCCAAATCCTGCGCATCAATTACGCTGAGGTCTTCGTCAATATCCATTGAGCCTGCAAATTCGTCTACTACTTCAATGCTGCAGGCTTCCAGGGTATCGTAAAGCTTGTCCAACTGGTCACTGTCAAAATCCATTTCATCAAGGACATCACTGATTTCTTTGGTGGTCAAACGTCCCTTTTGTTTTCCTTGTTCGATAAGATCCCTTATCATTGTTTTTTTATCCTGTGTAGCCATAATCCTTTTCCCCCTAAAATTTGCAGCTATAAACGGGGCGTATGTACCCTGAGAAAATTCGCCCCGATGCGCTGGCTTATAGTAAAAACTTGGTAAACACTAATCTTTTTTAAAGTATTCTATCATCATAATCACTGTACCCAATAGAACAACTGCTATGGACAACAAAAACGGAAACATCATTCCTTGTTCTATGACTGTGGTGGGAAATCTCCCTGGAGGGGTTGACCAGCCGGAAACCAAGTGGTTCCCTGCAAAAATAATAACCGCAATTCCCCAAATTGTCCCTGCCATGGATAAAAAACCGCCTATTAGTACTCTTTTCATTTAGGAACCTCCAATCGGATAACGCAGGTTCTGTCAAAAACTTTCTGTAAAACTTGGGTTTTACGTTCACTTTAGGCAAGTGATAACGTCCGCAAATTAAAATTCGCTGGGTGGAAAAGCCCTTATTTTTTCCCCTACAATGTTTTACGAAAACTGAACTTGTTGTCCTAACAAGACATTTTGCTTGTGCAAACGGGCTTTTCTATTTCTCTTTTAGATTTTGCTTTTCTATGCTTTTAGTGTGCTGGGGTGTTTCGCGCCTGCGGGCGCGGCAAGGGCCTTTTTAGGAAAGGCCCCTTGACCCCAAACCTTTTTAACCTGTTTTTGGTTTTCTGCCTTTAAGAAGAATTCTTTTTCCAATGAGATGCTTTCCCTTTGGTTATACTTTCCATATAACGGGCATATTCTTCATGATCCATTTTTGAAATTTCCTCTTTTGTTTTTGCTTTTTTATGCTGAAGCAGGACTTCAATATAATCTTCTGTTTCTTCTGGTGAAATACGCCGTCCTGAAAGTTCCATTACCCCTCTGGAAAGCTGTGAAACTGCTTCCAAGTCCAAGCTCTCGCCAAGAAAAGACAAATCCACCGACAAATTTCGTCCCAGCCGCTCATAGATAACCTGGGCAATCAGGCGGTTCCGGTCAGTAACAAAGTCCCCAGGCTGAATTTTCTGAGAGGCCCATTTAAAGTAATCGGGATTCATAACCAAAGCAGCAAGAAGCCTGTCCTCAGCAACTGCGCATTTGATATTGTTTCGCCTCTGCATCTCATTTATACCGTTAGGCTTCCCATCGGGCATATTTACCGCAAAAACCGTTAATTTACCTTCATCTTTTCTGCGCTTTTCCCGTTCATTTCTGCGGCGCAGGCTTTGAACCTGTTGGGACAAAGCATCTTTGGAGCTGTTGAAATCCGTTGCTACCCGTGAAATATAAACATCCCGTTCAATTCCGCTGGGAATCGTGGCCAGAAATTCTGCCAATTTTTTTAAGCAGTTCATTTTGCCGTCGTCAGTATCCAAATCATAGCTTTGACGGATGGTGGAAATGGTAAATTCAGTAGAGTTAGCGCTGCCTTCCAGCAGAAGCCGGAACCGTTGGGCTCCAAATTTTTTAATGAACTCGTCCGGGTCTTTTGCGTTGGGGATATGGATTACTTTAATTTTCAAGTCATTTTTTTTGAGCAGTTCAATTGCACGGTTTGTTGCGCTTTGACCTGGCCCGTCTGAATCATAGGACAAGCTGACTAAGTCAGTATACCGGGCAATGAGATTGCACTGATCTGATGTAAGGGAAGTTCCCAAAGTGGCAACTGCATTGTCAAAGCCAGCTTGATGAAGGGCAATGACATCCATATAGCCTTCGGCAAGAATCATTCCTGTTTCCTTGGAATTTTTTGCAAAATTCAGTGCAAACAAATTACGGCTTTTTTTAAAAACTGGGGTATCGGCAGAGTTAAGGTATTTTGGCCCGCCGCCGTTAATTTCACGTCCTCCAAAACCAATTACATTTCCCGACAGGTCTAAAATAGGGAACATAACCCGTCCTCGAAAGACATCATAACAGCTGTTTCCCTGTTTCCTTTTTTTAACAACCTCAGCAGCAATCAGTTCCTTATCAGAATACCCTTTGGCGGAAAGGGCTTTGTAAAGTCCGTCCCATTCTCCCAGGGAATACCCTAGGCCAAATCTGCGGATCATTCGGTCAGAAAGCCCCCGGCTTCGCAGGTAGTTCAATCCATCCCGTCCAGCAGGGGAATTCAGGTTTTGGTGAAAAATCCGGGCTGTTTCCCGGTTAATTTCCCGGATACGGGTTTTTAAACGGGAAAGGCTGTCGTTTTCTACTTCATCCGGCATAGCCATCCCTGCCCGTTTTGCCAGAAATTGAAGCGCTTCTTTATATTCTAAATTTTCAATCCGTTGTATAAAGCTAATTACGTCTCCGGCTGCTCTGCATCCAAAGCAAAAAAAGGATTGTGTATCTGGATAAACGTGGAAAGAAGGCCCTTTTTCCGAATGGAAAGGGCATAACCCGGAAAAGGTCTTTCCGCTGTGTTTCAACTGCACATAAGAAGATACAACCGATTCAATATCGTTTCGGTATTTCAATTCCTGGATAAACGCTTCCGGCAGCATAAACGATATTTCCTCCCTCCCGCTTATTTATGATTCCCAATAAAATTTACCAGCGCTCCATATTACGGCGGTGTTTTTTAAGGTAAACCTTTTCCAGTTCCTCTGGCGTGATAGAATAGCACAGCATAACATCGTTAAAATACATCATTACATCACAAAGTTCTTCTATAAAGTGTTCCCGGATTTCCGGCAATTCCATTATAGAGTTGTCGCCGTCCTTTTTGATAATGTCGGCTGCTTCTCCAGCCTCTATCATCATCCAGAGAAGGGAACTCCGTCCGATTTCCGGCGAAAGCTGCGTCCACCTGTCTTTATATTTTTCCTGAAGCTCTCTTTGGATATCCTGCATTTGACGGAATCCAAACTCATTCATAATTGATTCTCCTTATTGTGATATATTTATGGAATGTCCCAAGACTTAGGAAGAAAGAGTTTTTCATAAACTGCAACAGCAAAACGGTCGCTCATTCCAGACAGGTAATCGCATACGGCTCTGGCTTTACCATCTTTTTCGGCGATTTCCTGATATTGTTTCGGCATGTCCTTCACATGAACAAAATAATGTTGATATAATTGTTTTAAAAGATTTTTTGCCTTTTCTTCCTCTCTTTTAATGCGGGAATCGAGATAAACTTCCGAAAACATAAATTCCCGCAGTTTAGTGAAAGCTTTTTGAATTTCATCACCCATAACAATATCGTCATTTTTTCGGCTTAAACTTTCAGAAACAACTGACTGAACCAGCGCAGTGATACGCTGTGTTTTCCCTCTGCCCAGAATATAACGTACATCATAGGGAATATCTTCTTCCTGAAGTACCCCTGCACGGCAGGCGTCCTCAATGTCATGATTCAGGTAGGCAATTTTATCGGAAAGGCGTACCACTTTGCCTTCAAGGGTAACTGGAGGAATTGTTTTGGAGGAATGGCAGACCAAACCGTTTTTAACTTCCCAGGTCAGGTTTACTCCTTTGCCGTCGTTTTCCAAAACCTGGACTACTCTGGCGCTTTGTATGTAATGCCGGAATCCGCAGGGTGAAAGGCTGTTTAAAACATCCTCTCCAGTATGTCCAAAGGGGGCATGGCCAAGATCATGGGCTAATGCAATTGCCTCAGTCAAATCCTCGTTCAGCCGCAGAGCTCTGGAGATTGTACGGGCAATCTGGCTGACCTCCAAAGTATGAGTTAAGCGGGTACGGTAGTAATCCCCGGTAGGAGCAAGAAAAACCTGCGTTTTATTTTTCAGGCGGCGAAAGGAGTTACAATGAATTACCCGGTCGCGATCCCGTTGGAAGCAGGTTCGTATCGGGCAGGGCTCCTCTGGGCGGAACCGTCCTCTGCTTTCAGCGGAAAATGCCGCTCCAGGCGATAACGTTCTATATTCCATCTGCTCAGACTGTTCCCGTATTGTCATTTCTTTCCCCCTATCCGCCGTTTTTCACACTTAGAACCTGTATTCATAACCAAGGGATGCCGGATGGACGAGGATTTTTCTCGTCAGACAAGAAGATTTTCTGCAGCCATACTGACGAAATCGACGCAGTATGGCGGGAAAAAGACCGGCCAGACGGCGTGCAGCGGTTGTGAATACAGGTTCTTAGTTTCCCTCTAAATTCTCCATCTAATTATATATTACAGAGTTACGACGAAAAATCCTTCCCATCCCTCTAACTTTTTTAAATTTTTCTGTAAATTTTTGCGATAGAACTACTCATCTAAGGGAATATCCGCATATAGCTCCTGTTGTATATATGGGTAAACTGCTCCATTGGTTAGTTCAGTTAATTCCTTTTTAAACCTTTCAAACAGTTCTGCCGCTATGGTAAACCTCATTCTTACAGCTGCGCCAAAATCATTTTCAGGCTCCTGAATATGATATTTGGGAAGGATATAGGCAATTTTTCCATATAGGCTGTAGTCTGTATCCATTTCCAATCTAAAAGCTGGGCGCATCTGTTTGATCCCTGCTGCTTCTACCGCAATTTTGGCTCCATGTGAATATGCCCGCACTAAGCCGCCTGCCCCCAAAAGAATTCCACCAAAATACCGGGTAACAACAACAACTGTATCCGTTAAACCTCCCTTTTTTAACACGTCCAAGACCGGGATTCCCGCAGTTCCCTGCGGCTCCCCATCATCAGAAAATCGCTGGATTCCTCCCTCTCGTATTATATAGGCGTATACATTATGATTTGCATCCCAATATTTGCTTTTTATGGATGAGACAAAATCTAATGCTTCCTTTTCACTGGATACGGGCATTGAATTGCCGATAAAACGCGAACGCTTTTCTGTAAATTCATCTGTGCCTGATTCGCGGATGGTTTTATATAATCCTTCTCCCATTACGTTCCCCCCTGCATATACAAAAAACAGCGCGAAGCAACAAAGGGGTTCCCCTTTGCTCTGCGCGCCGCTCCTGATAACAGCTTATATCTTGCACAAACCTTATTTACCCATTCCAAAACGTCTTTTGAAACGATCTACTCGTCCACCGGAATCCACCAATTTCTGTCTGCCTGTGAAAAACGGATGGCATTTGGAGCAGATTTCCACCTTTATATTTTTCTTTGTGGAACATGTCTCTATTACTTCACCACAAGCGCAGGTAATGGTTGTTGGCTCGTAGTTAGGATGAATTGCTTGTTTCATTTGTCAGTCACCTCTTTCAATTTTAAGGAATTTTACATAACGTATAGATGTTATCACAAAATTTGAAAAAATGCAAGCCCTTTTGTTGATTCATAGGAAAAAAGCTAAACTGTAAGCATAAGTCAAGAATGGGTTTTTGATTTCAGGGATCCCAAAGCAGATAACCTTAATGCATCTCCCGCAGTTTCTCCAAAAACTTCTGTGCGGGCTTGGAGAGTAATTGATATTTTTTCCAAACCACATTGGCGGTGATTTCCAGAGAGGGGCAAAGGCACCGAAAACAGAGATTGGTTCCCTTGGTATTGATAAGTTTGTCAAAACAGACAGCATATCCCAATCCTTCATCTACCAGAAGGGAACCGTTAAAGATTAAAGTATAGGTAGCTACAATATTCAGCTTGGAAACATCCGGGTAAATCTGCCGCATCATCCGCCAGCCTTCCAATTCCTCCTGCCGGGAAACGATAAGGGGCTTATCCAGAATATCCTCTGGGACAATAAATTCTTTCTCTGCCAGTTCTGAATCTCTTCGCATCAGTACTCCAAATTTATCGGAGACTGGCATAGGGAAAAACTCGTACTTGGAAGGATCCAAGGAACCATATACCAGCCCAAAGTCAATCAGCCCCCGATCCAACTGTTCCAGAACAAAGACAGCATTGCCGCTGGAAATGTGATAGCGGACATCTGGGCAGGTTCTCTGTAACTCCCTGGCCGCCCGCCCAATGAGACGGTTCACATCTGATTCTCCTGCTCCAATGTATACGTCTCCAGCAATCAATTCGTCGGAAAGGGCAATCTCATCCTCGGTCTTCTTCATTAACTGGACGATTTCTTCCGCCCGTTTGCGGAGAATCATCCCTTCCTCGGTGAGAACAATCCCTTTATTGCTCCGTAGAAAGAGCTGCTTGCCCAGCTCATCTTCCAGATCCTTTAACTGCCGGGAGAGGGTGGGCTGGGAAAGGTGCAAAAATTCCGCCGCACCGGAAAGGCTTTGTTCCCTTGCAACTGCCAAAAAATATTGTAAAACACGAAATTCCATTTTTTCACCTCCAATATGGGAAGTATAACATGGTTTACTATAACTGTAAAGCATAATTAAGTATTTAACATAGGTATTTGTTATTTTTATTTTGGCATGGTATTATAAACCCGTCAAAAAAGACCATTCCAAAGGAGGAAATACTTCCATGAAAAAAGGCCTCTCTGTTTTCAGCCTTATATTAAGCTTTTCCCTGACATTGGCGGGATGCGCCGCAGGAAACGGGCCCTCATCTGCATCAAGCAGCAGTCCATCTAATGGGCAGACGCAGACAAATTCCCCCTCAGTCGATTCTGTGTCTGCCAACCAGCCGGAGAGCCAGCCTGAATCCCTGTCGGAAAATTCCATTCCTTTGGACAGACATATCACCCAGCTTGAGCCTGGCCTTTCCGCTGTCCGCTTTGATGGGGACTATGGCTTTGACGAATTTCTGGAACAGGGAGGGGCTTTTTCCGACGGAGAGGTAGCCCAGTATCTGGTAGAAAATATGGCGGGAGAAATGGGATTGGATTTTCTGGGGAAGATTTTCGGGTGCAGTACCCTTGCAGTAAGCAGCCCTGATGGAGATATCCTTTTTGGACGCAACTTCGACTGGAACACGTGTAACGCCATGATTGTAGAAGCCCACCCGGAAAATGGTTACGCCTCCCTCTCCACCGTAAATATGGATTTTATTACCCAGGGAGCCGAAAGCACTATGGGAGCAGTTATGAAGCTGGAACAGGTGCAAACTCTGGCTGCCCTTTACGCTCCCCTGGACGGGATGAATGAGACAGGGCTGGCGGTATCGGTGAACATGATACAGGACAGCACAAACATCAGCCAAAACACCGGCAAGCCGGGAATTACCACAACCACCGCCATCCGTCTGCTGCTGGACAAAGCTGCCAGCGTGGATGAAGCCCTGGAACTTCTGGGACAGTATGACCTTTACGCCTCCATGGGCTATATGGTTCACTTTGCAATTGCAGACTGCTTTGGCCGGAGCGTTGCAGTGGAATATGTAAATAATGAAGCGGTAATTATAGAAACCCCTGTTCTCACCAACTTTTATCTTGCCCCTGGGGAGAAAAACGGCATTGGAACCCAACAGTCCCATCAGCGATTTGAAATCCTCACTGACCTTCTCTCCCACAACAGTTTCTTAACCGAAATTGGCGTTCGAGATGCACTTTCCAGTGTCAGCAAAGGGAATTTTGGGGAATTTGAGTCAACCGAATGGAGCATTATTATGAATCTTACCAACAAAACTGCCCGGTATTTCCACCGGGAAAACTATGAAAACAGTTATCTCTTTTCCCTATAAGGAGGACATTTAAAGTGAATATACCAAAGACGTTATGGAATCTGTACCAGTTAAAGAAAAACGAAAGGGCGTTTCCTGCCCAAATACAAATTCTCCAGCAAAGGAAGCTGCAAAAGCTCTTACACTATGCCTGGAGCCATTCGGAATACTACAGGGAGGCCTTTGCTGCCGCAGGTATTACCAGCGAAGCGCTGGAACACACTGCCCTTTCCCAATTTCCCGTTCTGGACAAGGCCGCCCTCCTGAAAAATTTTGACCGTCTTGTCACTGTCCCCCATCTGCGTCAGGAAGAGCTGCGCCGGTTTGACGCTGGGGAAACCCCAGACCGGAAACCCTTTCTTGGAAAATACCACATCGTTCATTCCTCTGGCAGCACTGGCAGTCCCGGCTATTTCGTCTACGACCAGGCTGCCTGGGAAACCATGCTTTTGGGAATTATCCGGGGTGCGCTTTGGAATTTGACAATGCCCCAAATTTTAAAGCTGCTTGCCGGAAGGCCCCGTATCCTCTACATTGCCGCCACGGACGGACGGTATGGCGGGGCTATGGCAGTAGGGGACGGTATTGACGGGGTAGGAGCCAGCCAACTGTATTTGGATATTAAAACCCCTCTTTCCCAATGGGTGGAGAAGGTGAAAATATTTCAGCCCAACTTTATTATCGGTTATCCCTCGGCTGTGAAGATTCTGGCAGAGCTGGCGGAACAAGGGGAAGTTTCCTTAAAGGTTCTCCGAGTCGTCTCCTGCGGGGAACCGCTGGGGGTCAGCCTTCGAAAATATCTGGAGGATATCTTCCACACCCAGGTTATCAATTTCTATGGGGCCAGCGAATCCCTTGCCCTGGGCGCAGAATCCAACCCCCAGGAGGGCATCGTTCTTTTTGATGATATGAACATCATAGAAGAAGGCCCAGACGGAATCTATCTTACCTGTTTGTACAACTTCACCCAGCCCCTGATCCGATACCGATTGTCCGATCAGCTCACGATACAGCCGCCAGGGATAGGCCGTTTTCCCTTCTCACGCGCAACAGGGCTTATTGGGCGCAGCGAGGATATTTTATGGTTTGAGGATAAAGCTGGACAGCGGGAATTCCTTCATCCCCTGGCGATTGAGGGCTTTTGTATTCCCGGACTGCTGGATTATCAGTTTTACCAGACCGGTTTGGACTCCTTCCAGATGCGGGCGGAAATTTCCAGGGAAGCGTCACAAGAGGCAGTTCAACGGGAGATGAAACACCAAATGGGGAAAATCCTCTTAGAAAAAGGATTGGAGTATGTAGAGTTTTCCCTTTGCTTTACAGATAAAATATTACCTGACCCCTGCACCGGCAAAAAGCGGCTCATTGAAAAAACAGCGGAGGGAATTGGGAGGTGCGCCGGATGAAGGAAACCATTTTAACCGGTAAAAGGCTCTGTAAAACCTTTGTAGAGGGCAATCCTGTTCTTCAATCAGCGGATGTGGAAATTTATAAGGGAGATTTTACAATTATTATGGGTTCTTCTGGAGCTGGAAAGTCCACCCTTCTTTACGCCCTCAGCGGCATGGACAGCGTTACAAGCGGAACTGTGGACTATCGGGGGCAGTCTATCATTGGCCTTTCAGAGAAACAGATGGCTGCTCTGCGGGCAAAGGAATTCGGTTTTGTTTTTCAGCAGACCCACCTTGTCAGTAATCTTACCCTCCTGGAAAATGTAACTGTTGCCGGATATCTGGCGAAAAAGGAAACTTCCAAAACCATTCGGGCTAAGGCAGAGTCCCTTCTCCGGCATATGGGGGTATGGGGGGCAAGAAATCGGCTTCCTGCCCAAGTTTCCGGCGGAGAAGCTCAAAGGGCCGCCATAGCCAGAGCAATGATTGGGGAACCGGGGCTGCTCTTTGCCGATGAACCGACAGGAGCGCTTAACCGTGCCAGTACCCAGGGTGTTTTGAATCTGCTCACCGGGTTAAACCGGGAAGGACAGACGATTCTAATGGCGACTCATGACTTGGGGGCAGCAATTCGCGGGAATCGTATTCTTTATTTAGAGGACGGAAAAATTTTAGACGAGCTTATTTTGGATGCTTATGAGGAGAAAAACGCCAGACAGCGGGAAGAAAAAGCCAGCGAGTGGCTTTCCTCCCTGCGGTGGTAAGGGGGCTTTGCAAAGTTTATGGAATTTAAAACATTGTTATATGCAAATCTTCGACGGCATCGGAGCGGGTTAGCTGGTATCTTCCTTTTAATTTTTTTGTCATCCCTTTCTCTTTCCTCGGTATTGACTGTTTGGCATAACTCCGGCAGTTATCTGGAAGCAGAGCTGAACCGGGTTGGTTTCGGGGACTTAACCGCTTGGGTTTCAGGCAAATTTGACGGCCTTCCAACAGAAATTGCCGCCCTTGACGCTGTGGAACAGGTGGAAAGCCAGAAAATCATTTTCACTAATTACACCCTGAATGGTCAGGAATCAGACAGTGAAGGCCAGCTTATCCTCTATACACCGGAGGAAAACCATTACCGCTTTTTTTCCGAAGATTTTTCCGGTTATATGAGCCAGCCAAAGGAAATCCAGCCGGGAACAGTTTATGTTTCCCCATCTCTTGTCTCCATGTTCGGGGCGGAAATCGGGGATGAAATGGTTTTTCCCATTGCCCGCTCTGGGAAAAATATAACCCTGGCAATTGCGGGGTGGTTTGAAGATCCGTTCATGGGCAGTTCTATGATTGGGATGAAGGGTTTTCTTATCAGCGGAAACGACCGGCAAACCGCATTGTCCATTTTGGAATCTGCTGGCATTGATGCATTAGCGCGAGACGGAGCTATGCTCCATATTTCCGCTAGGGACAAAAAACTTACTGCGTCAGAGCTTGGCGCGGAAATCAATTCCAGTACTTCCCTGCCCCAGTACGCCGAATTTGTCCACAGCCGGGAGGCTGTCTCTGGCTTTATGCTGGTGCTGCAAAATGCCTTTGGCGGTTTTCTTCTGGCTTTTGCTGCTGTTCTGCTATTTGCATCTGTGGCGGTGCTGGGGCATCAGATACAAAGCGGCATCCGCCAGGATTATGTAAATATTGGTATCCTGAAAACCATGGGTCTGACCAATAAATGTTTGAGGGCAGTTCAGGCAGCGCAGTATTTGACGGCTATCCTTCCAGGGATGCTTTTAGGGCTTATACTGGTTCCCGCAGTAAGCAGGACAATTGCCGCTGCAACCCTTGCCACTACCGGAATCCTTATTCCATCATCTCTGCCGTCAGCCCTCTGTTTTGCGGCTTTTGTCCTTGTATTGGCTGTTCCCGCTGTCTTTCTTTTTTGGAAATTAGGAAAGCTCGGCCGTGTTGCACCTATGGGGGCCATTCGGGGCAAAACAGGCGGAGGACTGATTTCAGTAAAGGGTTTGCCCAGTCTTTCCAGCATCTGGCTGGGCGGGAGCCTTGCCCTGCGCCAATTTGTCACAGGAATGGGGCGATATCTGGGAGCCTGCCTTGTGGCTGCACTGTTGGTATTCTTTGCCTCAGTTGTTGGGCGGATGGATTCCTGGCTTGGCCCTAACGGTAAGGGCATGATGGACGCCTTTAATCCTGCCGACCATGATCTTGGCGTACAGTCTTTCGGCACGCTGGTTCAGGAGGATTTTGAGAAAACCATCCGGCAGTACAGCGATATTACCGACGTTTATCTTCTGGCTATGCCCGGCGTTACAGTAAACGGGGTAGACCATACCGCTAACGTTATTGACCAGCCGGAGCGGTTTCATCTTCTGGAGGGAAGCCCCTGTTATGGTGAAAATGAAATTGTCATTACCCGATACATGGCGGCGGACTTTGACGTTTCCATTGGCGATACCCTTACCGTGGGGAGCAGCCAAGGCAGCAGGGAATACCTTGTCACTGGAATTTACTCCTGCGCCAACGATATGGGAGCCACTATCGGCATGAGCCGGGAAGGGTATTTGAAAATTGGAATGGATCACCCCAATCTCTGGTGCTGGCATTACTTTTTATCCGATCCCTCCCAAAAACCTGCTATTGTAAAGGCTCTGGAATCGGCCTATGGCGGGGATGTTCACGTCCACGAAAATACCTGGCCGGGGTTGTTTGGCATTATTGCAGCAATGCGGGCGCTTACCCTTTTCCTTTATGGTATGGCGGCATTGTTTATACTTATTGTCACCGCTATGACCAGTGGAAGGCTGCTTGCGGCAGAACGCCGGAACTTAGCCATATACAGGGCAATGGGGTTTACACCGGGAAGTCTGCGCTTTACCTTTGCCCTGCGGTTTGGAATAGCGGCAGTCCCCGGCTTTCTGGTTGGGACGGTGCTGGCGGCAATATTCACTGACCCTCTGGTTTCCGCTGCCATGGAACTGGCGGGAATCAGCAGCTTTTCCTCCCGTCCGGGGCTTGGAACTATCCTGTTTCCTGGTATATCCATTACTTTGTTGTTTTTTGCCTCTGGTTGGATGACAGCAGGGAAAATCTCTAAAACCCATATGTCCATACTGGCAGCAGATTGATTTACTATGCTTTTTTATCATGGACATATATTTATTATAAGTATTTGCTATATTTAGAAACCCGGATTATAATTAGGATTCAGAAAAACATAATGTACTTGGAAAGGATGTACTGCAATGAAAAGAAAATTATTCAAAACAGTTTCGATTTTTTTAATTTTAACTGCTTCCCTTGCTGGATGCAGCCAAAACACGCTTTCCAGCTCCCAGGACAGCAGTTCAACAGCAGGTTTAGGCCAGGCCAGCATCATAAACAGTTCCAGCGAAAGCCCTTCCAGCCCTGACAGCAGTCCTACAAATACTTCTATCAGCACTGGCAGCCAGGAGAGCAATATAACGGTTCTTGCTGCCAACGAAAACAACAGTTCACAGGAAACCATCAGCGCAGAACCAGAAAATGGCTCTGATACAGAACTTATTGTTCAGTTTGGGCAGGATGGTACATCCTTTACCATGCATCTATATGACAACGAGACTGCGGCAGCCATTGCCCGCCATGTGGGAACTGCAAGCTGGCAGCTTCCTATCTACCACTATGACGATTATGACAACTGGGAAGTTATGCAGTACTATGATATCCCCAGCAGGTATGAAATCCCGTCCAACCCCGAAAGGATTGCCAGCGAAGCCGCTGGGACAGTTTACTACTCAGAGCCTAACCGTATTGTTCTGTTTTTCCACGAGGCGGAAGTCTCCGGTGAATATACCCCTGTAGGTTACTTTGATGATACAGACGAATTTGTAAGCGCCGTTGAAAACAACCCGGTTCTGGAGGGCTGGGGGAACAAGCTGGTATTTATCAGCCCAAGCAAGTAAGTACAGGTAAAGAGAGAAGGGTAAACATGAAGCTTTCCTGTTCTGAGGAAGATATCATTCAAAATCTGCGGGATGCAGGCTGTAACGAAAAGGATATTTCTTCCTTTTTAGAGTGTATCAAGTGCGGAAGGGAACCAGAGAGTTTCCGGCTGCTGAAAAAACAGCGGAGCCGCCTTTTAGATACTGTCCATGAAGAACAGAAAAAGATAGACTGCCTGGATTATTTGGTATACCAGATGAAAAAAACAAACAAATGAAAGGAGCTTTTCAGATGAAAACCATTGCAAACAGAACTTTTGATGAAGAACGGGCATTTTACGGTGAGGAAAGCGTTTTAGTAAAGGATTGCTCCTTCGATGGCCCCGCCGACGGGGAAAGCGCCTTTAAAGAAGGGAAAAACGTCCATATTGACGGCTGCTTTTTCAATCTCCGCTATCCATTCTGGCACGACGAGGGGCTTGTAATTACAAGCTCAGAGATGACCGAGCTTTGCCGGGCTGCTCTATGGTACTCACATGATGTAGAAATTCAGGACAGCAAGCTTCATGGTATCAAGGCCCTTCGGGAGTGCGGCAATGTTCGGATAAAGGGATGTGACATCATCTCCCCGGAATTCGGATGGTCTACTCGGGGAATTGAAGTGGAAGGCTGCACCATCCAAAGCGAATATTTTATGATGCGTTCCGTTAATCTTACTTTCCAAGATGTGCAGATGAAGGGAAAATATTCCTTCCAGTACATTGAGAACGCTGTGTTTGAGAACTGCACTTTTGATACCAAAGACGCTTTTTGGCATGGAAAAAATATTACTGTGAAAAACAGTGTAATAAAGGGAGAATATCTGGCCTGGTACAGCGAAAATGTCACATTCATTAACTGCAAAATTATCGGTACGCAGCCCCTTTGCTATTGCAGGAACCTCCGTCTGATTGACTGCGAGATGATTGACACAGACCTTGCTTTCGAGCGTTCAGAGGTGGAAGCAGCCCTTACCGCTCCCATTGACAGTATAAAAAATCCCCTGTCCGGCCATATCTATGTTCCGTCAGTTGGGAAAATTATTCGGGACATAGACGGGGCCAGCGGGGAGATTATTATAGCAAAAAAATGCCAATGTGCTTAATGCTTTGAAGGGGAAAATAAAAATGGGGTTTCTTCTGAAAGGCATTTGTATTGGTCTGCTGTTTGGCATTCCGGCGGGTGCTGTCGGGGCTTTGACGGTACAGCGCACCCTCCACGGCGGAGCTAAGGCGGGACTTTTCACTGGGCTTGGCTCCTCGGCGGCAGACTGTTTTTATGCTTCGGTTGGTGTTTTTGGCCTTACATTTATTTCGGATTTCCTTCTTCGGTTTCAGACCGCCATCCATCTTTTGGGCGGCGGTCTGGTTCTTTTCATGGGTGTCCGCCTGCTGATAAAAAAGGAAATAGCCGCTGGTGCTGCTCCCCAAGCCATTGGATTTGCAGGGATGTTTCTTTCATCCTTTATGATTGGCATTACAAACCCTGCGGAAATTCTTACATTTCTATTTGCCTTTTCCTGGTTTGGAATTTCCGGCGGAATGTTCCTTTCAGATGGCCTGCTGCTGGTCTGCGGAGTGTTTGCAGGTACTTATCTTTGGTGGGGCGCTTTGACCGTTGGAGCCGGATTTGTTGGGAAGCGAATAGACAAAGTGAACCTGTGGGGAATCAATCGGGTTTTTGGAGGAATCCTCTGCCTTTTGGGGATAGTGGTATTCCTTCGCCTGATTTTTGAACATTGAAACAATCAAAGAGAGGAGGGTTTGCTATAAATCACGATAGTTTGAATTTTGGGGCTGGGCTTCTTTCTCTGCTTTTGGCGTTTGCCGGATATGGCGATGTACAGGAAAATGAATCCTCGTTGCAAAGCATATGGGCGGAAAGTGCGCCGTTTGTATCTGAATCCATGGAAATCGAATCCTCACAACCGGAACTGTCAAATGAAAATGCTCAGGGGGCCAGCGAAATGAAACTGAATGTACAAGCAGGAGGGCGCACCTTTTCTGCGGCCTTTGAGGACAACGACACTGTAAATGCTTTTATGGAAATGATACGGGATGCTCCCATAATGATCCAAATGAGTGATTATTCCGGTTTTGAAAAAGTGGGATCTTTGGGGAAAAGCCTGCCTGCTGACGACCGTCAAACCACCACCCAGGCGGGGGACATTGTTTTATACAATGGAAATCAAATTGTTATTTTCTATGGTTCTAATGCCTGGAGCTATACAAGGCTGGGGAAAATTGATGACCTTTCCGGCTGGGAGGAAGCTTTGGGAACTGGGGATGTAACTGTGACTTTTTCTTTAGCTGGGCGGTAACGGTTCGCGAATTGGAATTCGCTGGGTTAAAAAGCCCTTTTAATCTCCTTTCTTATGTTGTTCCTGGTCTGGACCAGTTTCTCCCACCAAGGTATTTTGCTTTCGCAAACGGGCTTTTTTCTCTTTTAGATTTTGCTTTTTTGTAATTTTTAGTATGTTGGAGTATTTCGCGCCTGCGGGCGCGACCAGAGGAACTTTTTAGGAAAGTTCCTCTGGACTCTTCAAACCTTTTTAATCTGCTTTAGGTTATATGTGTTGCAGGTTTTATCTGCAAATACGCAATTTGATTTTTTGGGAGCATTTTTTTCGATATTATGCTATAATAAGGATATCTTTGCACACAGGGGCAGTGATATCCAATGAAAATGAAAATAGCAGTCTGTGACGACGAATCAACCCAGACTGAAACCATCTCCTCTATTGTCGAAAAGTGGGGGACAACCTCTGGCCACATCTGTGAGATTAAATCCTTTTCTTCATCGGAGGCGTTTCTCTTTGACTATGATGAAGAAAAGACTTATGATATTCTTTTGCTGGATGTAGAAATGAAAGGAATGTCCGGCGTTGACCTTGCCAAACGTATCCGCCGGGATAATAAACGGGCGGAGATTGTCTTTATAACCTCCCACTTTGAGTTTTTCGGCGAGGGTTATGAGGTGAACGCCCTTCATTATCTGATTAAGCCTATTACAGAGGAAAAACTGCTGCCGGTACTTTCCAGGGCAGCAGAAAAACTTTCAGTGGAACCGCCTTCCCTGGTGGTTATCTGCGAAAGCGGAACCGTCAAACTTTGGGAATCTGAAATTGTATATGTGGAATCTCTGCTGCACTATATTATAATCCATACTTTAAAAGGGGATTACAAAACTAAGGAAAGTATCTCCGCCTTTTCGGAGAGGGTCAGCAATGATTTTTACCGTGTCCATCGTTCCTATCTGGCATCCCTCAAACACATTGTAAGGATATCAAGGAATACAATATGTATGGAAAATGGGACGGAACTTCCTTTGGCGCGGGGAAAATATGATGATATTAACCGGGCGTTTATTGAGCGGAATTGAGGGCGGAAGTATGAGAAAGAAAACATATTTGAAGCTTGTGGAATATCAGACGGAGCAGGCAAAGCGGCACTTGGGAGAGGTTCGAAGCATCTATACGGAAATGCGGGGTTACAAACATGATTTCCACCACCACCTTCAAACCTTGAAAGGCCAGTTGAAAGCCGGGGAGCTGGAACGGGCGCTGGTATATATTGAACAGCTTAACCATCAGCTTATGAATGTAGATACCCTGTTAAAAACAGGAAATGTTTCCCTGGATGCAATTCTTTCAGCAAAAGTCGCCCAGGCAAAAGCAGAAAATATTGCTGTGACAGTAAAAGCATCTGTACCTGATCATCTTACTATTACCGATGCAGAACTGAGCATTATTGTAGGGAATCTGCTGGACAACGCCATTGAAGCCTGTCAAGCTGTACCAGAAGGGCGTTTTATTCGGCTTTATATAGCAATGAAGGGGAAAATGCTCTACTTTTCCATGCTCAATTCTGCTGGGGAGAAGAAGCAGAGAACCGGAAAGCTTTTCCTTTCCCGCAAGAAAGGATTTCATGGCTTTGGGTTGAAAAGGGCAGAAGCTATATTGGAAGGCCACGGCGGATGGTGTAAATATAACAGCGAGGAGGGAGCCTTTACCTCAGAATTTCTGGTTCCCGCCATCGAATAAATGCAATTCGTGTACTGACAGACGCAGTTAGTGCACGAATTTTCTTTTTCGTGGTTTTTTATGGTAGAATACAGTCCGAAGGGAGGCCAAAGCCCATGAAAACAAAAAAACAGACATCCAGCGATGAACTGAACCGCACCCATTATTCAACTATACAAAATATTTGGTACTGCATCTGCAATACCGCCAAAGTCCGATTTTCCATTTTGGTTTGGTGTGTGCTGCTGGTTGCGGTCAATGTGACGCTCCCACTTTTGACAACCTACCTGCCGAAAGTGGTATTGGACAGGGTGTCCTCCGGGAACAGCCTGCGGGAACTGGTCATGGTGGTACTTGCATTTACAGGAGGCATCGCCCTTCTGACCTGTGCAAGCCAGTTCCTTACCCGGTATATCGGTTTGCGGAGATTTGTAATGATAGACACTTATCTTTTAGAGTATGTTAAAAAGGGTTTGACCACAGATTACCGCAACCAGGAAAATGAAATATTCAGAAAATTACAGTCATATAGTTTGGAAGCCTGCATCAATGACCGTTCACCGCTGATAAGTATATACTCCACCCTGCCGATATTGATGACCGGTATACTGGGGCTGTCGGTATATTGGGCTATCCTTTCCCAGCTTCATATTTTGGTAGTTGTATTTTTAATGGCTTCTGCCTTAGTTGGATACTTTCTCAAAAGAAAAATTCTTCACTGGATGGCTGAACAGAATCGGGAAAGGATTGACTATCAGCAGCGGATGGGATACATTTCAAGAAACGCCGGGGAGCTTCGCCCGGCCAAGGATATCCGGCTTTACCATATGGCAAAATGGTTTTCAGATATTTATAACAAAAACATGGATGGACTTGCCGGATGGTACAGGCGGCTGACCCGAAAACTTTTCGGAAACGCAGTTTATGGGGGCGGAATATCCCTGCTGCGGGAAACTGCCGCATATCTGTATTTGATAGCCTTGATTTGGCGGGGGCAAATTACCGTTGCGGATTTCGTGCTGTACTTTGGTATCATTGCAGGTTTTTCCTCCTGGCTGGACAACATCTTCTCCAAGCTGTCCGAGCTGAACCAGTGGAATCTGGGAGCAAACTATTACCGTTCCTATCTGGAATACCCTGACACCTACCGCAGAGAGGGCGGTGAAAAACTGTCATCGGATGGATTGCCCAAAGAAATAGAGCTGAGGAACGTCAGCTACAAATACGAAGGAGCCGAAACAGATACCCTGCACCATTTCAGCCTGAAAATTAAGCCTGGAGAACATCTTGCCATTGTTGGATTAAACGGAGCGGGCAAAACAACCCTTGTCAAGCTTATCTGCGGTTTGACTGACCCAACCGAAGGACAGGTGTTATATGGCGGCGTGGATATACGGGAATACAACCGGCAGGAATATTACAGGCTGGTTTCAGCGGTATTCCAGCAATACAGCATCCTCCCTGTAGCGATTGAGGAAATTGTAGCAGAGACTACATCGGAAAAGCTGAATTCTGACAAGGTGGAGCAAAGCCTGAAATCTGCCGGGCTCTGGGATAAAATCCAGCAGCTTCCCCAAGGGGTACACAGCCAGTACGGGCGGGATATTTTCGACGACGGCATTGAGTTTTCCGGCGGAGAGGTGCAGAAACTTCTGCTTGCCCGCGCCCTGTATAAAGCCGCCCCGCTCCTGATTCTGGATGAACCCACTGCCGCCCTTGACCCCATTGCAGAAAGCGAAATGTACCAGAATTACAGCCGGTTCAGCGACGGAAAAACAGCCCTTTTTATTTCCCACCGGCTGGCGAGCACCAGCTTCTGCGACAGGGTGATTTTGATTGATAACGGGGCGATCTGCGAAGAGGGTACCCATGACAGCCTGCTTGCGTTAAAGGGAAAGTACTGCGAACTGTTTGAGATGCAGGCAAAATATTACAGAGAGAAAGCACAAAGTGAGGAGGCGGCAGAATGAACAGGATTTCTATCAGGGAACGCATAGAACTTCCCAAGCGGGGATTTAAAATCATCAACCACTATTGCCCTGGTATGGTACGAACCGGGGTGCTGGCCGAAGCAGTCAGCGCCATGCAGCCCTTTGTGTCTGTCTGGATTTCTGCCCAAATCATCAATGAACTTTCCGGTCTGCGCAGAGTGGAAACGGTTGTTCTGTATGTGGTTGGCATTGTCCTTTTTAATTTTGCCTGCTATGTTTTGAAAACCGCTCTGAAAGAAATATTCAGAAAAAAGGAATCGGAAATGTGGAGATGGTTTGAAAAAATGTTTGCCGACAAACAGATGTCCATGGACTTCCCAGATATAGAAAACGCGGAGATACAGCATCAGCATAAAAAGTTATTTGAACACTTTTTTATGTTTGGTTACGGCCTGCCCCAGCTTGTGGTCAGCACGCCCCTTCTGGTTCGCGTTTTCGTAAACATAACGACTTCGGTTGCTATGACCGTTTCCCTGTTTGTTTCCAAAACCGGAAACGCTTTGATGGATAATCCTATCTGGATTGCCATTCTTTTGTTTTTCATTGTTTTGAGCGGTTATGGCAATTACAAAGCAGTAAATAAGACTGACCTGCTTTTTGAAAAGACCACCAGAAATATGGCGTATTCCAATCGTACATTTGATTTTTTCACACTCAGGCTTTCCCAAAAACCTGAAAAAGCGATGGACGTCCGAATTTATGACCAAAGCGGAATTGCAGAAAAGACAATAAAAAAGTTTTCCGTCTTCATGGGCGGCAAAGAAGAGGATAAATATGATTTCCTGCGGACATTATATCCTGCGCTTTCCTCTTTGTTGGTGGGTGTGTCCAATGTGGCGTGCTATTTGTTTGTGGTGGTCAAGGCATTTTTAGGGGCGTTCGGGATAGGAAATATCGTGCAGTATGTCTCGGTGCTTTCCAAATTCGGGGACGGCATCCGGGAGCTGTGGGCCATGCTGTCCGATAATACTTTGTACTGCCGCCACCTGAAAAGGACTTTTGAATATCTGGACATTCCCAACAAAATGTATCAAGGTTCTTTGACCGTGGAAAAAAGGGACGACAACGAATACTATGTTGAATTTAAGAATGTTTCCTTCAAGTACCCGAATACTGATATTTACGCCCTGCGCCATGTAAACGTCAAGTTCAAAGTCGGCGAAAAGCTGGCGGTGGTGGGGATGAACGGCTCCGGCAAGACCACCTTTATCAAGCTGCTCTGCCGCCTGTACGATCCCACAGAGGGGGAAATCCTCTTAAATGGTGTGAACATCAAAAAGTATGATTACCAGGAGTATATGTCTATCTTCTCGGTGGTTTTCCAGGACTTCCAGCTATTTTCCTTCATCCTTGGGCAGAACGTGGCAGCAAGCGCGGAATACGACCGGGAAAAGGTTGTCGCCTGTCTGGAAAAGGCGGGCTTTGGGGAACGGCTTGAAGTCATGCCAAAAGGAGTGGAGACCAGCCTTTACAAAAATTTCGACTCGGACGGGGTGGAAATCTCCGGCGGGGAAGCCCAGAAAATAGCCCTGGCACGGGCCTTATACAAAGATGCACCTTTTATCATTCTCGACGAACCCACCGCAGCCCTTGACCCGGTTTCAGAGTATGAAGTATACAGCAAGTTTGACGAAATTGCCGGGGACCGGACAGCGGTATACATCAGCCACCGTCTGGCTTCCTGCCGGTTCTGCGATAAAATAGCCGTATTCCATCAGGGGGAGATTATCCAGACCGGAAGCCATGAGGAGCTTTTAACGGACAGCGGTGGGAAGTATTACGAATTGTGGAACGCTCAGGCGCAGTATTATACAGTCTAAATTCGAGGAGGATACAGCCTATGAAGCCAAAGACAACCCCAGCCAGCGACGAACTAAACCGCACCCGTTATTCTTTGGTGAAAAACGTCTGCTACTGTATCAAAAGCACTGCTGAATTTTATCCATTGTTGTTGCTCTGGTGCGTACTTGCTGTCTTGATAAGCGTGATCCTTCCGGTAATGACAACTTATCTTCCCAAAGTTGTCATTGAAAAGATCACTTTTAAAAGCACCTTTTTGGAACTGATGACAGTTGTGTTAATTTTTACAGGGGCTATTGCTATTTTGACAGCCGCAAAAAAATTTTTTACATGGTATATCTTTGCTCAGAAAATGGCAATGTGTACCTATTACCTCAGCCATGTAGCTTCCAAAGGATTAACCACCGATTATCAAAATCAGGAAAACGGGATTTTCCGAAAACTGCAGACAGAAGCCTTTTCCTGCTGCAATGGAACCCAGGCGCCCCTTGCAATGATTTATTTTAACCTGATTGAGCTGTTTACAAGTGTTTTGGGACTGTCTGTATTCTGGGCAATCCTTTCAAAGCTTCATTGGATGATGGTTGTTTTCCTGGCAGCCACGACGGCTGTCAGCTATATTCTCAACCGGAGGATTACCTGCTGGATGGATGAAAACAGCCGGGAACGGATTAACTGCCAGCAAAGGTTCAACTATATCAGTTCGTCTTCCGGGGAACTCCGCTCTGCCAAGGATATCCGCCTGTATCATATGGTTCAATGGTTTTCCGACGTTTACAGGGAAAACATGGGAAGCCTTGAAAAATGGTATAAACGGCTGACAAATAAGGTTTTCGGCGTTTCCGTCTGCGACAGCGGCCTTGCCCTGCTCCGGGAAGCCGCCGCTTATCTGTACCTGTTGTACCTGGTTTGGAACAGCAGGATTACAGCCGCGGATTTTGTACTGTATTTTGGGGTAATCGCAGGGTTTTCCTCCTGGCTCGGCAGTATTTTTTCCAAGCTGGCGGAGCTGAACCAGTGGAATTTAAAAATCAATTATTACCGTTCGTATATCGAATACCCTGAATCCTGCCGCCGGGAAAACGGGGTAAAAATCCCCCCTGTCCATACTCCGAAAGAAATTGAACTGAAAAATGTCAGTTACAGGTATGAAGGTTCAGAAACATATGCCCTGTACCGGATTAACCTGAAAATCGCCCCCGGCGAACATTTAGCCATTGTGGGTTTAAACGGCGCAGGGAAAACAACCCTTGTCAAACTGCTCTGCGGTTTGATTGACCCCACCGAAGGACAGGTATTATATGACGGCGTGGATGTCCGGGAATATAACCGCCCGGAATTTTACGGGCTGTTTTCCGCCGTGTTCCAGCAGTATAGCATCCTGCCTGTTGCCATTGGGGAAATTGTCGCGGAAACACCCTCTGAAAAGCTGGAACCTGACAGGGTGGAAAGCTGCCTGAAGACGGCGGGGCTTTGGGATAAAATCAAAGGGCTTCCCCAGGGGCTGAAAAGCCAGTTTGGCAAGACTATATATGATGACGGGGTTGAATTCTCCGGCGGTGAAATCCAAAAGCTGCTGTTAGCCCGCGCCCTGTATAAAGCTGCCCCTGTCCTGCTTTTGGATGAGCCGACCGCCGCCCTTGACCCTATTGCGGAAAGCAGTATGTACCAGAATTACAATCAAATCAGTAAAGGGAGGACAGCCATATTCATTTCCCATCGTCTGGCAAGCACCAGCTTCTGTGACAGGGTAATACTGTTAGAAGATGGCGCGGTCTGTGAGGAAGGCACCCACGACATCCTTCTTGCACGAAAGGGGAAATACTACGATTTATTTGAGATACAGGCGAAATATTACAGGGAGAAAGTCCAGAGAGGGGAGGCGGAAGGATGAACAGGATTTCGATTAAAGAGCGTGTCAGCCTTACCAAACGGGGCTTTGGGGTTTTAAAGGAATATTGTCCGGGGCTTGTCCAGGGAAAAGCGCTGTATGAATTGCTGAATTCCCTCCAGCCTTTCATATCCGTATGGTTTTCCGCAAGGATTATTGATGAAATTGCCGGCCAGCGCAGGATGGCAGCAGCGGCGGCGTATGTGACAGGGGCTGTCCTGCTCAACTTCCTGTGCGCGGCGCTGAAAGGCATTGTCGGGCAGGTATGCAATAAAAGGGAAGCGATGATGTGGAGCTGGTTTCGGAAAATATTTGCAGACAAAGAAATGACGCTGGATTTTGAAGACGTTGAAAATGCGGAAATCCAGCGCCGCCGGCAGGATGTGGAAGAAAACCTTTATATGTTCGGGAACGGGCTGGCACAGCTTGTCTGGGGAACGCCGACGTTTATCCGTATTTTTGTAAATATAGCCGCTTCTGCCGCGCTTACCTTTACCCTTTTCCTTTCCAAAACAGGGAACAGGCTTATGGATCATCCCGTCTGGATGGCCGGGCTGCTGTTGGGGTTCATCCTGAGCGGGCTTATCAATTCCAGCGCCTTAAAAAAAGAAAATGACATTTTTATAAACTGGTGCAAAGGGACGGTTTGGTTTAACCGTGTATTCCAGTTTTATGGCCGCGATTTATATATGAATCCTGAAAAGGCGAAGGATGTCCGCATTTACAAACAGAATTCCTTTATTTCAAAAATAATCGGCGGGCTTGCCCAGAAAGACAGGGAGGACAGAAAGCCCAACTTCCAGAGGTCTTTTTATCCTGCCCTAGGGGTGCTTGCCGTTGGGGCGGCGGATATGGTCTGTTATCTGTTTGTGGTGGCAAAGGCGTTTCTCGGAGCGTTCAGTGTGGGAAACATTGTGCAGTATGTCGCGGCGCTGTCTAAACTGGGGGAAGGCGTAAAAGAATTTATGTATATGCTGGCTGATAATGAGGTGTACTGTCTCCATTTAAAAAAGATGTTTGAATTCCTCGACCTGCCCAACAAAATGTACCAAGGTTCTCTGACCGTGGAAAAACGGGACGACAACGAATACTATGTAGAATTCCGGGATGTATCTTTCAAGTACCCCAAAACCGATATTTACGCCCTGCACCATGTAAACATTAAGTTCAAAGTCGGTGAAAAGCTGGCAGTTGTGGGGATGAACGGTTCTGGCAAAACCACCTTTATCAAGCTGCTCTGCCGCCTGTACGACCCCACGGAGGGGGAGATCCTGCTCAACGATGTAAATATCAAAAAATACGATTACCAGGAGTATATGTCTATCTTTTCGGTGGTTTTCCAGGACTTCCAGTTATTTTCCTTCAGCCTTGGCCAGAACGTGGCGGCAAGCGCGGAATTTGACCGGGAAAAGGTTCTCGCCTGTCTGGAAAAGGCGGGCTTTGGGGAACGGCTTGAATCTATGCCCAAAGGGGCGGAAACCAGCCTTTACAAAAATTTCGACTCGGACGGGGTGGAAGTCTCTGGCGGGGAAGCCCAGAAAATCGCGTTAGCCCGCGCTCTCTACAAGGGCGCACCCTTTATCATCCTGGACGAACCCACCGCCGCCCTGGACCCGGTTTCGGAATATGAAGTTTACAGCAAATTCGACGAAATCGCCGGGGACCGGACAGCGGTATATATCAGCCATCGTTTAGCGTCCTGCCGGTTCTGCGACAAGATAGCCGTTTTCCATGAGGGCGCGGTAATCCAGACAGGGAACCATGAGGAACTTTTGGCAGATACAGACGGCAAGTATTATGAACTCTGGAACGCCCAAGCACAGTATTACACCATATCGTAAGGAGATAGCAAAATGGACAAAAAGAAAAAGCCCAGCCATTCCGCGCTGGATAATTCCCTGTGGTCGGCAAAAATGCTGATGAAATACAGCCCCGCCGCGTTTTTCATCATCGTTCTGCTGATTCCCGTGGAGATAGGGATGCAGTATCTTGGAATCTATCTCCCGTCCCTAGTAGTGTCAGAGGTGGCGGAGGGGCAGACACTGGAACACGCCCTTATGACGGTGGGGCTGGTCATGGCAGCCATGTTTGCGGGGGGTATCCTGCAAAAAGCCCTGAACTATATCCAGTCCGCCAAACTTGAATTTTATAAGAACCGGCTGACCGATAGGATTACCCGCAAAAAGCTCTCCATGTTCTATCAGGATTATGAAAAAAAGGAGGTTCGGGACCTTGCCAGCCGGGCGGAAAGGGCGACGCAGATGTGGAACCATAAGCTGCCTGTTTCGGATATTGTCACCAATGAATTCGGGATGGTTAAAAATATCCTTGGATATTTCCTGTTCGGCACGGTCATTTCCTTTGCCAGCCCATGGCTGGTTCCGCTGCTGACCATAGCCCCTGCTGTAAACCTGGTCGCGGTACGGGCTTTCAATAAATGGGAATATCAGCACCGGCCTGAAAGGGCTGACCTGGGCCGCAGGCTGGGACTGGTGGAAGAACTGCCGGACGATTTTGCCAGCGCCAAGGATATCCGTATTTATGGGATGTCCCAATGGATTGAGGAGCGGTACCGGGAATTATCCGCCGAAAACCTCATATGGAAAAAAAAGGAATCCATCCGCAGGGCTGGTTCCCGCGCCGCAGACCTTGCCGTCATTCTGGTTCGAGACGGGGGAGCGTATGCGCTGCTGATCTCCATGATCCTGAAAAATGAAATTTCCATCAGTCAGTTTGTCCTTTATTTTTCAGCGATTTCCTCCTTTGCCGCATGGGTTGGCGGCATTATCGACTGCTGGAACAAGGTTCATTCCAACAGCCTGCTGGTCTGCGATTACCGGGATTATGTGGATTATCCCGACCAGGACGGCTCCGGCTCGGCGGAAGCGGAAGAACATCTGTCCCGACTGCCGGAAATTGTATTTGACCATGTTTCCTACCGCTATGAAGGGGCGGGGGAAGACACAATCCACAACCTATCCTTTACCATACGCCGCGGCGAAAAGCTGGCGCTGATCGGCGTAAACGGGGCGGGAAAAACGACGGTGGTCAAGCTGTTATGCGGGCTGTACCGCCCCACTGCCGGCGAAATACGGATAAACGGGATTCCCGTCAGCGATTTCAGGCGGGAGGATTACTACCTCCTCCTGTCCCCTGTTTTCCAGGATATCCGAACATCCTTCCTTTCCCTGGCGGAAACGGTTTCGGGAACTTACACAGAAAAAACCGACCTAGACAGGGCGGAAAGGTGTATCCGCCTTGCGGGGCTTGGGGAAAAACTCGACACGCTCCCCCAGGGAATCAACACCAAACTGGACAAGCGGGTAAATAAAGACGGCACCGAGCTTTCCGGCGGGGAAGCCCAAAAGCTGATGCTTGCCCGCGCCTTGTATAAAGACGCTCCTGTTCTTGTGCTGGACGAACCCACCGCCGCCCTGGACCCTATTGCGGAAAGCAATATTTACAGGGCGTATAACCAGATGTGTGTCAATAAAACCTCGCTGTTTATTTCCCACAGGTTAGCGTCCACTTCCTTCTGCGACAGGATACTCTTGCTGGAGAAGGGGCATATCCGCGAGGAGGGGACCCATGAGGAGCTGATGCAGCGGGGCGGCAGATACAAGGAGATGTTTGAGATTCAAAGCTGCTGGTATCAGGATCAAAACCAGGATGGCGGCGAAAAGGGAGGCGATGAAAAGTGAAGCTGAAAGAACATGTCCATATTTTTAAAAGGGGCTTCAGGCTGTGCGTGGCGCTGGAAAAGCGGTATATGGTATATCTGATTCTGGAAAAGGTTTTGTCTTCGCTTACAGGCTATATCCCCGTTTACTTTTCCGCAAAGCTCATAGACGCGCTGTATGGGGGGCAGCCGCTGTCCGTCATTGTCCAATACGTCCTGCTGACGGTGGGGCTTGTGTTTATGGCAAAGCTGCTGGCTGCCTGGATTGGCTGTGTCAGGGAAGCCCGTGAAAACGTTGTCTACCACAATGAAGACTGGTTATTCTCCGACAAAGCCATGAAAATGGCGTATGCATCCATAGAGGACCCGGAAGTGGCCCGCCGGAAGCACAGGATCAGAAGGGAAAACCAGACCGGGTTCAATTTATACAGTATGCTGTACAATACGCAGGAGCTCATCGCCAACGGAACCAAAATAATCGCGTCCCTTGCTTTAACCGCATCCTTTTTTGCCCTTCCTTCTCTTCCAGCATGGTATAAACTGGCTCTAGCCGGGGGCTTTATCCTCACGCTGGCTGTATCCATGCTGTCGGTTTCCAGAATTGCTGCAATCGAACAAAAATTCTGGGGTTCCTGCGTTGACCTGAATACCATGGACCGCGCCTTCTATGGGTATATAGACAATTACAGCGCAGGCAAGGACATACGCCTGTATGCTATGAAGGATTACCTGGCGGATGAAAAAATGGGAATTGACATGACCTATTATCACGGGTTTCTCAAAACGTCGTGCGGCAGCGCCCTGTGGACGCTTCCGGCAGAGCTGCTGAAATATGCGTTCCAGTTCGGGCTGTATGGGGTTTTAATCTTTGCGGCGCTGTCCAGCGGCATTTCCGTAGGGGATATTGCCAAGTACGTGGCGTGTATTATGCTGATGATGGACGCGGCGGTTCATTTTACAGCAGCAGTCCAGAACGCCTTTAACAACAACCACTATCTGAAACGGTATTTTGAGTATTTCGACATCCCCAACAATATGTATAAAGGCACTTTGACCGTTGAAAAGCGGGACGACAACGAATATGACGTTGAGTTTAAAGACGTGTCCTTCAAATACCCCAACACCGATGCTTACGCCCTGCGCCATGTAAACATAAAGTTCAAAATCGGGGAAAAGCTGGCGGTGGTGGGGATGAACGGCTCCGGCAAAACCACCTTTATCAAGCTGCTCTGCCGCCTGTACGACCCCACGGAAGGGGAAATCCTTTTAAACGGGGTGAACATCCAGAAATACAACTACGACGAGTATATGTCTATTTTTTCTGTGGTATTTCAGGATTTCAAGCTGTTCCCCTTCAGGCTGGGGGAAGTGGTAGCGTCCAGCCGGGAGTTTGACGCGGAAAGAGTAAAGGAATGTTTGATAAAAGCAAACTTCAGGGAGAGGCTTTCGGCCTTCCCTGAAGGGACAGAATCCTATTTATACAAAGGGTACGATAAATCCGGCGTGGAAATCTCCGGCGGGGAAGCCCAGAAAATCGCGTTAGCCCGCGCCTTATACAAGGATGCTCCCTTTATTATCCTGGACGAGCCCACCGCCGCCCTGGACCCGGTCTCGGAATACGAGGTTTACAGCAATTTCAACGAAATCGCCGGTGATCGGACGGCGGTATATATCAGCCATCGTCTGGCGTCCTGCCGGTTCTGCGACAAGATAGCCGTTTTCCATGAAGGCGCGGTAATCCAGACAGGGAGACATGAGGAGCTTCTGGCGGATACGGACGGCAAGTATTATGAACTATGGAACGTCCAGGCCCAGTACTATACTTTATAACCTTTAGAGAGTAAGCAGGGAAATTAATTTTGGAGGTTTTGAGGCTGATGTTGAAAAACACCCCACCGGGGTGTTTTTCAGGGTAGGTGGAGAAAATGGCGGGCTTCTTCTTTCTCTTTCTATCGCAAAAAGAAAGAAGAAAAGAAAAATGCTCTTGCCAAAAGGGATTTTGCGCCTGCGGGCGCGACCAGGGCTGTCTGCCCTGGACCCGACCAAGGAACCTTTTAGGAGTGCAGCTCCGCTGCACAGCCCTGGACCTTCAAATCTTTTTAATATGCCTTTTAGGTTGTGTCTGAGTTTGTATTTTTCACCAAGAACGGTCTGCCGCATTTCACTGTGGCAGACCGTTCTTTTTCTGCTTCAAGACGGAAAAAACCGTCAATTTCATTGGATTACCTTTCCCATTGCAGAGATAGGATCCACCCAATTCCCGTCCTGTTTTAATCCAAAATGAATATGGTCTTCCAAAGAGATTTCCGAAAGGATAGATCCAACTACACCGATTGTATCTTCAATACGGACAGAATCCCCCTGCTTCACTGCAACAGCGGGATCAAGCCCGCTGGTGACAGACGTCAAACCACCTGCATGGGTAATCTCTACTACGGTTCCCCACATTGGATCATGGTAAACCTGAGAAACAACCCCATCAGCCACAGCGCGTACTGGAGAACCTTTTTCGGCACGGATATCTACGCCGTCATGAGTACGCCATTCACCAAGAGTGACATTGCGTACCAGTTCGCCCTGAGAGTACACTCCAAATACTTCTCCATCAATGGGCATGGTGAAAGCCAACGGTTCCTGTGTAGCAAAAAGGGCCTCGTCAACAGCAATATCCTCGACAGGGGCGTTTACATCCTGCGTATCGGGATTTTCCTCGTTGACTACCGCTGATGAAACAGGTTCATCTGTAACCGTTTCGGCAGCGGGTTTACTGCTGGCAGTATTGCTGATGCTGGAAGAAGCCTTGGAGCTAGCCAAAGAAGGGCCTGCTAAAGAGCTTTTGGAAGCAGTCGAAGAGCTGGAGGAAGAACCTCCAGGCTGTGAACTGCTGCTGGAAGAACGAGAAACCTGAGAACTGCTGAGTTGGGAGCTGCTTTCTTCTAAAATAGCGTTTTGAGTGGAGTCAATCGCAACCCAGGCAGCTGTTGCCGTTCCGATGAGGCAAACAGCCAACGCCACATAAAAACCCTTTCCAGAGAGAAAGCGGGAAAATTTGCTGTCGTGATTCTGGTTATCCATACTTTGATTACACCTCCAATTCTATTCTGCTACCGGAGGTATTGGATTATACCAGAAAGGAGGAAAGAAAACTGGGATTCTTTGATTTTTTTAGACGATACAGGAAAAACAGCCTATATTGTGCCGAAGCCCCTCAAAAAGTTTAGAGTCTATTCCAGAATGAGACGCACCCAGACTGCGCAGTCAGATTTTTTGCCGAACAAGGCGGTTTTCCGCAGGCGGGCTGCCGCCCAGCAGGGGAAATCAACGCGGTTGGGCGGAAAATATGCAGGCTGGATGGGCGCGGATCATTTTGGGATAGGCTCTTAGTCTATGGAGGAAGGGAAGGGAACTACATTTTGGTTGAAAATCTCCCCGTATTGAGCGGATAGCGTATCGTTTGACTGAGAGTTGTAGGAGTCGAGGGAGTCCTGCAAACGCTGAAAATCCAATCTTGCCGAAATAACATGGCCTTTGCCGTCTTCCGGGGCTTCCGCAATAATGCCATGCTCCCCCTTGCAGCTGAGATAGGGCCCGTAAATTCCAGCATGGTCATTGAGCTTTTCTCCTGTGACAAATCTGCCAACCATTGCTGAACGGACACAGTATAGGCTGCACTCATACGCCCTGGCGGCAATGGTTCCCATGGAGCGGAATTTGTCAGGGCTCCCCCTGTAGGCAGCAGAAAAGGCAATTAAATCTGCACCAGACAGGGAGGCGATTTTAAAGGGTTCATAGTATTCGTCGTCCTGCCCAATTAACATGGACATGTTTCCAATAGGAGTTTCTATCACATGGATTGACTCCCCGCCCAGCATTCCCATATCCAGTTCGTCACCCGAGGGAAACAGCTTGTCCTGCCAAGCTGTTTCTTCTCCAGACGGGTTATAAAGAAATGCACGGTTGCGCAGGGAACTATCCTCATAAACATAAGTGCTCCCAGCAGCAATATAGATACGATGAGCCTTGGCAAGTTCTGAAAACAGAGTGCTGTAAACCTCATAAAAGTAATCAATCAGCGCATCAGAAACAATTTCCATCGCTTCGGCTTTTTCTTCTTCTACAGCACCTTTCAGCCGGCTGCGTATTTTGGAATACAGAGGAACCAATGACAGGCTGGCGAACCCCATTCCTTCAGGAAAAACAACTAGCTGTGATCCTGACTTGACGGCTTCTTCTATATATTCGTTTACATCAAAAATATAATCTTTAAGGCTTCCATAGTTTTTTAGTTCGTATTGGACAGCGGAAACCCTGACGGCGCGGCGGTCGGTAAAGCCCATATTAGAGGAAGGCTGGATTCCCAGTGCTTCCACCGCTTTTGTTATTTTTTTCTGCGTTACTTTCACAGAAGCCAAAAACGCAGACATTTGAAGCGATAAGTCCATTTCGGCCATCCCCTTACTTTTCCAAGATATTACGATAACGGTGCAAACAGTTGCTCCCTAATAAAGCGTCCATTAAGGCACGCCGGGAAATGCCGGCATCCTCCCAGTCAAATTCAACCGTTTGATCTTTCCCGGTTGGATATGCTAAAAAACCGCTTCCATCCGAGGTCAGTTCAGGTGGGCAGATTAATGCAGAGGAATATGTGGTTGTGTGTATAATATAGATTCGATTGGCTGCTGCTGCGCTTCTTGCTCCAAAAAAAATACGATCTTCATTAAAATCCACCATTGGAAACATTTGGCTTGATATTATAAAATCACATTCGTTAAATATCGCTAAACGTAATACCTCAGGATGATAAATGTCTACATCTGCTGCTAAAAATATTTTACCCAATGGAGTGGAAATAATTTCTATATCGTCATAAGGCTCTATTTCATCTATCCATCTGAGATTAATATGCGTTGCCCTCTGTACTCCTAAAAGTTCTCCCTTGGGGCTGAATAATGCCATACATAAATTCTTTTCTTCCTGATACAGGCAGGTTGCCAGATATACCTTGAATTTTTGTGCATACTTTTTACAGGATGCTAAAAATAACTCTGTCAGCTCAGGCGGTACTACTGATTCGCCATTCTTAAATACAACTAGATTGTAGTCCTGCCCTTTGAACGGTGTAAAAGGAGCTGTCAAAAATGCCCTTACTTTCATGGCGTCACTTCTTTCCTTTTCTATCGGTCGGCAATTTTTTATAGCCGCTATGAGTCTATGCGGTTATTATATCGCAAAATAGAACACAATACAAACATTCTTTTATAAAAAGACCGTGTTGTGTCAATTTCTTTTTCATTTCTCCACATTTTCCCCAAGATTCCAACAAAAATACAATTAGTAGAAGAATATAGGATTATCAACAAATTCAACAGACTTTTCAACTGAATAAAATTTCTTTTCACCGATTAAGTTGAATATAATCAATTATTTTAACCGTCGAATTTAAGCGCTGAATGTTGAAATTTTGTTTTTTAGAAATTATTATACAAATAGTAAATATCTTTTGGCAGAAGTTTCAAACAATATCAACTGTTTTTTCAACATATTTATAGGGAAATTCAGCTGATTTCAAGCAGAAAGAACTAGTTTTCCACAATAGAATGGTTTTCTTTAATAAAACAGGTCAAACTGTCAAATTTATAAAAAGAGCGGCTCGCTGTTAGGCGAACCGCTAAAAATAAAAAAGAGAAAATGAAAAAATGGTTAAAAAGAAGGGGATTGACTGAAAACATTACTGTCTTCGAAAAGTATTATAGCATATTTTTCAGGGAAAATTGTTAATTAAATATGAATAAAAAAAGATTGTTCTCTTTTCACATTCTCAATTTTTGGAAAAAATCTTCCAAAAGGGATAAACAGTCATTTTCTAATATATTGGTGGTAATTGTTGGATGATGGTTAAAATCCAATGCGTATAAATTTATCAATGAACCGCAGCAGCCCCCCTTTGGATCAGATGCACCATAAATTAAGCGCTGAATCCTGGCGTTTAATATGGCTCCTGCACACATGGGGCAGGGCTCTAAAGTTACATAAAGAGAGCAGCCGGTCAGCCGCCAGTTATTTATAGTATGACATGCATCTTCAATAGCAATGATTTCTGCATGGGCAAGAGGGGAATGCAACATCTCCACTTGGTTATAGCCGCGTCCTATAATACAGCCGTCCTTGACTACAATGGCACCAACAGGGACCTCACCAAAAGCGGAGGCAGTTTTTGCCAGTTCCAGGGCATCACGCATAAAAGTTTCATCTTCAAGAGTGCGGAAAAACAAAATTGTACCTCCAATATTGTATGCTCTCCCTGCCAGGTTAGTATAAAAGGCTGATATTTAACACAGCCATAATACCATAAATAATACAGACTGCAAGGATTGCACCGCTAAAAAAGAATGTCTTCAGTTTGGCTGGTTCACTTAAGAAAGTTTGGGAGGGTTTGATATGAAACATATCACGGCGGGTACAAGTAAGATAAATCAGTGACCCAAGCCCTAGCACAAGGTAAGTAATCGTTACCAAGGAATCTACTAAAAGCATTGATTCATAAGGGATAACAGAATAAAGCTCATTCAGAAAAATACTCATGCCATTATAGCAGAAATGAACAATAATCCCTGTCCAAAGCGATCCCGTACGTACAACGAAATAACTGATACAAAGGCCGACAATCAAAGCAACCGGGAAAACAATAATATTGCCATGAGCAGCGGCAAACAGAATAGAAGAAATCAGGATGGCAAAACCATCTCCAAACCGCCGAAGGGAATGAAGAATAACACCGCGGAAAACAAATTCTTCCAAAAAAGCAGGAAGCAGAACCGAATTAATAATATAAAGGATAGTGGTAGTATGTTCAGCAGGCATAGCTTCCACATTTCCAGGGGCGTAAAGCCCAATATTGGAAAGGATTGTCTGGATGATTGAACTGCTGGCAGAAGCGACTGTAGAAGCCCCCAGACAAATAAACGCAGCGGGAAAAACAATGGAAAGTTCCGGCATTTTCAGAGGGAGCGCACGTTTTAAGGGGATATGGATGCTGGCGGCATAAATAGCAAAGGGGATTCCCATGGCCAGAGTGGTAGAAAATAATGCAATACTTTGATACAAGAAATCCGGCATAAAAGCGCCGCTGTTAAAATAACGGAACTGAGGGAAATAAACCGTAATCAATGAAGCCATCAAACCTGGCAGCGTTGAAGCCAAGACAAGATAACCAATAAAAGCAATCCCAATGGAATTGGCACAATGGCGCAGGGCATGACGTTCACGGATTGCAACAGGAAGGGGTGTAAACCCCAAACCGTGAACATACGTATATTCCTGGGGATTATATCGGGTCTGGGAATTTTCATTAGGGATAGGAGATTGATTATTGTTATACATAAGGCATCACCTTTAAGCAGCAGCGGGAGTACAGATTTCCCCCGCCTGTAGTTTGACAACTGCTCAAGAACTCCTTTGCAGTTTAATGTTAAAATTATAGCATACAACTTTCATAAAGAATACGGAAGTTTTGTAAACATTTCAAGCGAAGGTTGAGTATTAGGGGGTTGTCTGCTATAATTACCTCAACGCCATAATATTCAAAACGATTCGGGGAGGACGTATTAAGCATGAATTGTTTTCAAGAGTCCCGGCGCATTGTGATTAAAATTGGTAGTTCTACATTAACGCACAAGTCCGGCCATATCAATATCCGCCGTATGGAACAAATAGTCAAGGTTTTATCGGACATCCGCAATTCCGGCAAGGAACTTATTTTGGTATCCTCCGGTGCAATAGCGGTTGGAGTGGGTAAGCTCGGCCTACGGGAACGACCATCTGACACAGCCTCAAAGCAAGCCGCTGCTGCTGTGGGCCAATGCGAATTAATGTATCTATATGACAAAATGTTTGCTGAATATAATCACAGCGTATCACAGGTACTTATGACACGGGATATTATCGAAAACGCTCACCGCAAACAAAACGCTATAAATGCCTTTCGCCGGCTTATAGATTTTGGAACCATACCAATTGTAAATGAAAACGATACAGTTGCAATTGAAGAAATTGAATTTGGGGATAACGATACCCTGTCAGCGGTAGTGGCTAAGCTTACCGAGGCTGATGTATTGGTCATTATGTCTGATATTGACGGATTGTATTCGGGAAACCCCCGAACCGATTCAACAGCGCAGTTAATCCCAAGCGTAGAAGCCATTAATCAGGAAATTGAATCTATTGCAGAGGGAGCTGGCAGCTCAAGAGGGACTGGCGGAATGATAACCAAGATACATGCAGCGCAGATCGCCACAGAAGCAGGAATTGATATGGCAATTATCAACGGAGAACATCCAGAACAGCTTTACCGGCTTTTTGATGGTGAATCAGTAGGAACCCATTTTGTGGCACAACACCCATAAACGAATACCACCTGCAGCAGATTAAAAAGGTTTGAAGGTCCAGGAGCCGCGCCCGCAAGCGCGAAACTCCCTGCACAAACCGAAAGGCAGATTTTCCAGGACTTTTGTTACATTTAAGGAGAGAACATTATGACTCAATTACAGGAGATGGGGCAGCGTGCGCAAAGGGCAGCGCGTGTCCTCAATACAATTTCTACCTCGAAAAAGAATGAAGCGCTCAATGCCATAGCAGAGAACCTGATTCACTGTCAGTCGGAAATACTGGAAGCTAACGCTAAAGATATGGAAGCGGCATGGGCTTCCGGTATGAGCGCCTCTTTGTTAGATCGTCTAAGCCTAACCCCCAAAAGATTAAATGCAATAGCCCAATCGGTACAGGAAGTAACAGCACTTCCCGACCCAGTTGGAAAAGTCATAGGAGGCGGAACCAATCCAAACGGTTTGCGAATTGAAAAGGTTTCGGTTCCTTTAGGAGTAGTGGGCATGATATTTGAAGCCCGCCCCAACGTAGTAGTAGATGCAGCCGTCCTTTGCCTAAAATCGTCCAATGCCAGTATTTTAAGGGGCGGTAAGGAAGCAATATGTACCAGTTCAGCATTAGAACAGGCAATGCGGAAAGCTTTGGAATCGGTCCAGCTTCCTGCAGACTGTATCCAGCTTGTAAAGGATACCTCCAGAAACTCTGCACTGGAAATGATGAAGCTTAACGGGTATATAGATGTATTAATTCCCAGAGGCGGAGCGGGATTAATCCGTTCAGTTGTAGAAAACGCTACTGTTCCAGTAATTGAAACCGGAACTGGAAACTGTCATGTCTATGTAGACAATTCCTGTGATATTGAAATGGCCTGCCAAATCGTGGACAATGCAAAAACTTCCCGCCCGTCTGTCTGCAATGCTATTGAAAATGTCCTGGTACATCGGGGGATTGCAAGCTCCTTCCTCCCGTTGATGAAAAAGGCGTTAGATGCACGTCATGTGGAACTTCGCGGATGCCCGGAGACGGTTCGGATTTTAGGCGGCTGCGTAACAACAGCATCCGAGGAGGATTATGATACTGAATTTTTAGATTACATTTTGGCTGTAAAGGTAGTCAATTCTTTAGAAGAGGCCATTCAGCATATCAATACCCATGGCACTCGCCACAGTGAGTGCATTGTTACCAGAGATTATGCAAACAGCCGGAAATTTGTCTGTGAAGTAGATGCAGCGGCTGTATATGTAAATGCCTCTACACGTTTTACCGATGGAGGGGAATTTGGTTTAGGAGCTGAAATTGGAATTTCCACCCAGAAACTTCATGCCAGAGGCCCCATGGGTTTAAATGAGCTAACTTCTTATAAATATATTGTGGAAGGAAATGGACAAATTCGCTGACCCGCTTATCCTCACCCTTTATTTTACGAAAGGAAGAATTATTTTCATGGCAAAATCAAAAAAAGATATCCAAACAGCTGTCGTTGGGGGCATTGTCCTAATACTTGCTGCCATTGGAGCGTTTTTCCTAATTGTAACCTCTGTAAAGGCAATTCAAAACCTTATGAATAATTCCAGTCAAAAAGAAGAACTGGAAAATACGCTCCTTCCAGTTCTAATGTTTGATCCTGCTCCTTTTGATTCCCTTGAAACCGCTGATCCTATTATGCTGCTTCAATCCTCTATTTGGTCAGCGGTTTTGAGCGATACCAGCGGTAAGTATACCATCGAATTGGGACAGTCCCTTAACGTTTCTGAAACTGATGTGGACGCTGCTGCTGTTAAACTTTTCGGCCCGGATGTTAAACTGAACCATCAAACTTTTGGAGAACTGGATTTAAGCTACTACTATGACGAATCAGGACATGCTTACTATATCCCCCTTTATACTCAGGTCGGCGTTTACGTCCCTAGAATTGAAGATATTCAGAAAGAAGAAAATGATTCCTATACTCTTACTGTGGGGTATGTGTCTCCTGGCAACGGCGTTACCGTTTCATTGGATATTACTGGAAATGAACCGGATAAATATATGTTATATGATATAAAATATAATCGGGAAAAACAGTATTATTATATAACATCTATTCGCAACGCTGCACGCCAGGAGGGAATGGAATTCCATGATATAACGAATAATAGCAGCCAGCCACAGGCACCAGTATCAGGAGAATAACAATATGGAGACAGGGAGATTTGCCCCTACTCCCAGTGGGCGGCTGCATCTGGGGAATATTTTCTGTGCCCTTCTTGCATGGGCTTCCGTAAAATCCCAGGGTGGAAGGATTCTTTTACGCATTGAGGATTTAGATCTTGAAAGAAGTCCGCGTGCCATTGCAGACCAGTTGGAATCTGACCTGCAATGGCTAGGGCTGACATTTGATGAAGGCGGGAGTTCCGGCGGCCCTCATCAGCCATATTACCAGAGCGAACGGTTTGAACTTTATGAAGGCATTTTTCATCAAGTTGCAAAAGCAGCGGAAATATATCCCTGCTTTTGCAGCCGGGCTTCCCTACATGCTGCATCCGCCCCGCATTTTTCTGATGGAAGAGTCCTTTATCCTGGAACTTGCTATGGTTTGCCGCCAGAAGCTGTCCAAGAAAGGAAAAAGCATCGTCTTCCAGCCTGCCGGGTCCATGTTCCAGATAAAACCATTTCTTTTACAGATGGTATTCAGGGAGATGTATCGGCTTATCTTCCTAGGGACTGTGGGGACTTTGTCATTCGCCGGGCTGATGGAATTTTTGCCTATCAGTTGGCTGTTGTAGTGGATGATGGACTTATGGGGGTAAACCAGGTGGTGAGGGGAAGGGATTTATTGGAATCTACTCCCATTCAGATTTGGCTTTTTGAAACTTTGGGGGTTCCTGTGCCGGAGTTTTACCATATTCCATTGCTTCTTGATCCTAAGGGAAATCGCCTTTCTAAGCGGGATGCTGCCCTGGATTTGTCTGCTTTGCGGGGACGGTTTTTGCCAGAAGATATTATTGGATTGCTTGCGTTTTTAGCTGGACAGATCCCAAAATGGGAGAAAATTACATTGACGGAACTTGCGGGAATGTTCCAGTGGGAAAAAGTACCAAAAGATGACGTTTTTCTTCCTGAATCTATCTATGGCTAGGAAAATATACAGCAGTCAAAGGCAAATGAAAAAGGGTTGGTTGAGAGCGGCTGCATTACACTCTTAAAAACGGAAAGGAGTTCTTCCATGTCAAACCAAATAAATCCGCATCTAACTACTACAGATCTGCACGCCGCGCAGACAGATATTCATTTTACAAACAAAAGCACCGTCAAATTTTCCGGCGGCGACCAGGGCAACGGTACCTATCAAAATTTAATCCTGTTTTCTGATTATTCCGATCCCGATGTAATCCGCGTTGGGGACACCTTTTATATGGTTACTTCAACATTCCACCTAAATCCAGGGATTACCATTTTAGAATCTAAAGATTTAGTAAACTGGTCCTTTGTAGGCCACGCCATAGACGATATTGGAAAGCTTTCTGAATGTTTTTCCTTTCATTCCATGAGTGGTTATTCATGTGGCGTCTGGGCGCCGTCTATCCGCTATTACGACGGAATGTTTTACATCCATGTAGGCGGGCCTAAAATCGGTCTGATTGTCTGCAAAGCCAAAGATATCCGCGGACCCTGGAAAGTCAAGCGCATGAAATTTCAAAAACCTTGGATGGGTACGAAACTAATTGACTGCTGCCCTTTATGGGATGATGGAAAAGCTTATTTTGCAGCAGCGGAACCTAACAAGTCTGCTGATAGAAAGTGGTATGACTACCATATATATTTGTTTGAAATGTCTCCTGATGGGGAAACACTGCTGGACAATGGGGTTGTTATCCATGGAGGATTTACTACCGAAGCGGTCAAACTTTACAAATATAATGGCTACTATTATATTTTCTATTCTGAAAATGCAGCGGATGAAAACAGAGTGCGGACGCAATTCGCTGCCCGTTCTAAAAATATATACGGACCTTATGAGCGCCGCAAGCTAATCCACACCCATGGAGGAATTGACAAAAGCCCCAATCAGGGCGGGTTGGTAGAATCCCCTGACGGAAGCTGGTGGTTCCTTTGCCATAGGGAAGATGATGTTCCCCATTCTGCAGTTGGCCGCCATCTAATGCTTTTGCCTGTATCCTGGGAAAATGGTTGGCCAATTATTGGGATTGACCAGGATGGGGACGGCGTTGGCGAAATGGTGTGGGAATATAAAAAGCCTGTCCAGGGTTGCGGCCCCTCCCTTCCAGCCTCCAGCGACGATTTCGACAGTACAATACTGGGGGCGCAATGGCAGTGGAACCAGCAAGACCGAAAAGACAAATGGTCTTTAACCGCGCGTCCAGGTTTTTTGCGGCTTACTGCCTGTAAACCGATATCCCCCGGCGGATTCTACCGCGCTCCCAATACTTTGACACAGCGCCTTATGGGCCAAACAAGCAGGGCGACCATAAAACTTGACGTTACAGGTATGGAAAACGGACAATATGCAGGTATCTGCCTGCTCTCAAAACCCTCACTGCTGTTGGGAGTTTATTTTGAAAACGGCTGCAAAAGAATCCGCTATCAATATACCTATTGGGAAGCCCTCCATGATCCAGAGTCTAAAGCATATGAGGACAATTTCTTTTGCGAGGATATTTGCGGATTTACGGGGGATATTGTTTACCTATGCATGGAACATGACGGGAATAAGGCTCAGCTTTCCTTTAGTACAGATGGGGAAACGTTTATTGCAGCGGATACTCCGAAGCAGTTCGCCTTCTTTGCCTGGCGCGGAGGCCGTGTTGGGATGTTTTCCTATAATGAATTCCAGGATGGCGGGAATGCGGATTTTGACTGGTTGCATTATCAAATAGATGCTGATATTGTATTGACTGAGTAATATAAAAGCAAGCATAAGGGTACATTTTCCAGTTGTTATCTGGAAAATGTACCCTTACTCTCCACGGAAATCAAATTTCAGAATCATTGTAAAAAAGAAACAGAAAACCCTCGGCGCGGGCACAAAGCCAAGACAGTCGCAAACAAAACCCGTATGAAAAGCTTTGGCCGCTTTCCCGAAAGTGGCGGGGGTCCAGGGGGCAGGGCCACCGGTCGCGCCCGCAGGCGCGAAATCTCCTAACCCTATGCGGACAACCAACGGTTGCTGAGATGGCATCCCTAAAACAAAAAAGCATAAACCTAAAAAGGAGGCTGCCTATGCTGCCTATATCACCACATCAAAAGCCAGGACTTTACATACATGTACCATTCTGTTCCACAAAATGCCCATATTGTGACTTTTACTCTGTTGTCTCCAATAGGGATAAAATGGAGGAATATGTCACTCAAACCTGTCTCCTGCTGCGCAGTCTTCCCAAAGAGTTTCCAGGATTCCATCCAGATACCCTGTACCTAGGCGGAGGAACACCTTCAATCCTGGGAGAACAGAGGCTTCTTAAACTTCTGAACACAGCAGTATCTGTTTTCAGCATCCCAGCTAATGGGGAAATTACCTTGGAAGCAAACCCCGGCACGGTAAACCCTTCTATGTTGAATTCTCTCCGTCAGGGAGGATTCAACCGAATATCTTTTGGTGTCCAATCGGCAGACCCTAATGAACTTGCCTTTTTAGGACGAAAACATTCTGTTGGGGAAAGCCTTCAGGCTATTCAATGGGCATGTCGCGCAGGGTTTCCACATATTTCTCTGGATCTTATGTTGGGGCTTGCCAATCAGACGGAAGCATCCCTTTCCCGTTCTCTGGACTTTTGCTCCTCTACACCTGCTGACCATCTGTCCGTCTATTTGCTGAAGATAGAACCTAATACAGTTTTTGAGCGCCGGCATATACAGGACATTTGTCCTGACGAAGACGAACAGGCCAACCTTTATCTTGGCGCAGTAGAGGGATTGGAAAAACGGGGATTCCAGCAATATGAAATTTCAAATTTTGCAAGGAATGGGCAATACGCTGTTCATAATCTGAAATACTGGCATGGAATAGAATATCTTGGCGTTGGACCTGGGGCACATTCTTTTTGGAATGGGAGAAGACTTTCTGTTCCACGGGATTTAAAGGGATATCTTTCCGCCTCCAGCCTGTCCGAAATAATGAAAGACGAGGGGGAGGGCGGAAGTTTAGAAGAATATCTGATGCTCCGGTTACGCCTGACAGAAGGGATTCAGGCGGCAGACTTAAAGCTTCGGTTTCCTTCCTCTGAATGTTGGGAAGTATTATGCAGAAAGGCTCTGCCTTTTCAAAAAGCAGGGTTTTTAAAGATTTCCCCGGATTCTGACACTGGTTTTATTGCTTTTACTCCAAAAGGGTTTTTGGTTTCCAATCAACTTATTGTGGGGATTTTGCCGTGAAAATACGGGCGGGCGGAAACGGTTTGCAAATTGGCTTTATTGAGCACATACTAATTCATGTGAGTTCGGTAAAAAATTTTTTGCTTATCTTCTTAGGGACGCCACCATTGGAAACGTTCAGTTTACTGGATGGCTGAAAGTGGTACTCACTCCAGGCTGTACCCGCAGATTTGCTTTATCGAATTCACATTATATTTAAAACTTTAAATTTCCTCTTGACAAAATGGCTCCAAATACGATATTCTGTATTATATCAAATGTGTTAATGAGGATCTGACATTAGCCGCACCCTTCACAGAGAGCCCGCCATATGGTGAAAGGCGGCAGGAAAGCTATTGCCGTATCCCCTCGGAGCAGTCAAGCTGAACAGGAAACTCAGTAAGCGAGAACGGAATTCCACCGTTAAAGGGAAACGTGTTGTTAGACGCGTAAGGGGTTGTCAGCATAAGCTGGCAGCAAACAGAGTGGTATCGCGGGAACGATTATAGTCTCCGTCTCTGAAGAAGGGACGGAGGCTTTTTATTATGCCGCAGCTAGAAAAATAAAAGAAACAGGAGGTAAAGAGGTATGCGTTTAACAGGAGCGCAGATTATCTGTGAATGTTTATTGGAACAAGGGGTAGATACTGTATTTGGCTATCCAGGAGGGCAGGTATTAAATATTTATGATGCTCTGTATGATTATACCCAGGCGGGAAGGATCAAACATATTTTGACAGCCCACGAACAGGGGGCAGCGCATGCAGCGGACGGCTATGCCCGCGCAAGTGGAAAAACGGGGGTATGTATCGCCACATCTGGCCCTGGGGCAACAAATCTGGTGACAGGAATCGCAACTGCATATATGGACTCTGTACCATTAGTAGCAATTACGGGAAATGTTCCTTGCAGCCTGTTAGGACTTGACAGCTTTCAGGAGGTGGATATTACCGGCGTCACTATCCCTGTCACCAAGCATAATTTTCTGGTAAAACGGATTGAAGACCTGGCAAAGATGCTTCGCGAGGCGTTTTACATTGCTAACAGCGGAAGAAAAGGGCCCGTCCTGGTAGATATCCCTAAAGACGTTACAGCAGCAATGTATGAATATAAGCCCTGCCCGCCTAAAGATTTTTCCATGAAAACACACATGGAGGAGGAAGACATCAACCAGGTATTGTATATGCTTCAGACAAGCAAGCGGCCGTTTCTGTATGCAGGAGGCGGGATCATTTCCAGCGGGGCGGAACAACAGCTTGCAGAATTTGCAGAAAAGCTGGACGCGCCTGTTTCCTGCAGTTTAATGTGCCAAGGCGGTTTCGATCAACGGCATCCGCGCTATATGGGAATGCTGGGGATGCATGGAACCAAAGCCTCCTCCCTTGCTATTAAGGAATGCGATTTGTTTATTGCAGTTGGGAGCCGTTTTTCTGACCGGGTGCTTTGCAATGCAGGGAATTTTGCAAAGGGCAAACAGATTATTCATATTGATATTGACCCCGCCGAGTTTAATAAGAATATCCATATTACCAGAAAAATCCGTGGGGATGCCAAACAAATACTTGAAATTCTCTGTCAAAAGATGGAGCGCCAATCCCATGGGGAATGGATGAAGAATATTGCACAATGGAAAGAGAACTATCCCCTGATTCAGACAGCATCAGACCCCAGCCTAGCCACACCCAAGGAAATTCTGGAAACACTCAACCGTTTGACTGATTCCAATGCTACAATTGTTACAGAAGTAGGGCAGCATCAGATGTGGGCAGCACAATATTATACTTTCTGCCATGGAAGGCAGTTTATCAGCTCTGGCGGGCTGGGAACAATGGGATTTGGTTTAGGCGCGGCTATGGGTGCAAAAATGGCCTGTCCAGATCATACCGTTGTAAATGTTGCCGGCGATGGAAGTTTCCATATGAATTTAAATGAACTTTCTACTGCCGCCAAGCATAATATCCCTATTATTGAAATGGTATTTAATAATGAAGTGCTGGGAATGGTTCGTCAATGGCAGAAGCTTTTTTATGCCCGCCGTTTTTCCCAAACGACATTGGAAAAAACAACAGATTATTTAAAGCTTGCGGAAGCTTTTGGCATCAAAGGTTATCGGATCGCTTCCCGAAGCGATATTGAGCCTGTTTTAAAAGAAGCTCTGCGCCAGCAGGTTCCCGTATTGGTAGAATGTATCATAGATCGTGATTTGAATGTTCTTCCTATGGTGCCGGCTGGAAACTCTGTTGAAGAACCGCTCCTTTCCATAGATGATGAAGCCATGGAGGTAAAATAATATGGAAAAACAATATATTCTGTCTGTTTTAGTCAATAACCATGAGGGTGTTTTAGTCCGTATTTCCGGGCTCCTCAGCAGACGTTTCTTTAATATTATCAGTATTGTTGCTGCCCAGACGGAAGATCCTGCTATTACGCAGATTATCATTGTTGTACAAGGCAATGAAGATGTAATTGACCAGGTTAAATCCCAGTTGGAAAAATTAATTGATATTCTCCATGTAAAGGTGTTGGATCGGGATACCTCTGTTGTAAGGGAACACCTTATGGTGAAAGTTCGCGCTTCCCAAGGGCAAATAGGCGCATTGGTAGATATCGCCAATATGTTTAAAGCTGGTATTATGGATGTGACCGGGGATGTATTTATCCTGGAGTTAACCGGAGATTCCCATACGCTGGATTCCTTTATTGCAATTTTGAAACCCTATCCTATCCTGAAAATGATACGTACCGGATGTTCTGCGATGTCCAGAGGCGAGGAAGAAGTAAATCATAAAAAGTAATTCATACAGGGAGGCAGCTAATGACACGTTTAACCGACGGATTTTGGAAAACCGCCCAGGAATATACCATATCCTATCCCGAACAAGTTTACAGCACAAAAACAGATGGCTCCGCCCTAACTGTATATGCAGCTAGAACCACGATTCAAAGCCGGGGGCAAACTCTCCAGGGCCCTCTTTTTACCATCCAGTACCGTGCGCCGTTTCCAGGAATCATACAGGTGACAGTTACTCATTATAAAGGGGCAGACCAGCAACGGCTGTTCCGGCTCCAGCACGACCTATCTTTTCAGCCGGAAATAACAGATACATCTGAAAGCTGTTCCCTGTCCTCCGGCCCTCTAAAAGTAGAGCTGGATAAAAGGGGAAAATTCTCCGCCCGCTTTACATATAACGGAAAATTTTTGACCCAAAGCAGTTGGCACAACACCGCTTACGCCAAAGAACGTTCCTCCCATGTGGCGGCGCGAAAGGCATTGGATGCAGATTGTGATTTCTGGCAGTGTCCTACACCCCAGGGAAACACCTTCTTTCGGGAACAGCTTCAATTGCAAGTGGGCGAAACCCTTTATGGACTGGGAGAACAATTTACCCCTTTTGTTAAAAACGGGCAGGAAACCATTATGTATAATGGCGATGGGGGCACTAACTCCCAGATGGCTTATAAAAATATACCTTTCTTTCTGTCTAATCGCGGTTATGGCGTGCTGGTTGATGACAGCGGGCCAGTGGAATTTTCCCTGGCAGCGGAAAATGTCTCTCATGCACAGTTCATTACACAAGGAGAATCTCTGCAATACTATGTTATCGCTGGTGATACTCCGAAGGAAGCTGTTTCCCGCTATTGTCTGTTGACTGGAAAACCGGCGCTTCCTCCGGCATGGAGTTTTGGCTTGTGGCTGTCAACATCCTTTACCACTTCTTATGATGAAAAAACAGTTTCCTCGTTTCTGGACGGTATGTCACAGCGGAACATTCCTTTACAGGTGTTTCACTTTGACTGCTTTTGGATGGAGGCGTTTCACTGGTGCGATTTTCGATGGGATCCCGTTCAGTTCCCTGACCCTGAAGGAATGCTTTGCCGATTAAAAAACCGGGGACTGAAAATCTGCGTTTGGATTAATCCCTATATTGCCCAATGTTCTGCCCTGTTTCAAGAGGGGGCAGAACAAGGGTATTTTCTGAAAAAACAGGACGGTTCCATTTATCAGTGCGATGAATGGCAGCCAGGCATGGCATTTGTCGATTTTACGAACCCAAACGCCTGTAAATGGTATCAGGAAAAACTTTCCCATTTGCTGGACATGGGGATAGACTGCTTTAAGACAGATTTTGGCGAGCGAATTCCCTTTGATGCCGTTTATTTTAACGGGTCAGACCCGCTGAAAATGCACAATTATTACTCCTACTTATATAATCAAACTGTGTTCTCCCTGTTGGAAAACCGCCTTGGAAAAGGGCAGGCCGCTGTTTTTGCCCGCTCTGCCACCGCTGGAGGGCAGCAATTTCCTGTCCACTGGGGCGGCGATTGTTCTGCAACCTATCAGTCTATGGCAGAAACCCTCCGAGGCGGGTTATCTCTGGCTTGCTGTGGATTTGGGTTCTGGAGCCATGATATCAGCGGTTTTGAAAACACTGCAACGCCGGATATTTATAAGCGTTGGGCTGCTTTTGGGCTGCTTTCCACTCACAGCCGCCTTCATGGGAGCAGTTCCTACCGCGTTCCATGGCTTTTCGATGAGGAATCTGTCGATGTGGTTCGTTTCTTTGTACAATTAAAGGGTTCTTTGATGCCTTACCTTTATTCTCAGGCAAAGTTCTGCACAGAAACCGGTATTCCTGTTATGCGTCCTATGTTTATGGATTTTCCCTATGATCCTGGCTGTCTGCCTTTGGACAGACAATATATGCTGGGGGATTCCCTTTTAGTCGCCCCAGTGTTTTCATCGGATGGAACAGCAGAATGGTATTTGCCGGACGGCAGGTGGACGCATCTGCTTTCTGGGAAAACAGTGGATGGCGGAAGGTTCTTCCGTGAAACTTTTGACTATTTCAGCCTGCCGTTGTTTGTCCGTGAAAATTCTATCCTTCCTATAGGGGACTTTCAAGGGGATTTTGTTTATAACTATATTGATGGGGTCATTTTAAACCTATTTGAGATTCAGGATCATGCCTTCTGCAAGTTATGCGGAGCAGATGGGGATGTTTGCCTTACAGCGGATGTCCAGCGGGCAGATGGAAAAATTTCAGTCCGTTTGGACGGTCAATGGGAAAAAGTTTTTCTTTGCCTGCGCGGCGTATCATTAGAGAAGGTTGCAGAGGTTAAAGGAGCATCTTATAAAAGTGTGCCAGAAGGTATAAGAATTACCCCAAAAGCCAACTGCTTAACGATTTTTCTAAAGTAATCATACTATTTACAGACCAATATCTAAGGCAAATAAAAAGTTTCGGGTTCGGGGAGTTGTTTCTTAAAAACTCCCTGAACCCGAAAATCTTTTTATACACTTCTTTGTGGCTTACACCTGTACATTTGTTTTTTCAATCCAATGTAAAATATCCTGGAAAACCTCTTTTCGGTTAAGCTCATTTAAAAGCTCATGGCGCGCACCTGGATAAAGTTTTAAGGACACCAAGTCCGCCTTTTGCCCCGCTGCTTTTCTCAACCTGCGGGCAGATTGTGCAACTCCCTTTCCATATCCTCCCACCGGGTCGCTTCCGCCGGCAATAAAATAAACGGGCAGGTTATGATCCATTGTCTGGAACCAGTGCGGTTCATTTGATTTCCGGTTTAATTCCAGAAGGTCGCGGAACGCCGCTGCTGTAAAGGTAAAATTACACATTGGATCTTTTGAAAACGCATATCCAACCGCTGCATTGCGGCTTAACCATTCTTTTCCTGTATATACTGGCCTGAAGCGGTTATTATATGACCCAAACATCATTTTATCCACCATCGCAGGACGATACCTGGAACCTTTTGATTGGATCACCTTATCCACAAATTTCAGAGCAGCGGCGCTTGCCAAATGCTCGCCGGCTGTTCCGCAGAAAATCGCACCGTTAAGTCTTGGAGCCAGAGGAACTGCTGCCAGCCTCGCAATAAAGGAACCCATACTATGGCCAAACAATGTATAAGGTTTGCCTGTGTGTTCCTGCCGGGCCTGAACCATTTCGCAGAACCGGGCTGTATCGTCAACAAGGTATCTCCAGCCATAATTTTCCCCGAAATATCCCAGGTCTTCAGGCGATGCCGCTGTCTCTCCATGGCCCAGGTGATCATGGATACAGCAGGCGTATCCATGATCTGTCAGAAAAGCCATAAAGTCTTTGTAACGTTCCTTATATTCGCACATTCCATGGATAATCTGCACAGTTCCCTTTATCGGCCCGTCGGGAAGCCATATAAGATAGGCTGCTGAAGTTACGCCATCTTTTGAAAGAAACCGTCCCGCTTCTTCTCTCATGCTTTTTCCTCCCCATTCCCCATAGGTGTTCTATTTACCTTTTAGGGATTATGCAATTTCATTTCCTCTTTTAAATTGTGTTACGTTTACAAATTCCCCGTTTTCATCTACTGTAAAAAATGACACCCCTCCCAGTTTTTCCCACATTTTTGATAAGACTGAATTTCCCTGCCGAGGCATACCTGTCACTACGTTAACCGCACGTTTTTTCTTAATAAAAGCCATTAATGTTTTCAGTACTTTGTCGGAGTAAAAAACAGACATCTCTGCATCGTTTTCCTGCGATACCTTAAATAAATGCTCGATTGCTTCCCCGCTTTGGGATGTTGCATCTATAGGCAATACGCTTACTACCAAAAGGCTTGTATCAGACAGATTTGCTATCGACCGGCCTGCACGAATAATTCTTTCACACTGAAATTGATCGGTAACACATACCACTGTCGCCTTGCGGTCTTCACTGCCTTTTCCAACAGCTGCTCGTTTCATTATTTGTCTCCTTCCCTGTCAATATTTCCAGTTGGAGTGATTTTTTCTTTCTGCTGTCTACGGTTTTCATTATACTGTATCTTTATGAAAAAAGTATGACTGTTTCTTTTGTGCCGCGTGAAATTCGTGCAAATTATGTTGGATAACGTAGAGTCATAAAAGAATGTCACCCCAGCCAACAGTCTATAAGTTATGCGAACTTGCCGAATTTGCATTAATTTAAAAAGTCACGCTTTACATACCTTAAACCAACAAAAATAAAAAGAGAAGAATACACATTTTAAAATGCATACTCTTCTCATTTTATCTATTTCCGTATTTAACGTAAACTTGGAGAAAAGGTCCGGGGATCCTTGCTTTTACATTGTACCTACACTATTTACATTTTTCGCCATGTAAAACCTGATATTTTAGGATTGCAGTGGCTGTTTTTGCATCCTTGATCTCACCGGAAAGAACTTTCTCCAATACTACCTGGAAGGGCATCCGTATTACATCCAAAAATTCACCTTCATCCAAATGCTGTCCACAGGGGATCAAGTCATCTGCATAATATATCCGTATAATCTCCGAACAGTATCCAGGAGATGGATAGATTTCCCCAAAATATTCATATTTTCCAGGGGTATACCCCGTTTCCTCCTCAAGTTCACGCCTTCCGCAGTCAAAATGGTTTTCTCCCGGATTAACCTTTCCTGCCGGAAGTTCCAGAATTTCCTCCCGATAGGGATGCCGGTACTGCCGCACAAGCAGGACGTTCCTATTTTCATCCAGCGCAAGCACGCATACCCCTCCAGAATGCTCAACGATCTCCCGCTTTGAAGTTTTTCCGTTTGGCAGTTCTACTGTATCATGGCGAAGGTTGAGGATTCTACCCTTAAAGGGATACTCGCTGGAAAGAATTTTTTCTTCATATTTCATGGTCAGGTTTCCTTTCTTTTTGGAATCTTACTGCAAGTCCCGTTCATAGTATAAATACAGCAATTCTTTTGCCCCTCTGCTATTATACCATTTTATGGAGTCGCTGCCTATATGTAATCTAAGAAAGGATGTGGTCTCCTTATGGCTTTAGATTCCTTTTATCGTTCCCCGCCTACATTGGAATCCATTTCCCTACGGCTTCGGGATATTGTAGGATGTTCGGAACTTTTCCGGCTTTCCTCTGCCGGGGATTCTGTTTTGGGCCGTCCTTTGTGGTATCTGCTTGCCGGAGATTTCTCAGCCCCGCCGGTTCTTCTGATTGGTTGTACACATGGTTCTGAATGGATTACTGCAATGCTGCTGCTTTTATTTGCGGAATCTTTGACTGATGCTGTAAAGCACCAAGGGGAAATTGCCGGCATCCGTGTGGAGGCTCTTTTTCATGGTCGTTCCCTGCTGCTGCTTCCCTGCCTGAATCCAGATGGTATGGAAATTTCCCTTTATGGATCTGATGCTGCCGGAGAACGCCGCTGCCAGGTAGCACGAATGATGAAGGATTTCCCAGAACAGGTTTGGCAGGCAAACGCCAGAGGAGTAGACCTAAACCACAATTTCCCTGCTGGTTGGGAAATTTTGCGGGATTTGGAAAAACAAGACGGAATATTAGGACCGGGGCCGACAAAATATGGAGGGCCATGCCCTTTTAGTGAACCAGAAACACAGGCAGTTAGAAAACTTTGCAGTGATTTTCCGGTAAGGCAGGTGTTGTCGTTTCATTCCCAGGGGGAAGAAATTTACTGGAGGTATGGAAGCCGTACCCCAGGAAGGGGATTAATGGTTGCAAGATTGTTTTCTGCATCCAGCGGGTATCAGGTATGCGATCCTGCTGGAACCGCTTCTCATGGCGGCTTGAAGGACTGGTTTATTCAAGAAACAGGAAGGCCGGGATTTACATTGGAAGTTGGAAAGGGAAAAAATCCTTTGCCAATCGAACAGCTTCCAGAGATTTGGGGGAAATTAAAGGAAACTTTAATGCTTTCTATCCTAGTATAGTGCTTTGCAGCTGGTACGCTTCATTTTTTATCATTGCGGTTATCATAGATATATCTAATAGTAAGTAAAATAGAGACAGCAAATGCAGCAATCCCCAAAGCCACAACCACCAGTGAAACATCCACTCCAGCGGAAGCAACAAAAATAGCAGTCGGCCCGTCTGCACCGCCAATGATTCCCTCTATTTTATGGGTCAATGTAACGGCCTTTAATACGGCATATATCCCAAACAGCAGCATGGAAAAGATAAAAGTACAAATAATCATTAACATCTGTTTTCTCTTTTTATGCTCCTGTGTAAAGCGTTCAAAATTGATTTGCTCGTTCAGATTTTCAGCAAATTCCTTTGGGGAGCCGAGACGCTGTATAACCTGTTCCTCTGTTTCCCCATGCTCTGCAGCAGATGCAAAAGCTTCCTCCAGATCCCGCAGGACTTCCCTTTTTGCGCGGTTGGGAAGCGGAATCATCTTTTCCACCTCCCGGATATATTGATCTTTCATAATAACGCCTCCTTCAAATCCGGCCCGTTGATAAAATGATTGACGCAGACCGTATAATCTTTCCAAAAATCTATCATTTCCCTCAGAGAAACTTTCCCCTTTTCCGTTAGGGAATAGTATTTTTTAGAGCCGCCGTTGGCAGCGGCAGGGGCAATTCGGGATTGGATTAATCCCGCTTCCTGCAAGCGGTAAAGGATTGGATATACTGTCCCCTCCTTTGCATAACCTAGAACGGCGGCTCCTTTATTGTTTAATTCAGTAATTATCTCGTAACCATAGGTCTCTTTCTGCGCTATCAGGCATAAAAGCACCATTTCCAGGGATCCCTTTTTAAACTGCTGCACATATTTTTGATTCACAAGAAAAACAACTCCTTTCTACCTAGCATTACTAATTTGTATTTCTAATTATAATATTCTTTATGGGCTTTGTCAACCGCTGTGGAAACCCCATTTTTCGGCTATTTCCTATTTACATCAAAAAGAGGCTTGAAAAGCCTCTTTAGCTTTCAAGCCTCTTTTTTACATATCATATCAACTTATCCGCCCAAATATGCCTTTTTAACCGCATCATCCTCCAGCAAATCCTTGCCGTTGCCAGATAATACAATCTTACCTGTTTCCAGCACATAACCCCTATTGGCAACTGAAAGTGCCATCTGAGCGTTTTGTTCTACCAAGAGCACGGTCACGCCATCCTTATGGAGTTCCTTAATGATCTCAAAAATCTGTTCCACCATCAAAGGCGCCAACCCCATAGAAGGCTCATCCAGCATCAGCAAAGCGGGCTGGCTCATCAAAGCTCTTCCCATTGCAAGCATCTGCTGTTCACCCCCAGACAGCGTTCCAGAAACCTGTTTTCTTCTTTCTTTCAATCTGGGAAACCGGTTATAAACCTTCTCCAAGCCAGGGGTTATTTCACTTTGGGACCTGGTATATGCGCCCATTTCCAGGTTTTCCTCAACGGTCATCTGAGAAAAAACATGTCTGCCTTCCGGTACATGGGCCAATCCCATTGAAACAATCTTGTGAGGGGCAGCGGAGGAAATGGTATGATCGGTGAACTGGACTGACCCGCCCTTTGATCTCAGAAGACCGGAAACAGTTTTCAAAATGGTAGATTTTCCAGCGCCGTTAGCACCAATCAGGGTGACAATCTCCCCCTGTTCAACCGTAAAGGAAACATCTTTAATAGCATGGATACTGCCATAAAAAACATTAATAGAATCTACTTGCAGCATAGCCATATAACTCACCCCTCCTTTTTCTTGCCCAAATAGGCTTCGATAACGGCAGGATTGGCCTGGATTTCTTCCGGCGTACCTTTTGCGATAATCTTACCGTAGTTAAGAACAGCAATCCCTTCGCAAATCCCCATTACAAGATTCATATCATGTTCAATCAGCATGATTGCAATATGGAAAGAATCGCGTATTTTCTGTATATTTTCCATTAAGCTGGCAGTTTCAGAAGGGTTCATACCAGCAGCAGGTTCGTCCAGTAAAAGCAGCTTGGGATTTGTCCCCAGTGCGCGGACAATTTCCAGCCTTCTCTGTGCTCCATAGGGAAGTGCGCCCGCTTCATATTTCGCCAAATCCTGCATTTGAAAAATAGAGAGCAGTTCCAGGGCTTTTTCTTTTGCTTCCTTCTCCTGCTTCCAGTAACGGGGCAGGCGGAAAACAGATTCCATTAAATTGACGTTCATGGATTTGTGCAGGCCAATCAGAACGTTTTCCAATACCGTTAAATCTTTAAAGAGGCGGATATTCTGGAAAGTACGGGCAATTCCCGCATGATTCACTTGGACGGTATTCATTCCAGCGGTGTCTTTGGCATCCAGAAGGATTGTCCCTCTCGTGGGTTGATAAACCTTGGTGAGAAGGTTAAAAACCGTTGTTTTCCCAGCACCGTTCGGTCCGATTAATCCAGCGATTTCTGTCCTTCCAATGGTAAGGTCAAGGCTGTCTACTGCGGTAAGCCCCCCGAAATCAATTCCGAGATGCCGTGCCTCCAAAATGGGAACTTTGTCCGCATCCCGTTCCGGCAGGTAGCTATGGGTAGGCACAGGAACCATTTTACTCATCTGGACTTCTCTCCTTTCTTGGCTACCGCGTCATGAATTCCAATGCGGTTAATCAGCTTTTCCAAGATACGGGTAAAGGAAAAGTCATAGGTTCCCAGAAGCCCCGAGGGCTTAAAGATCATTACAATAATCAACAGCACCGAATAAATAACCATACGGTAATCAGCCACTGTCTGGGAAATGGACTGCAAAGCAAAAGGTACAATCGTCAGAACAGCTGCCGCCAGAACAGACCCTAGCATGGAACCCATTCCGCCCAATACCACCATGACAAGAATTTCAATGGATTTCATAAAGCCAAAATCGCTTGGAACCAGCAGCCCAAGATAACTGGCAAAAAGCGCCCCTGCAACTCCTGCAAAAAAAGCTGACGCAACAAAAGCCATTGTCTTATAATAAAAGGTGTTGATTCCGCAGGATTCAGCAGCAATTTCATTTTCGCGAATGGAGAGGATCGCCCGTCCGTGACGGGACTTCATCATTGTATGAATTGTCAGGCAGGTGACAGCAACACAAATAAAGACAATTGGAAATGATGTATATTTGGGAATTCCCATTAAACCGGCGGCTCCGCCTGTAAACTTAAAGCCTAAAACAGTATCTATGTTCAGCAGAATCACACGGATAATTTCACCAAAACCCAAGGTAATGATTGCCAGATAATCACCTTTCAGCCGCAGAGCAGGAATTCCGATAATAATTCCAAAAATACCAGCTACAATCCCAGCCAGAAGAATTGCAAGGATAAAGGCAGGAATGCCTTTTATAGGAAAACTCTTCATAAAGATACCGGCAGTATATCCCCCAACAGCCATAAAACCAGCATGCCCCAGGGGAAGCTGCCCCAAATATCCGGTTGCGACATTCAAAGAAACCGCAGCAATTACATAAACGCCCACCTGTAAAAGAATTTTCTGATAATAACTGCTCAAGATGCTGGTGGAGATAAGAACCTGTCCCAGCAGGAATAACAGTACAATCAGTACGCCGTTAATCAGATAACGTACCGGCATAGGGATTTGAACTCTTTGACGCATATCCGACAGCCCTCCCAACTCATCAAACTTTTTCGGTCATAGGGCGGCCCATCAGTCCTGTTGGACGGAAAAGCAGCACAACGATCAAGATTGCAAACACAACGCCGTCAGTCCAATCGGAAAGCCCTACGGCGCGGACCAGCACCTCGGCCATACCAATAGCAAACCCGCCAACCATAGCCCCAGGAATAGAACCAATCCCTCCTAGTACCGCTGCAACAAAGGCTTTCAGTCCCAGCATAGATCCCATGGTAGGGGAAACCTGGGGATAAGTGCAGCAGTACAGGATAGAGCCAATCCCTGCCAGAGCAGAACCTACTGCAAAGGTAAAGGTAATTGTATTATTTACATTGATGCCCATAAGTTGTGCCGTTCCCATGTCCTCTGAAACAGCGCGCATAGCCTTGCCGCGTTTTGTCTTCTGGACGAGAAAAGTAAGAACCACCATGGAGAGAAGCGAAACAACAATGGTGACAATTGCCGTATTGCCAATGTGTACGCCTCCTATACTGATAGCCGCTCCTTTTATAATGGAACTGTTTGGGAAAGGACGTGCGTTGGCTCCCCAAATATTCTGTGCAAGGTTTTCCAGCAGGAAGGAAACGCCAATAGCTGTAATCAACAGCGAAATGCGGGGGGATGAACGAAGGGGCGCATAAGCAACCTTGTCAATCATAACCCCAAGGACAACACAGGCCAGAATTGCCAGGATCACAGCCAAAATCGGATGCACCCCCGCAGCAATTGTCAGCATGGCGACGTAACCGCCAACCATAATAATATCACCGTGGGCAAAGTTCAGGAGCATAATAATTCCATAAACCATACTATATCCCAAAGCAACCAGCGCATAGATGCTGCCAAGCTGCAGGCCGTTAATAATTTGGGAGAGGAACAGCATAGGGATTCCATCCTTTCCATGATAAAAATTTCATAAAAACACACCAGTTTCTAAAAGGGGAGCCTATTGATACAACGTAAACCGACACGGGAGGCAGTTAAATCCGCCTCCCATCTCGGTTGTATTTATACTATTGGTTACATAATAAAATACTGTTTAGAACTTGCAGTCAAAGGTATATTTGCCGTCTGCAATCTTGATAATTACAGCATCCTTTACAGGGTTATTGCTCTGGTCATAAGTAAAGTGACCAGTAACATAATCTGCATTTGTAGCAGAAATTGCAGAAATAATTGCGGCCTTATACTCATCAGAACCAGCTGCCAGACCTGCGCTTTCAGCAGACTTGATAGCATCTGCAAGAATTGCAGCAGCATCATAAGTGGTTGCAGAGAACATATTAGGAGCTACATTATATGCAGCATTATAATCAGTAAGGAACTTCTGGACAGCCTCAGAGGAATCATCTGCTGAAAAGCCGGAGCAATAATAAGCGCCTTCAATCAAAGAAGCGTCATTAATCGCTTCGATTGCACCATCCCAGCCATCACCGCCGACAAAGGTCGCATTAAGTCCAATTTCCTTGGCTTGGGGAGCGATCAGTGCTACTTTCTGGTAATAATCCGGGCAGAAAAGGACATCTGGGTTTTTCGCACTAATGTTGGTAAGCTGTCCTTTAAAGTCAACATCGGTATTGGAGTAGCTTTCAGTTGCCACAATCTCAAGTCCAATTTCGCCGGCCTTGGCAATAAAGGCATCCTTTAAGCCAACGGAATAGTCAACGTTGGTATTAAAGAGAACTGCCGCAGTTTTTGCATTCAGCTTTTCCTTTGAAAAGCTTGCCATTTTTTCGCCCTGGAAAGGATCGATAAAGCAGGAGCGGAAAACATTAGGACGGACAGCATTGGTATCAGGGTCAACTGTAACAGATGCCGCAGTTGCACTGCCAGTAATCAACGGCATATTAGCGGAAGCAGATTCGACTGCTACCGCAACGGTTGGGGCTGTGGTTACATCGCCGACAATTGCAGTTACACCCTGCTCCAGAAGGTTGTTATAAGCCGTTACAGCATCAGCGGCCTGTCCCTTTTCATCCAAAAGGATGTATTCAATGGTCTTCCCATTTATGCCGCCTGCCGCATTAAGCTGGTCGAAATAAAGCTTTGCCCCGTTGGAAGCTGCTATGCCATATTGGGCAGCATCTCCTGTCAAGGGAGCCAGAATACCTACTTTAATAGTATTGCCGCCAGATGCCGCTGAAGAGCTATCTCCCGCCTGGCTGCCAGAAGGTGCGGAACTGGATGGTGTACTGCTGCAGCCTGCCAGCAGCCCGCCGCAGACTGCAGCTGTAAGCATTAGAGAAAGAAGTTTCTTTTTCATATTAATTCCTCCTAATACGAATAACCAATAAAATTGTAAAAAATCGGGACGAAAAGCCTGTGTATATGTTTTCAGATCCAATTTTTACACGCAATTCATTGATTATTTGTATAAATATCGGGACTGTTCTGCGGGTTTCCCCCAGGACCGTAAAGCCCCTTTCCGCCAACGAGACAAGCGAAGGAGGGTTCCAGCATTTTCCCGCTTCAAAGCGCTGTTTCATTAGCTTATCGCAATTATACCGTTGTGTTTTTCAAAAGTCAACGGGAAATCCCTTAAATTTTATACGTAATCTTAATAAAATTGTATTAAAATCGCTGGATTGGATGGCATAATTATACACAGGTGTGCAAATTAATTAAAAAAATAAAATTTTATAAGAATCTTTTATATAACTTTTTAGAGGGGAGTTGTTATTTATCTTCATTGTATGGCAAATGTTTCTCTGAAAAATACCTTTTCATAGAGCCTGCCGAAATTCCGACAGCGGGGCATAAAATTCCCGGAAGCGCATTGGACAGGTATCTGCACAAAGACCTGGAAGATATGCTTACAGCTATCAATCAAATATAATAAATGTTTTCATTAAATATGATAGCAGTCTATCGGTTACTTGCCGCATCCTATTGATTATTTATCATATTTAGGAGTTAAAAGTTTAATTTTCAGTTTAAAGAAAAATGTCTGAGAATCAGCTTGACAAAGCCATTTCCCAGACATATTTTTAATGGAGACGCACGGGCTCGAACCGTGGACCTCTTGCGTGTGAAGCAAGCGCTCTGACCAGCTGAGCTACGCCTCCTTATATAGACATGATTTAATAGGCGAGTCCATCTCTCTGACCTTACAGAAAGATGGACATTGCTTTTGGTGGAGACGAAGAGGATCGAACTCTCGACCTTACGGATGCGAACCGTACGC
>CAJUSD010000006.1 GCA_910589145.1 uncultured Oscillospiraceae bacterium
ATTGGCCGCCCCCCTTCTATACATGGTCAAGCCCGGTTTTGCCGATAAAATTCGAAATTTTGTTCGGAAAGGCGGAACCTTTTTGACAACGGTTTTCAGCGGGATTGTAGATGAAAACGACCGTGTAACGTTAGGCGGATATCCGGGGGAGCTGTCCGATATTTTAGGAATCTGGGTGGAGGAAACGGATGCTTTGCGGCCAGAACAATCTAACCGCCTGGAGGGATTGGGAGGGGCAATTCAAGGGAGTTTTTCCTGTGGTTTGCTGTGCGATGTGGTTCATCTCACTGCGCCGGATACAAAAGCCCTTTGTATTTATGGGGAGGATTATTATAAGGGAAGTCCCTGTGTAACATGTCGCCCTTATGGAAATGGATACGCTTATTATATCGCTACAGACCCGGAACCCCGTTTTATTGATGAATTGATTGGGCTTTTAATGTCGGAATGTGGTCTTTCACCTGCTCTGGATGTTCCGGATGGGATTGAAACGGCTGTCCGGGAAAATGAAAATGGCCGGTTCCTTTATATTCTTTCCTTTCGGAAGGAAGATATGGCTGTTGAGCTTTCACAAACGGGAAAACGTTTTCGTAATATTGTAACCGGAGAGGCCGTTGAAAATAAATTGCTAATAAAACCATATGACTGCTATATTTTAAAAGAGGAAATATAAAAAAAGATGCGGGCGCAACCTTAGGCGGTTCTTGATTTAGGTTGTACCCGCATATCTGTTTTTCCTAAGCTTTTACCTAAAAAACACATTTTCCTCTTGCAAAATCAGTAAATATCTTCTAAAATAAAAACTGAAGCCAACCATAAAGGAAGGAGCAAATAAAAATGCCAACTGAAAAAAAGTTAGATATGTCCACCCGTTGGAATCTTCGTGAAATGTTTGCCACCGATGACGACTGGCGGAAAACTTTATCAGAAACTATGTCCATGGTGGACATTCTGGCTGCTCGAAAAGGAAAACTCGCGGAATCTGCCGCTGCTTTATGGGAAACCGCCCAGCAGTACGAAGCGATTCAAAAAAATCTGGAAGCCTTATTTGTCTTTGCCCACTCTAATTTTGACCAGAATATGTCAGATAGTACTGCAAAAGCCTTGTTTGAATCTGCTTCTAACTCTGCAACGCAAATAGGGGAAAAGCTGTCGTTTATGGCGCCTGAATTGATGGCGCATACTATGGAAGAATTCCAGACTTTCTGCCAGGAAAAACCGGAACTGAAGCTGTATGAATTCTTTGCAAAAGATTTCTTTGCCCAAAAAGAGCATATCCTGTCCGCAGAAATGGAAAACCTAATGGTTCGGATGGGAGACCTTGGCGGTTCTTTCCAGAAAATTTTTAATGACCTTGCTGTAAACGATATAGAATTCCCGGAGCTGACCTCCCCGGAAGGCGAGAAAGTTAAGGTCTGCGAAGCTGAATATGGCCGTGCTTTGACCAGTACCGATGCAGGTTATCGCAATGCGTTTTATAATGCCCTCCTGGGTGGATATGGGAAACATATCAATACGATTGCTTCCACCTACTATGGCTCAGTAAAGCACGATGTTTTTAATGCAAAAAGCCATCATTATTCCAGTGCGCGCAACCGCGCCATGACTGTAAACCATATTCCCGAACCAGTTTATGACAATCTTGTATCGACAGTGCGCGAAAATACAGAGCCCCTTCATAGGTATATCACCCTACGCAAAAAAGCTCTGGGGTTGGAAACCTACCATTTTTCGGATATGATGGTTTCCTTGGTGAAAGATGTTGATCGGAAATATTCCTATGAAGAAGCCTGCGATTTGGTGCTGAAGGCCGCCGCAGTTCTTGGGGAAGATTATACTGCCCTTTTAAAACAGGCAATGGATAACCGCTGGATTGACGTTTATCCTGCTCCCAATAAGCGTTCCGGCGCTTACAGTACAGGCGCTTACCGCCCCCACCATCCCTATGTACTGCTGAACTTTAACGGAACTCTGGATAGCGTATTTACCTTAGCCCACGAATTGGGGCACTCCCTCCACTCCTTTTTCAGCAACCAGGAACAGCCTTTTATTTACGCCGACTATACCATTTTCTGTGCAGAAGTGGCCTCTACGCTGAATGAGGAACTGCTTTCCCGCTATCTGTATGATCGTTCCCAATCTAATGAAGAAAAAGCCATGCTCCTTTGCAAGAAACTGGATGATATCCGCGGTACTTTTTACCGCCAGACAATGTTCGCTGACTTTGAACTTCAAACCCATCAGATGGTTGAAAAGGGTCTGCCCCTCCTACCTGACGGATTATGTGAATTGCATAAGAATCTAAATGAGCTATACTATGGCCCGGATCTGGAGGTCGATTCGTTCCTCTCCTATGAATGGGCAAGGATTCCACATTTTTACCGTGCATTTTATGTTTATCAATATGCTACGGGTATTTCTGCGGCGCTGGGGATTGCAAAGCGCATCTTCAGCCTGGGTGATGAAGCCGTGAAGGATTATAGGAAATTTTTGACTACTGGAGGCAGCAACCATTCCATTGAGCTGCTGAAAATTGCTGGAGTTGATATGGCTTCACCCCAGCCTGTATTGGATACAGTGAAAATATTCCAGGATACACTGGCAGAATTGGAAAAACTTCTATAATATAGTATAGTATGAGTTTGTTCAGACAGGGTTTGAAATCAATTTAGGCTGTATTCGCTGACAGACTTTTTCTCGAACTCACATTATGCTTAAACCATAGGGCTCCCTGTCTGTCCCACAGCCAGGGAGCTTCCATCCATTGAAGGCAGCAAATATCACTTTTATTCAGAAAGGCAGGGATGCTCATTTGCGGCAAAAGCAGAAAATTTTGATTGTAGATGATTCCGAAATGAACCGTTCTATTCTGGCGGATATGCTCGGAGAGGAATTCGAGATCATTGAAGCAGAAAACGGTGTACAGGCTGTAGCGATTTTGCAGAAACAGAGGACGGAACTCTCTTTGGTTCTGCTTGACATTATAATGCCGGAAATGGATGGTTTTGGAGTACTTTCCGTTATGAACACATATCATTGGATTGAGGAGATCCCTGTTATAATCATTTCATCTGAAACCAGGTCGTCCAATACCGAACAGGCTTTTGAAATGGGCGTTACTGATTTTATCAGCCGTCCGTTTGACACTTTAATTGTCCACCGGCGCGTAGTCAATACTATTTTGCTTTATGCAAAACAGAAAAAATTAATTGGTATGGTAACTGACCAGATTTATGAAAAGGAACAACGCAGCAGCCTAATGATTGATATCCTCAGCCAGATTGTAGAGTTCCGCAATGGGGAAAGCGGTGCTCATGTTCATCATGTTCATCTGCTGACTGAGATGATTCTTAAAGAACTTATGAAGATGACAGACCGTTATAAACTTTCCCGATCAGATATTTCGTTGATTACAACAGCTTCCTCGCTGCATGATATTGGAAAAATTGCAATTAATGAAGCAATCCTCAATAAACCTGGACGTTTGACCGCAGAAGAATTCGAGATCATGAAAACCCATTCAACCATTGGGGCTGATATGTTGAAAGAACTGCCTATTCATCAAAGTGAACCATTGGTCAGAACTGCTATTGAAATCTGCCGCTGGCATCACGAACGGTATGATGGCCGGGGTTATCCTGATGGGCTGAAAGGGGATGAAATCCCTATCTCCGCTCAAATTGTGGCGCTGGCTGATGTTTATGACGCCCTTACCAGTGACCGGGTTTATAAAAAGGCAATCCCCCATGAGGAAGCGGTTCAAATGATTCTGGATGGGCAGTGCGGCGTTTTTAACCCGCTGTTGATGCAATGCCTGGAAAACATCTCTGAAACACTCAAACGGGAATTGAAAAACGATACCCCGGAACGGGAAAACCAGCGAAAAATGCGCAGTGTTGTAGACGAAATAGTACGCCATGAGGAATTGGCGGCATCAGAACGCACCCTCTATTTACTTGAACATGAACGAATGAAATATAGGTTTTTCGCCCAAATGACCCAGGAAATCCATTTTGAATATACCTTGTCCCCTTTAATGGCTACCATCACCCCCTGGGGTGCTGAACAACTGGGTCTAGACGAATTGATTATGAATCCTCTTGAAGATAAAAGAGTTCGAAATCTGCTTGAGGATAAGGATAGGGAATCTATAAGCAAAATCCTGCATGAAACTACCCCGGATAAGCCTGTCATGACTTATACCTGTAAATTAAACTATAATGGATTATGGCGGTGGTCTAATATTATTGCCCAGTCGACCTGGTCGTCAGACGATCCGCCTAAGTACACAGGTCTGCTTGGGAAAATAATTGACGTTCATGATTCCAAGATAAGGCTGGCCAACCTTGAACGGATGGCCTATCACGATATGCTTACCGGCCTTCTGAACCATGCATGTGCGAAAAAGGAAGTCGTCAAGCGGATGGAAGCCAATCCTAACTGCAAGTTTGCACTGGTTATTTTTGATGTAGACTATTTCAGAGAATTCAATAATACTTATGGCCATGCTTTTGGTGACAAAATTTTGGTACATGTTGCAGAAAAGCTTCGCCAGAAGATTCGTAAGGAGGACATTATATCCCGGATAGGCGGGGATGAATTTTTGATCTTTTTTGAATATCAGAACAGTCCTGAACCTATTATCAAACGTATTTTCTCTTTTCTTTCTGGGAAATATGGCAATCTTGACATTTCCTTCAGTATGGGGGCTGCAGAGACTTCCCTTCTCGGTACTGATTATGATACGCTCTTTCATGCGGCGGATCAGGCCCTTTATAATATAAAGCGAAACGGAAGGGGCGGCTACTGTTTCTATGACAGCTCTATGCAGGAAGTGCTTTCCCAAATTTCACCAATCGAAAGTTGATGCAAAAAGTTCTATAAAACCATACTTGAGTAATTGAATGGGCTATGCTATAATAATGGTAATCGCATTTGTTTTCTTTATCCAATACAGCAAATACTTTTTTAAGGCAGTAAAAAGGCGTACCGGCAATATCCAAAAACTGTTGTTTGACAAATGATACCAGATAAGGGGATAGTAGCATGAAGAAAAAAGGCCAATCAATCCGGCGGCAAATTATGTGGGGTTATGTTCGTATTATTACGATGATGCTCCTGTTAGTTGCATTGTCACTGGTTTCTCTGCTGAGTATTAGCCGAAGTTACCAAATCGTTTCCAGCAATCGAAATAATCAAACAAGTACTTACTCTGCATTGGTAAAGCATCATGAATGGCTGGAACAATTTAATGAGAGCATTCAGTATGGTGAAGCTTTTAAAGGCAGTTTAAATCCTAATACTTGTCTGTTGGGGACATGGATTTCAAGTTTAACGGACGAAGATCTTTCGGACCAGGTAATTTCCAGTACGTTAAACAATATTAAATCCCCTCATGAAAAGATGCACACACTGGCGTCAGAGATTCTGCAAATTGAGGATAAAGAAACAGCACATCAACGATATATCAATGAAATCAAGCCTCTTGTAAATCAGGTAATTTCCGGGCTGGATCAGATTTCGTCCCGTTATCAGAGCGTTGCTGATGTGAACTCCAAAAAAATGGAAAGCACAATCCTTTCGCTGATTATTATTAGTATCGTTGGCGCCCTTCTTGCTCTGCTTAGTGCGGCGTTCTATGGCAACCGTTCAGCAAAGCAGATTTCTAATCCAATTGTTGCAGTAGCCGAATGGTCAAACAAGCTTTCTCAGGGTGCAGATTCCATTAAGGTTGACCAGGCGTTGCTGGAAGGCAATCAGGATAATGAAATTGGCGCAATGATCCATTCATTTGAGCGGATGGTTGACAGTATTCACGAAAATGTTTCAGTGGTTCAAAGGCTTGCCCAAGGGGATATGACCGTGTTTGTCAATATCCGTTCCCAGGATGATGTACTGGGAAGAAGCCTGTATCATCTTGTACAGTCTAACGACTTTATGTTTGCAAAAATCATAAAGATAGCAATGTCCGTTGCGGAAAGTTCTCACCATATTGCAAATGCAAGCCAGATGTTATCAGATACCGCTGTACAACAGGCCGCTGCTGTACAGGAACTTACAGATTCCACCAAGGAAACCCAATCCCTTGTAGATAAAAATGCTGAGGAAGTCATTCATGCAAATGAACTTTCCCGGTCAATCCGGCAGGATGTTCAGAACAGCAATGAAAAAATGGGGATGCTGGTTGAATCGGTGAAGGAGATTAACGATTCCTCCCTCAAGATTTCTAATGTTATTAAGTTAATCGACGATATTGCCTTCCAGACAAACATCCTGGCTCTCAATGCTGCGGTAGAGGCAGCCCGTGCCGGAGAAGCCGGAAAGGGCTTCGCGGTTGTGGCAGATGAAGTGCGTACCCTTGCCCTTAGAAGCTCTGAAGCCGCTGATGAAAGCAAGGCCCTGATCGAAGCCACCATTCGCGCCACTACTGAGGGAAGCAAAATTAGTACTGAGACATTTGATACCTTCCAACGTATTGTAGAAGATCTTGATAAGATCACTGAAGTAGTTTCCAATATTTCAGAATCTTCGGATAAACAAAAGCTTGCAATTGAACGTATGCACTCTGAAGTTGGACTGATTAACAATTCCATTACCAGTAATGCATCAGTCAGCGAAGAAGCTGCGGCAGCCAGCCATGAGATGCGCGATAATGCAAAGCTTTTGGAAGAAGAAATGCACCAGTTCAATTTGCGCCAGCGTAAGATAGGCCAGGCGTATATTCCACCTGAGAAGCAGAATGATAAAGTCTTTATCCGCCAGGCAAATGAGAATTATGATATCTATCAGAAAACATTTCAGACTTCTGGTGCAGTTCCTGAAGGAGCCGGAAAATATCAATAAAAATAATGGCCTGTCAGAGATTCTGGCAGGCCATTCTAATATACACATTAAAAGAGCTGGCTGTATCTATTCACTCACATAAACCGTTCCCGATTTCAAATAAACGCCGGCCGTTCTCATTGGCGATATCCAGCATTTGTTGAACAGAAACCCCTTTTATTCGCGCCATTACCTCTGCATGGCAGGGAATCAAAGAAGAATCACACCTCTGCCCCCGGAAAGGAACAGGTGCCATATAAGGGCAATCCGTTTCCAATAACAGCCGGTCTATGGGAACCACCTCCACAGCTTCTAAAGCCCTGCGGGCGTTGGAAAAGGTCAAAACCCCTGTAAATCCAAGATACATTCCCCTTTTTACCAGTTCCAGGGCCATTTCCTTTGATCCGGAAAAACAATGGAATACCCCTTTGGGGCGGTACTTGATTATAAGGTCTAACGAATCTTTATGGGCATCCCGGTCATGGATGATTACAGGAAGGTTCAATTCATTGGCAAGGGCAAGCTGTTCTTCAAAGCGGGCTTTCTGCAATTCCTTGGGATAATCCAAATAATGATAGTCAAGCCCTATCTCCCCTATTGCTTTCACCTTTTTTTCTCCTGCAAGGGAAGCAAGGATTTCCAAATATCCCTCCTCTTTCGAAACCGTTCCTGCATCCTGCGGATGAATCCCTACAGCACAATAAAAATAAGGGTATTTCCGTGTAAATTCTAATCCCTGTCGGCTGCTTGGAAGATTGCATCCAGCTTCCATCACCAAGGACACTCCCTTTTCTGGAAGGGATGCAAGAAGTTCTTCCCGATCATTATCATAACGGTTATCTCCATAATGAGCATGGGTATCAAATATATTCATATAATCCATTTTCATTTCTCCTTGTTACTGTCTGAAATATCTATTATGGGACGATAGGTGATGGATTGTTTATTTAATGCATTTTGACGGCATTCATCTTTGGTTTATACCCGATGTCCGCAGGGAAATCAATTTTATGGAGATTTTGAGGTTGATGTTGAAAAACACCCCACCGGGGGGTTTTTCAGGGAAGACGGAGAAAAAGGAGAGGTTCTTCTTTCTTTTTCTATCGCAAAAAGAAAGAAGAAAAGAAAAATGCTCTTTCTGGAAGGAGTTTTGCGTCTTGCGGGTTCAGTTCAGCAAAGCTGAACTGGCGACCAAAGGGCGCCGCCCTTTGGAAACCACCTGTCACTTTCGAGAAAGCGGCCAAAGCTTTTGATACGGGGTTGGTTTATGACTGACTTGGCTTTATGCACGCGCCAGGGGTTTTCCTGTTTTTTTTGCAATGATTTTGTTTATTGATTTCTGTGCGAAGTCCGACGCATTTATTTACAACTTTCTTTCTATATGCTATCATAATAATTGACGTACATACAATTCCGCTCAAAGGAGGGAAATTTTTGAAAATCCAAAGCTCCATTTTATTACAGGCAGAGCAGGAAGTTTCTGAAACCGGTAAATTAAGTTTTGCCACACGCCGGAAACTATGGTTGGAATTTGGCCCCTGGGAAGCCCGAAAAGAAGATGACCCTGTTCCCCGAACTCTAACGGAACCCCTGAAAAAGCGTGCAGAACTGGCGTTGGCCTGTGCCAAAAAGGTCAGCCGCATATGGAGCGCCTACGATTCTGAGGATAAACGCCCTCAAAAGCTGATAAAGGAAACACGCGCCTATCTGGACGGCAGACGCACACCAGAGCAGCTATCAGAAACAGTCAAGATTATGGAACATTTTATGTCCATAGTAGAGAACGAACCCGACAGTTCCGCCCCCGCTGCCGGGATGTCAGCCTGGAACGCCCTAATAACAGCCCTTCATGATGAACCTTTATTAGAAGAACGGTATGCCGATGCAACGGATTCTGACCTGGATTGTTACGATTGGGATGCAGCCAGAGAAGCCTCTGAAGCCTGGACAGGCGCCAATGAAGAAGCGAGTCCAGGACAGCGGAAAGTACGCCGGATGAAATTCTGGGCATGGTATCTGGAACAATCCGCCAAACTGCTTGGAGACAGCGGATACTGCTTCCCTGCAAAAGCCATAAAAGCCTACCAGTTAAAACAAAACCCGCCCAAACCTGTCCCTGCAGAAGTATCCCTGGAAAGCCTGGCGGATTATCTGGAACTTGGTACCTTCCGTTATTGCTGCCGCATCTTAGCCAAACTTACCCTGTATGATGACGCCCCTCCCAATCTTTACCAGGTTGTTTACCGGCATAACTATGAAAGCGCAGTCTGCCCTAAGTGCAAATCCCAAACGAAAGAGATAAAGTATTATATTGGCGGTGCAGCTGCTGAGGGTGAACTGCCGGGAGGCGTTAGTTTTAGGGCCATTGAGGAAATCCCCTTTTTCCGGTGTCCAGACCATCCTGACGAGTGGATTAATGTCCCCCATGAATATATTAACAGGAAGGCAATATTTAAAAAGTATATCGCCGGAACCGGCCGGGCGGAAACCCTGAAAAAACAGATTGAGGAAAGGGCTGTCAACCGTTTTGAAGTGTCGGAGCGTTCCATAACTTTGAATGACAGGAGTGCAGATCGTTTCATGCTCCAGGCTTTAGACGGAGGAACTCCCGGCTTGGAGTGGACAAACCGGGAGGATGACAGCTTCTCTGTGGATTTGGCAGTGTTTGGCCCCAATGTGGCTTTTTTAGACCTTCCATATGAGGAATTTGCGGAAAAGTACCCCCAACGGGTTCGGAAGGTTGAAGAACGTGTGACGGAAATTGATTTTGCCGGGGTTTGGGTTCGGTGTTATCTGGACAAAAAGGGAGATTTGCTTCGGGTAGAAACTACAAACCGCTTCCAAGTGGAGCTTAAAAGCCCCAAAAAGGATAAGGACAAATTGACGGCAGGGTTAGCGGAGGCTTTGGGAATCCCTGTAGAACAGGCTCAGGGGATTTCGGAAGTTCTGGGACAGATGGAATATGCACGAGGGAAAGAGGTAATGGACTGCCTGTCAGGGTTCAGCCGCAAAGAAGCGGAACGGGTGCTGAAAATTCTCCGCAGCCATCGGGTTGAATGTCGAATTATGCCTTGGCTGATTGATAAAGAGGGGGACGCCTGGTAATACCCGCAGGTTAAAGGAGGAATCAACCCTTTCCCATCAGGCGCCGCAGCAGGTCTAAATTTGCTTGCTGACGGCGCTTTTTTTCTTCCCCGTCAAGCCCCAGCCTTCCATCCTCATCCAGCTTTAAAATGTCTCCCTCAGAAATTTCATCTGGCAAATCAACATCACACAAAGGAATATCATATTTCTGGTTGTCATCATCATAGCAAACCGCAAATTCGCCTTCTATACGGTCTACCGCCAAATATTTTCCATTCAAGGAGTACCACCTCATTTTTCGGTTGTTACAGAAAGGTTTTTCCCATCAGATGTTACTATAATTGAACCTGATAAATCAGTACGGTAAATTTTAACATCATTCTGCTCCAGCTTTTCAAGGGTAGAGGGAACGGGATGCCCATAAGTATTTCCTGTCCCAACAGAAATTAATGCAATATCAGGATCAACAGCAGTTAAAAATTCATCGCTGGTAGAGGTATCGCTCCCATGATGCCCAACCTTGAGCACATCAGCAGAAATGGTAATACCTTTCCGCTGAAGAATCGCAGCTTCAGCTTTGTCTTCACAGTCTCCGGTAAAAAGGAAGGAATTATTTCCATAGGTCAGCCTGCATACAACAGAAGTATTATTAAGGTCTTTAAACACTCCGTTTGGTCCGACGATCTGCAGGGCGGCTCCATCCCCCAGATTATAAGTATCGCCTACTTTTGCAGTTGTAATCGTAAGATTCTTTTCTAAAATGGCAGTCAGCAAACTGGTATAGGTCTTTGTTGTTGGAATCGATTCCTCTGCAATCTCTGAAAGAATCACCTTTTTCACATTCATTCCGCGGACTACATCGTCAAGCCCGCCGATATGGTCAGAATGTGCATGGGTTCCAATAACAATATCAAGGGTAGAAATTCCATGGGCCTTGAGATAATCAATTACATCGTCGCCTTTTCCGTTTTCCCCTGCGTCAATCAGCACATTTGCTTCCGGGGCTTCAATTAGGATGGAATCCCCTTGTCCAATATCAATCATATGTACTTTTACCGTAGAGTGGGCAGCGAAGGTTCCTGAAGGATCTCCATTGCTGTCAGAATCCCCTGATCCATTTCCGCCGATTTGATCCATAACGGAAAAGATTTCATCCCATGTGGGAAAAATAGAAAAGGGGTTGACATAATCCGCCAGAGTAATACACAGGCAAAGGATACAGAACGCCGCAGCTACCAAATAGGGAGCCATCTTTAATTTCTGTGGTTTTTTCCGGCGTGAGGAAGATTTAGAAGTGCCTTTTCGTTTTGCGGTGGTTTTGGTTCCGCGTTTGGGAGTTTGAGCCATGTTGATTGTCCTTTCTCTTTGGTGTTGAGGCGGGACGTTTTCCAGGCTTATAAGCAGCCTTTAAAATGCGTTCCCGCTCCTGTTCCTGCCGTTTAGATGCAGCGTGTTCCCGGTCGGGAGCTGCCAGACAGTTTTCTCCAAAACCGATTAGATCTTCCCGGCCAGCTTTTTGGAGGGCCTCTATAATCGTCCGGCGGTTTTCTGGCTTGTAATATTGTAGTAAAGCGCGTTGAAGCCGCTTTTCTTCCGGGGACTTGGGGACAAAAACCGGTTCCATGGTGGCTGGGTCAAGTCCTGTATAAAACATACAGGTGGAAGGCGTTCCGGGCGTGGGGTAAAAATCCTGTACCTGTTCTGGATGGATGCGGTTCTTTTTCAGATACACAGCAAGCTGTACTGCATCCTGTAAGGTAGAACCGGGATGGGAGGACATAAGGTAAGGCACCAGGTATTGTTCCTTGCCTGCCCGGCGGGTCGCCTGGAAAAACTTCCTGCAAAACCGGTCGAATACTTCAATCGGCGGCTTGCCCATTTTCGCCAAGACATGGTTGCTGCAATGTTCCGGGGCAACCTTCAACTGCCCGCTAATGTGATACCGTACAAGCTCGTCCATAAAACTGGTGTTCTTATCTGCCAGCAGGTAATCATACCGTATGCCGGAACGGACAAAAACCTTTTTAATTCCAGGGATTGCCCGCATTTCCCGGAGGATTTCCACATATTCCAAATGATCCGCTTTCAGGTTTGGGCAGGGCTTTGGGGAAAGGCATTTTCTTCCGCGGCACAAGCCGGATTTAAGCTGTTTTTCACAGGAAGGCCCCCGGAAATTTGCAGTTGGCCCTCCTACATCGTGGATATAGCCTTTAAAGCGGGGATTGTCTAGAAAAGAACGGGCTTCTTCTAATACAGACTCCTTGCTTCGGGAAGTAACATGCCGCCCCTGGTGAAAGGTAATGGCACAGAAATTACAATTGCCAAAGCAGCCCCGATTGTGCATAATGGAAAATTCCACTTCTTCAATCGCCGGAACCCCGCCTAAAGGTTCATACATGGGATGGTACATCCTCTGGAACGGCAGGCGGAAAACTTCATCCAGTTCTTCCTGCCCCAGAGGGATGGAAGGAGCAGTCTGAACCAGGAGCCTGTCCCCATGCTTTTGCGTAATCGGCCTTCCGTTTACTGCATCCTGCTCGTCCATCTGAATTTGAAAAGCTCTTGCATAGGTTTTTTTATCAGCTTTTACGTGGCTGAAGGATGCGCAGGATACCGAATTGGGCACTTCTGTATTCAGGTTGTCGAAATAGCAGATCCCCCTAATATTATGCAGTTCTGAGGGCTTTTTCCCTTCTGACAGCCCCCTTGCAATTTCCCTTGTTTGGTGTTCGCCCATCCCATAGATTAATAAGTCCGCCCCAGAATCTTCCAAAATAGACGGACGAACTTCATCATCCCAATAATCATAATGTGCAAACCGCCTTAAAGATGCTTCCAGACCTCCAATGATAATTGGAACATCCCCATAAATTTCCCGGATTTTCCGGCAATACCAGATAACAGCGCGGTCAGGCCGCCCGCCTGCTTTGCCGTTCGGGGAATACACGTCCTCAGAACGCTTTTTCTTTGCAACTGTGTAATTATTGACCATAGAATCTATATTCCCGCTGGTGACAAAAAACGCCAGTTTTGGCCGTCCAAACCGGGTAAAATCCTTATCTGTATCCAGGCGGGGCTGGGGAAGCATTGCTACCCTGAGCCCTTCTGACTCCAGCACTCTTGCTGTTAAGGCTATCCCAAAGGATGGATGGTCTACATAAGCATCCCCTGTCACACATATAATATCGGCTTCCTGCCAGCCCCGCTGGCGCATATCTTCGACTGACGCCGGAAGGAAACCTTTCCTGTCCGGCATATATGCTGAACCCATGTACTTTTTCCTTTCTGTTGTTTATTTGAACCTGTATTCATAACCGGGGATGCTGCCCTGACCCTGATTCCCTGAAACCGGGCTTTTTATTCCGGCTGGTTCAGCTTCATTTCCATCCAACGTTCCTTTGACAGCAACACCTGCCTTGGCTTGCTTCCATCTGCTGCGCTTACAATCCCTTTCTGTTCCATATCGTCCATTATGCGCGCAGCCCTTGCATAGCCCAACTTTAACCGTCTCTGCAAAAACGACGTAGAAGCCATACCCGCTTCGACCACAACCTCTATTGCTGCTGGAAGCATATCGTCTTCATCGTCAAAACCGCCGCCGTCGCTGCTTCCACCTTTCGATTTTTCAGCAACCGCCTGTTTTTCAATTTCTTCCATAATATTATTGTCATATACAGCCGAACCGCCATTTTTAATAAATTCCACAACTGTCTCTACTTCTGCATCACTCACAAAGCACCCCTGCACGCGAACCGGCTTTGACGCCCCCACAGGATTAAAGAGCATGTCCCCTTTGCCAAGCAGTTTTTCCGCGCCGCTGGAATCAAGGATTGTTCGGGAATCCACTTGGGAGGAAACCGCAAAAGCAATTCTGGAAGGGATATTGGCCTTAATAACGCCTGTGATAACGTCAACGGAAGGCCGCTGCGTAGCAATTACAAGGTGCATCCCGGCTGCGCGGGCCATTTGGGCAAGCCGGCAGATAGCGTCTTCCACATCATTCGGGGCAGCCATCATTAAATCAGCCAGCTCGTCGATAATAATAACAATTTGGGGCATGGGCTGTAAATCATCCCTGGAAGCCGCAAGCCTGTTAAAACCATTCAAATCCCGGACGCTGTTTTCTGCAAAGCTCTGGTAACGGTGAAGCATCTCCGTAACAGCCCAGTTCAGCGCACCGGCAGCTTTCCGGGGATCGGTTACAACCGGAACCAGCAAGTGGGGAACGCCGTTATAAATCCCCAGTTCAACAACCTTTGGGTCTACCATTAAAAGTTTAACTTCATCAGGGGAGGATTTAAACAAAAGGCTTACAATAAAGGAGTTGATACAAACTGATTTACCGGAACCGGTAGAACCTGCAATCAAAAGATGGGGCATTTTCGCTAAATCCGCCAATGCGATATTTCCTGCAATATCCCGGCCTAAAGCCACTGTTAAGCGGCTGGAAGCATCACCAAATTCCTGGGAATCAATGACGTCGCGGATTGCAACAGAACTTACCACTTTATTGGGAACCTCGATTCCAACAGCAGCCTTTCCGGGAATAGGCGCTTCTATACGTACCCCTGCCGCCGCTAAATTAAGCGCAATATCATCCGCAAGGCTTGTAATACGGCTGATCTTTACCCCTGCAGAGGGTTGAAGCTCATACCGTGTTACTGCTGGGCCGCGTGAAATATCTACAATCCTTGTCTGCACTCCAAAACTTTTCAGGGTATCCACCAAACGGGCGGCATTTGCCTTCAGTTCTTCTGAAATATCATCCTCTGCGGGGGCTTTGGGCTGGTTCAGCAATTCCACAGGCGGATGAATATATTCCTCTGGTATTTGCTGTTCTTTTGCTGTTTCCTGGATTTCCTTGGCAATTTCTTCCTCTGCAACTGCTTCCCCTTTATCTTCCTGCGCTTTCCTTGAAGGTGGCTCCAGGATTTTGGAAATGGGTTCAGCGGTTTTTTCCTGTTCCGCAGGGATTGGAATTTGCTGCTCTGCCTGGATTTCCTTTAATACTGTCTGAGCGGGCGTTTCCTGCCTTTTCGATGTGTTCGCTATATCCAACAGGTTTGCCGCTGATTCACTGGATGCGCTTGAACTGCTTGCAGGACGTTCCTTGCTGCGGCCGCCATTGAGCATGCGGCTGATTAAATCGTCTATTTGATCCAATGTTCCATCATGTTCCTTTTCTTTCTCTGGTTCCTTTTTCTTTTTTTCAGGAACAGGCTTGTCCGGTTCCTGCTTTTCTTCCTGTACAGCAGGCGGGTCAAGCAGTTTGTCGTTTATCTGCATCAGCTTTTGTGCCCCTGTCAGGCTTCCCTTCGGAGAACTGACCGGATGCTGGGGAAGACGCTCTCCGTCTGAAAGCGCCTCCAAATCGTCATCCACAGGGACATCAATATTAAACTTGGGCGGTTCCCGGCTGGCAACTTTCTTTGTGTATACTTCCCCAACCTTCTTTACCGGCTGGGACGCCTTATGAAAAAACTGCCGCAGAGTTGTGCCTGTAAGCAGCATCACAAATACAAAAATAAGTAAAAAGATTACAATTACCGATGGTACTTTGCCGATAAGAGCCAGCAAAGGAATTCCCACTAAACCCGACAGTAGCCCGCCTCCAGACAGGGATACCCCCTGCTGGTACAACGCTGCCAGGCTTTTCCAAAAACCTTTTATATCTGGAATGCCCGCTCCAAATACCTGCGTAATACCACAAAGCAGAGTTAATAGAACAACCGCCTCTATAACGGTTGCCCGTACAGATATAATGGCCTTATCCATGGTTATCATAACCGCAATATAGATTAACAGCGGCCCAAGAAGGGCTCCACACCACCCAAACAGGCCATACAACATATTATGGAGGATTTGCCAGAAATTTTTGTCCTGACCTTTTATGAGGGAAAGAAATAAAAACAATATGCCTACAGCAAAAAGAACAATCGCCCAGATTTGTTTGCGGGCCATTTCCTGGCGTTGAGCCGCTGTCGGCCTGGAGGATGAGCGCTTGGAGGAGGATTTGGAACGGGATGATTTACCAGCCAACTGTGTCAGTCCTTTCAAATAAGTTACGTAAATTTATGAAAAGCTAATCTGCGAACATAAGGCAAAGGCGGATACCAGAACAGGTAAGCGTAAAACTATCCATGAATCATTTGGAATATCGTCATGCCCTTCACCTGTTCAAAAATCCCCAGACCTAAAACCACAACGCCTAAGATAAGCGTATAATACCCAAAATACCGGAAACGGTCATTGTTGACAAGCACCTTCACCATCCAGATGGCTAAAAGCCCTACAACCAAAGAAACCACCATACCCACAATTAAAACAGATACTGGTGCAGTCTGGGCAGTGCCTTCCAAAACATCTTTAAATTCCAGAATGTTTGCTCCTAAAACAGCCGGGATACCCAAAATAAAAGAAAAAGCTACCGCAAATTCCCGGTTCAGCCCCATAACCAGACCAGTACAAATGGTTGATCCTGAGCGGGAAATGCCGGGAAGGGGCGCAATTGCCTGAGCAACGCCAATGGCAGCCGCATCCCTGGGATTCATTTTAAGGGGACCCTTTTTGCCTTTGACAACATGGTCTGAAAGCAAGAGCAGCGCTGAAGTCAGCAGGAAACATATTCCCTCTGCAATAATGCTGTTATCTTCTGAAAGAGATGAGTAAAAGTCTTTTAAAGGCAGGACAGCAAACAAGGGAACCAGCGCCAGCAAGAGCATCCAAATCATCCGGCGGCGGGGATTATTGGTTTTGAATTTCAGCTTGCCGCGGAACAGGTCTCCGATCATTCTGAATGCTTCCTGAATCAACTCCCAAATAGTGGGCCAGAAGGCAATAAAGACAGCGACCAAAGTCCCAAAATGCAGCATGATGGAAAAGCTTCCGCCTGCTTCCCCACCCTGGCCGGTAAAGTGCTGGATAAGGGAAAGATGTCCCGAACTAGAGACGGGAAGGAATTCAGTTAGGCCCTGGATAATGCCCTGGAGGATTGCGTCAAAAATTGTCATGTTGAAGATCTCCTAACGGATATGTATAAAATTTTAGGAAAAACCAAAGGTGAGGAAATAATCTGCACCCTGGAAGATCGAACTTTGTTAATATGGGTTCAGCTATTGCGTTGAAAACCAGGCTGATATATTTAATTGGACGGTACCTTTGCTTGACAAAGGAAAACATGGTTTTGGGGGCCGGCAAAGGAGAACGTGGATATAGCAAAGTAAAAAACGGAGCCAAAAACGCCGAAGGATCCAAAAGCAGTTCTGGCGGTGGAGCTGCAAGGCGTGGAGGCGAAGGCAGGCTGCCGCCTGGCGAGCCTGCACAACGACGCAGATGCGCTGTCAGAATTGCTTTTGGGCGTGTTGGCCTTTGTCAAGCAAAGGTATTGTCCGCGAATTAGAATTCGCTGGGTTAAAAAGCCCTCAATTTCTTCTTGGAATGTTTTACGAAAACTGGACTTGATGCGCTCATTAAGGTATTTTGCTTTCGCAAACGGGCTTTTTTATGTAATTTTTTACTTTTCCCTTTTTAGGGATACCTTTCTCCTCTTTTTGTTTGTGCAGGGGAGTTTCGCGCCTGCGAGCGCGACCAGGGAACTTTTTAGGAAAGTTCCCTGGACCTTCAAACCTTTTTAATTTACCTGATGTGGTACAGGAATTTCTGCTCCTAAATCGAATTCTTTTGAAAGATATGTTTTTGGATCAGTAGAAATGACACGAGTCACCTGTATTCCCTTAGAAGTTTTCACTCCTTGTATCAATTTACCAGATATGGAACAAGTAAGAGCTTTTGGCACATCCAATTGTTCCGGGGGTGAAAAAACGCTTTCTGCCAAAGGAGCCAGCGTATAGAGAATCATTTGTTTTCCTCCTGTTTCCCTTCCTGTTCTTTCTGTTCTTCAATCATTTGGTATAAACAGGTAATCGCATCAGCAAGACCACCCATATCGTCTATTAATCCTTCCTTTACAGCAGTTTCGCCATCCAAAACAGAACCAACATCCATTACCAGCTCTCCGTTTTTCATCATCAGCCGGCGGAACCTCTGGGGAGATATAGAGGAGTTTTCACATACAAACCGGGTAATTCTCTGCTGCATCTTATCAAAATAAGATAATGTTTGAGGTACTCCCAATACAAGGCCGTTCATACGAACAGGATGAACAGTCATAGTTGCAGAGGGTGAAATAAAGGAATGTCTTGCACTGCATGCCAAAGGCACACCGATGGAATGTCCCCCGCCAAGCACGAGGGAAACCGTCGGCGTTTTCATCCCGGAAATAAGCTCTGCAATCGCCAGCCCTGCTTCCACATCTCCGCCCACAGTGTTGAGAATAATCAGCAGTCCTTCAATTTCAGGATCCTGCTCTATGGCAACAAGCTGAGGAATTACATGTTCATACTTGGTTGTTTTGGTTTGGGGCGGCAGGGCATAATGCCCTTCTATCTGTCCAATTATTGTTAAACAGTGAAAAACGTGCTTTCCCCCTGATGCTGTAACGGAACCGCTTTCAAAAATCTGGCAAATGTGGCTGCCTGGGTCATTGGGATCATTCTGCTGATCCTGATTTTGGTCTGGGTTGTCGGTATTGGGAAAATCCGGCTTGTTTGGTTCAGCAGGCTGGGGAAATGTGGATTCATTTTTGGATTCTGGATTATGGGTTTCATTTTCTAACAGCTTACGCTTCAAATATAACAGCTCCTATCTTTACAGATATCTGAACTGTATTGTGTTCCAGAAGCCGCTGATTATACGAAAACGCCCGGTTTTGTCAATATCCTTTTGCACCTTCTAAAGATTCATCGTCTTCCACCCAATCCATGGGGTCTATCATCCGGTAATGCTCATGATCGTCGCGAACCACTACCTGAGCTATTCCGGCGTTGATAATCAACCTCTTGCACATGGCGCAGGGATTCGCGTTTTGGACATATTCCTCTGTGACACACTCCTTTCCCACAAGGTAGAGAGTAGCGCCAAGCATGTCCTGACGGGCTGCATGAATAATTGCGTTGGATTCTGCGTGAACGGAACGGCACAATTCATACCGTTCCCCTCTGGGGATTTTCAAACGTTCACGGGTACAATAGCCCAGGTCAATGCAGTTCTCCCTCCCGCGAGGTGCACCTACATAACCTGTTGATATAATTTGATCGTTCGCGACAATAATCGCCCCAAAATTCCGGCGCAGACAGGTTCCACGTTCCAGAACTGTTTCAGCAATGTCTAAGTAATAATTCATTTTATCTCGTCTGGCCATAAAAAGCCCCCTTGCTTCCCAAATTGATGGTTATATAAGATATTTTACCCTCCTTTTATTGTACCGGAAATTCTCTTTTATTTCAACAACGAAATGAACAGGTTTTACAGCAAAGCAGATTTATGGGCACAGCCTAATTAGAAGGGCTTTTGACCCAGTGAATTCTAATTCTCAGATCATTACTTCCCACCCAAATCCAACAGGAAAGCTAAACTTCTCAAACCTTTCTCTCAAATTTGCATGACTATAGGGCTTGACAGTATCGGCTATAATTGATATAATGTACTTATACAATAATAATAATAAGTACATTTAGAAAGCAGGGGTGGTGAAATGTGGAAATTATAATCAGCAGCAATGCCAATAAACCGATTTATGAACAAATCACATCACAAATCAAGGCAATGATAATGAGCGGCGAATTGCAGACCGGCGAGGCAATTCCTTCTATGCGGTCTCTGGCGAAATCAATTCATGTAAGCGTTATTACAGTTCAAAAAGCCTATGAAGATTTGCAGCGGGATGGATTTATTGAAACGACTGTTGGCAGGGGGAGTTTTGTTTCTGCGCAAAATAAAGAGTTTTACCAGGAGGAACAGCAGCGCAGGGCCGAGGAACATTTACAGGCTGCCGCTGACATTGGAAGGACAAATGGGATTCCAGTTGAAAAGCTTGCAGAATTGCTGCGCTTATTTTATCAGGAGGATGAATAGTATGGAGAATATTTTAGAATTGCAGCAGATTTCCAAGACGTTTCCAAAATCAAATTTTTCATTAAACAACATCTCTTTCTCATTGCCATATGGTGCCATTCTGGGCTTTGTTGGGGAAAATGGTGCGGGCAAGACTACAACAATTGGATGTATTTTGAACACAATCGTCAAAGACAGTGGAATTGTGAAACTGTTTGGCAAAGAAATGCTGGATAAAGATACAGATGCCAGAGAGAAAATCGGCGTAGTTTATGATGGAGATAATTTCCCAGCTTATTGGACAACGAAACAGTTGGCGCAGGTTATGGGCGGGCTTTATAAACAGTGGGATAATGCTTTGTTTGAAAAATATTTGAATAGGTTCCAGCTGCCCAATGGACAGAAGTTCAAATATTATTCCAGGGGAATGACTATGAAATTAGCGATTGCAGCCGCACTGTCACATTCTCCCCAATTATTGATTTTAGACGAAGCGACCAGCGGCTTAGACCCAATCATGCGCGATGAGATGCTGGATGTTTTCCTTGAATTTGTGCAGGAAGAAAACCACTCTATTCTTTTATCCTCCCATATTACAAGCGATTTAGAAAAGGTTGCAGACTATATTACATTGATCCATCATGGAAAGCTGATTATGAATGTAACCCAAAATGAGCTGGCTTATCATTATGCTGTTATGCGCTGTAAGGAAAATCAATTCTTTGGATTAGATCCAAATGATATTTTGGCCTATTGGAAACGAGATTTCCAGATTGACGTTTTAGTATCTGATGGAAAAGAAGCTGAACGGAAATACAGGGATATTGTGATAGACCATGTTTCACTTGATGAAATTATGCTCCTGCTGGTTAAGGGGGATAGGGTATGAAAGGTCTTTTAAAAAACAATTTTTATGCCATGCTTTCTAATGCAAAAGTATTTTCGGCAATTATGGTTTTATTAGGTATTTTTGTTGCTGCCATGGATAATAAAATTCCATCATTGATGATCGGTTATACATTATTGGCCATGATTGGATTTTCTTTTACTTTCATTGCAAGCATACGCAAAGAAAGTTCTGCAAGGTGGGGCAAATATAAGCTGACTGCCCCTGTAAAAAGGGCTGATATTGTGAAAAGCTATTTTATCAGCCAGCTTTTATGGTTAATTGTGGGAACTGTTTTTTCTGCAGTTGTTATTGCTTTGTCTGTAACTTTACATGGCTATCCGTTTGACAGGGATACAGACATTTTCATGTTATTTATTGTTGGAATTGCAATCAGCATGTTTATGGGAGCAATCTTCTTTCCCCTGTTCTTTTGGGGCGGCGAAGAACGAAATGAAGTATTTTTAGTAATCAGTCTGCTTTGTGGAATTGGATTGGTTATGGGGCTGACAACACTGATAAATACCTTTTTCCCATCTAATATGACTGCTTTGCAGATCATTTTGGGCGGTATCATAATTTTTGCCTGTGGAGTATTGACGTTTGCTATTGCCTGCCCACTCACTGTCCAAATATTTAAGAAAAAGGAATATTAAAAGAAAAAGATGGGCCGTTTCAATACGGCCCATCCAATGACAGGATGATTTATCAAAAACCCCGGTTTATCTTTGTTCTCTCCGTTTCATTTCTCTTGCCCAAAGGATTTTCCCCTTTTCCTGGGAACGATGTTTCGCTTCCTCTCTTTGGCGGATAGGTATACAGATGTCCATTTGGCGGTTATTGTCAAAATACCAGCCGTGGTCGCGGTAATCATAGTATTCAAAATCCCTGCGGGTTTCGTCATACTCAAATTCAGAATTGGGCAGCCATTTTAAAAAGATATCGTTCCATGTATCCTGAATGAGTTTGGCAAATTGTTCATGCTGATCAAATGGTACCACAGGAGGAGTTGAGAAAATTGCATATAATCCAGTGATCTCGTAGCTAACCATATCCGACGGAATATTTTTTAAATCGTCGGGATGGAAAATTCCTCTGCCAAGCAGATAGGTAAATTCGCCGTTTTCCGGGTCAACATCGTAGCACATACTGATTTCACAATGTTTGACAGCATTGGATTTACTGAAGTCTGATGTATCCGGACACAACGCGGTAATTTCTGCCTCCATAGAATTTACCCCGAAACAATAAGCTGGAATGTCTGCATGGTGTTTGACCCCTGGCAGTTTTTTCCGAATCGTCCTGCCTGCGACTGTGAAGGGAGTCATTACTGTAATATAAGGATTCATATTCAAGCCTCCATGTTTTAATTTTACACTGTTGACCGTAGAAGGTTCAGGAGCTCCTCCAAAGATATGCAGCCGGCATAATGACGGCGGGAATCCAAAGCGTTTTTTAAATGCTTTTGTAAAACCTGCATGGGTATCAAAGCCGTATTTTACTGCCACATCAAGAACCCGTTCACCCTGGGAAAGATCATACAGTGCATATTCAAGTTTACGGTAGACAACATAGTTCATAACCGGCGTCCCGGTTATACTTGCGAATATCCGGCAAAAATGATATGTGGAATAATTTGCTGCGCGCGCCAACTCATCCACCCGAATATTTTCCCTGATTCTTCGGTCGATTTCATCTAATACTGATTGAATGATAATCTCATATTCCATTTTGCCGCCCCCTTAAACCTGATGAATCCAGTTTAACATAAAGCAGTTACCGCTTCTTTTCCTGTCTTGCTGTTTGCTGTTATCCAAATTACCCTTTTTTATTTTATCGAAAATAAATTTCTATATCAATCACTTTGGATAATAATAAGATACTGCTGCATGCATTGACCAAAATTTCAAATGTCCAGCAGGATATTTCCGAATTAAAACAAGAGTCACAATTTATAAAAGGCTCTGCCGTTAAAATTGAAAATGCCCACGGTAAAAAACTGGATGCCCTTTTTTGACGGTGATTCATCAAATTTTGGCATCATCGCCCCATATTTCAGAACTGGAATCCAAAGTGGACAAACCCTCTTTTGACGTAAACTTTTTAAAGGCTGCAAAGTGAATTTTTCCGCCCCGCTTATGCGGGGCTTTTCTGTTATTCCAGCTGTATCAATGCAGCCAATATGTGATTTCTCTGTGTTTTATGATATACTATAAATACATAATCCCCACATAACGAGGTGTATTTTATATGGAAAACCTATCGAACCCTACAGTAATCAAAAATCTTCTCCAGCGCCATGGGTTTACCTTTTCTAAAGCCCTTGGACAAAACTTTCTCATCAATCCTTCCGTCTGCCCCCGTATCGCTGAATTGGGCGGAGCCCGGCCCGGCTGCGGCGTATTGGAAATAGGCTTGGGGATTGGGGTACTTACCGCTGAACTTTGCAAACGTGCGGACAAGGTTGTAGGAATTGAAATTGACAAAAGGCTGCTCCCTATTTTAGAGGAAACCCTCTCTGAATTTTCCAACCTGAAAATTATTAACGAGGATGTTATGAAAGCCGATTTAAAACGTATCCTCTTTGAAGAATTCCAAGGGATGGAAATTGCAGTCTGTGCAAATCTTCCTTACTATATTACCTCCCCTATTTTAATGAACCTTCTGGAACAGAGGCTTCCTATCCGCTCTATAACGGTTATGGTTCAAAAGGAAGCTGCCCAGCGGATTTGTGCCCAGCCCGGCTCCCGTGAAGCGGGGGCGGTCAGTATTGCCGTCCGCTATTACAGTGAGCCGAAAATCCTTTTCCATGTTTCCCATGGCAGCTTCCTTCCCCCGCCTGATGTGGATTCCTGTGTTATCCGCCTGGATATCCACAAAAATCCTCCCGTTGCCCTTGCCGACGAAAAATGCTTTTTTAAAGTGGTAAGGGGGGCATTTTCCCAGCGGCGGAAAACGCTTTCCAACTGCCTGTCATCTTACTTAAACCTGCCGAAAGCTGAAATAAACGCTTTGCTGGAACAGGCAGGGGTTTCCTCCGGCTCCCGTGCAGAACAACTTTCTTTACAGCAGTTTGCAGATATTGCCAACACTTTAAACCAAAACTGTTAATTGCTTTCATCTACCCCCTGTGCTATAATATCCAAAAAAGGAAAAGATAGGAGTGTTCATTGTGCAGCAAGGATTTATTAAAGTTGCCGCAGCAACCCCAAAAGTCCGGGTTGCGGATTGCGCATACAATGCAGAACAGATTATTTCCATGGTTCAGGCCGCAGCCCATGAGGGTGCAAAAATACTTGTCCTGCCGGAATTAAGCATTACCGCTTATACATGCGGAGATTTATTTTTCCAAACTGTCCTGCAAACCAGGGCAAAAGAATCGCTCCGTGAAATTATAAGTGCGACCAAGCTTTTAGATATTTTATGTGTAGTCGGTTTACCGCTTGCATTTCAATCTGAATTATATAATTGTGCTGCTGTATTTCATAAAGGCAAAATCCTCGGTGTTATTCCAAAATCAAACACTCCGAATTATGGTGAATTCTATGAATACCGGAATTTTGCGTCAGCCTTTGACGGAAACCGAAGTATTGAGTTATTCGGCAAAGATGTACCTTTTGGAACAAAGCTGCTTTTTGCCTGCCGCCAGCTCCCGCAATTAAAAGCCGGGGTGGAAATCTGCGAGGATTTATGGGTTCCAAATCCGCCTTCCATCTCCCATGCAACAGCAGGGGCAACTATCATTTTAAACCCTTCTGCCAGCGATGAGCTGATTGGGAAACGGGCTTACCGCCGGCAGCTGATAGCAAGCCAATCTGCACAGTTGATTTGCGGGTATATTTATGCAAATGCCGGTGAGGGCGAATCCACTACAGACATGGTATTTGCTGGCGGAAACTTGATTGCTGAAAACGGAACTGTTTTAGCAGAAGAAGCGGCATATCATACAGGGGCAACGATAACTGAACTGGATTTAGAACGTCTTTCCGGGGAGCGGCGCAGGATGAACACCTATTCTTCCTGTTCAAAACCAGATGGATATGAAACAATTTGGTTTGATTTGGAGCCGGAAAAAACTGCCCTTACCCGTCCGGTCGAAAAATATCCGTTTATTCCCAGCGATGCAGGCCAACGGGAAAACCGCTGTGAAGAAATATTGGCAATCCAAGCCAATGGGCTTAAAAAGCGGATGGAACATTCCCGTGCCAAAACAGCGGTTATTGGAATTTCGGGCGGTCTGGATTCCTGTCTTGCACTGCTCGTAGCTGCGGAAACGATGGATCTGCTTCAACGCCCCCGCACAGATATTATTGCTGTGACAATGCCCTGCTTTGGGACTACCTCCCGTACCAAGTCCAATGCTGAACGGTTATCTGAAAAATTAAACGTTACACTGCGGATGATTGACATAGCCAATGCTGTGAAGGTCCATTTTGAAGATATTGGGCAAAGCGATCAGCTTCTTAATGTGGTATATGAAAACGCTCAGGCACGTGAACGAACACAGGTTCTAATGGATATTGCCAATCAGACCAACGGCCTTGTAGTTGGAACCGGAGACCTTTCAGAACTTGCTTTAGGGTGGGCTACCTATAACGGAGATCATATGTCAATGTATGGGGTAAATGCTTCTGTTCCCAAGACGCTGATTCGCCATATTGTACGCTTTGCCGCAGATCGTAGCTCCGATAAAGAACTCGCTGAAGTACTGCGGGATATCCTTGATACTCCTGTCAGTCCAGAGCTCCTTCCTGCCAAGGATGGGGAGATTTCCCAGAAAACAGAGGATTTGGTCGGGCCTTATGAATTGCATGACTTTTTCCTGTATTATGCGATTCGTTGGGGATTCCCTCCTGCAAAAGTGTTCCGTTTAACCCGGTACGCCTTTAGGGGTGTTTATGATGATAAAACGATTTTATATTGGGAAAAGAATTTCTTTAGAAGGTTTTTTGCGCAGCAGTTTAAACGTTCCTGCCTGCCAGACGGCCCTAAAGTTGGGTCTGTTTCGTTATCCCCTCGTGGAGATTGGAGAATGCCCAGCGACGCTTCTGTACAAATGTGGCTGGATGAATTGGATGCAGTTGAAGAAAATCTTGAAAGATAAAAGAGCTAGGGGTCATTCTGCATAGATGTATGCAGCCTACGGCAAATACTTCCTAGGGCAGATTAAAAAGGTTTTGGGTCTAGGGCAGGCAGCCCTAGACCCTCAATTTTTTTAATTTGTCCTTTTTTCAGATATATTCTTTAAAAATCGACGCTCCCCTCTTGCATTTTCGGAAATAATGTACTAATATTAAAGAGCAAAGTATTTTAGGCAAATGCTGGACGCTGGATACAAGAAGCCGTCATCTGAAGAAGATGGGGGCGGCTTGTCGTTTTATACAAAAAAGCTTATGTATAAAACGGCATATCTGGCATGACGGTAAAAAACGGAGGTTAAAGTACATGAACATTCTGGTAATTAACGCAGGCAGTTCTTCTCTCAAATATCAGTTAATTGATATGAGTACAGAAAAAGTTCTGGCGAAAGGGCTTTGTGAAAAAATCGGCATAGACGGCAAAATCACACACAAAACCCATGACGGCTACAAAGATGAACACGAAGCTAATTTCCCCACCCATTCAGAAGCTTTCCAGGAACTGGTAAAGGTATTGTCTACAGGTGAACATGCTGTAATCAAGGATAAAAGCGATATCGGAGCGATTGGGCACCGCGTCGTTCAGGGCGGTACAAAATTCTCTGCTTCTGTAAAAATTACAGAGGAAGTGATTGCCGGAGCAGAGGAATTCTCTGCGTTAGCACCTTTACATAATCCAGCCTGTATTGCGGGAATCCGCGCCTGCCAGAAGGTATTTTCTTCCGATATTCCACAGGTCGCTGTTTTCGATACTGCTTTCCATCAGACTATGCCTGAAAAAGCCTATATCTATCCATTCCCGTATGAATATTTTGAGAAATACAGCATCCGTAAATATGGCTTCCATGGCACCAGCCATAGATATGTCAGCGCCCGCCTAGCTAAGTTAATGGGAAAACCTATTGAAGAATTGAAAATTATCACCTGCCATTTGGGAAATGGCTCCTCTATTGCCGCTGTTGACGGCGGGAAATGTGTAGATACTACCATGGGGCTTACCCCTTTGGATGGTTTGATTATGGGTACCCGCTGCGGCAGTGTGGATCCTTCCGCAGCAACTTATATTGCTGAAAAAGAAGGTATGACTATTGCCCAGCTGAACGACATGATGAATAAAAAATCTGGTGTGCTTGGTATTTCCGGCGTTTCCAGCGACAACCGCGATGTTTCTGCTGCCGCTAAGGAAGGCAATAAACGCGCCCAGCTGGCTTTGGATATTCAAAGATATGAAATCCGTAAGTATATTGGCGCTTTTGCCGCTGCTATGGGCGGTGTAGATGCTGTGCTGTTTACTGGCGGCATCGGCGAAAATGATATGGCGGTACGCGCTGCTTCCTGTGCTGGTCTGGAATATATGGGGATTCAAGTTGACTCCAAGTTGAATGAAGAATTCTCTGGACAGGAGCATGAAATTTCTACCGCTGATTCTAAAGTTAAGGTTTGGATCGTTCCTACCAATGAAGAATTAATGATTGCCCGCGATACATTGGAAATTGTTTCTAAATAATTTGTTTCCCGGTACTTATGTCGGAGGCTGTTGCAAATTTTGCGACAGCCTCCATTTTTTAATGTAAATTTATTAAATTAATTGTGTTTTGTTTTAATAAATTGATTTTTTTGCAGAAAATAAAGTATTTATGTATATAAATTGTAATCAATCCTCTTGCTCAATGAATGGGAGTAGGTTATAATAAAATCAGGCAAATCCCAATAAAAAACAGGAGGTTGCAACAATGGATCACAAAAATCAAGCGTTTGTCTTTAATGACACAATCGAGGCAAAGGATCTTGGCGGCGGAGTTGTTCGCAAAGTATTAGCTCATGGGGACAACTTGATGTGCTGCGAACTGCACTTTGAAAAAGGTTCTATAGGGGCTCTGCATCATCATCCCCATACTCAATGTTCTTACGTGGTATCTGGTGCGTTTGAATTTACAATCGATGGGGTCAAGAAGGTTGTCCGCAAGGGCGACACTTTGTATAAGCTTCCCAACGTGGAACATGGATGCGTTTGCCTGGAGGAAGGAGTTCTTTTGGATTTCTTTACCCCCATGCGGGAGGACTTTGTAAAATAAACCGTCTAGGACAAACGGAAAGGTTGGTACAAATGAAAATGAATATAGGTGTACGCGCACATGATTATGGGCGGCATACTTCAGAAAAACTTCCGTTAATATTAAAGGAAGCCGGCTTTGATAGCTGTCAGCTTGCAATGTCCAAGGCGTTGGAAGGAATGGATGCATCAGTTGGAAAACTGAATCCAGGTTTATGTTACAACATCCGCCGGGCGTTTGAAAGCTGCGAAATACAGATTTCAGTGTTGGGATGTTATATAGAGCCGTCTATACCAGACAACGAAGCGCGTGCCAAACAAGTTGCCCGCTTTCGTGAGCATGTTATGTATGCCAGGCAGCTTGGAGCCAATGTAATTGGAACTGAGACAAGTAATTTCCGGGATATGGACGAGGGCGAGCGTTCAGTTCGATTTGGATATTTGGTTGACAGTATTGGGCAGATGGTAGAAGCTGCGGAACGTTATGGGGTTATTGTTGGCGTTGAGCCAGTATCGGTTCATACATTAAATACTCCTGAATTGACTGCCCGGCTATTGGATATTATTGCATCAGACAACCTCCAGATCATCTTTGATCCGGTAAACCTTATCACCTTGGAGAATATAGAGCATCAGGACGATCTGTTGGATCGCTGCTTTGATGCCTTTGGAGACCGGATTGTTGCACTGCATTGCAAAGATGTAAAAGTTGAAAACGGAGAGCTTCGGCGCACGGTTCTTGGAGAAGGCTGTCTGAACTATAATAAGCTTTTGGGATGGCTGAAAGAAAACCGCCCAGGACTTAATTTAATCCGGGAAGGTGCTGAGCCTGCAACTGCTCATAAAGATATCGCTTTCTTAAAATCATTTACCTGAGTAGACAAAATAAACCAAATTTTGTAATGCCAGTTACTTTTGTAGACATAATTTATAAGGTCATATATGGCATAAAAAGAAATCCACTGCGGTTCCCGTCAACTTGCAGTGGATTTTATGTTTAAAGGGTGCCGCTTTTGAGAAATTTTGTTCTTTAGGAGCATGAAAACCAAAAAAATATTTCAATCTCCACTTTGGCGTATTGCCGCCTCTCCTATTGCTGCAGCCGCTAACATACTGGCAAGGCTTGCAAGCGCCGATTCTATACAACATTTTCCCATGCGCAGGTATGAAACATATTGAAAGGTACTTTCAGAAAAAGGCGCTAAATATGTAAGCAGCCAGGATGCTGCCAGCAGCCCTGCCGCTACTGCCGCTCCCGTAAAAATAACAAAGCGTGAGTAAGCGGAAGGCTTAACAGTATTTCCTAATTGCCGCAACCGTTTTTCCCATTGGGGAAGTTTCATTATAGTCCCTCCTTATTCCCTCCTGTTTTTTTGAGAATACCATATCATTTCTCTAATTACAAGGAACAATCTTTTCCAAAATTCCTGATGTATATAGTTGATTTCAGTCTTAATAAGAGCAAAAGGCTGAAATGCGCCATCCTGCTTTTGGACAAACTCATATTCATTTCATAAAAAGGTGGTTTAAAACCATGAAAATACAATGGGGAATTTCTACAGCCTGTATGTATCCACAGCCTATCGAAAAAACGCTTCAGCTTTATGTAGAATCTGGAATTTCAAGTACAGAGTTATTCGTCAATACCTGTTCAGAATTTTCCCCGGCTTTCTTGCGGAAGTATAAGGCGATTCTAAAGAGAGGAGAAACACAGGTAGTATCTATACATCCTTTTACTTCAGCAATAGAAGGGCTTTTGTTGTTTTCAGAATATAAACGCAGGTTTTCAGAAGGTCTGGAGTTCTATAAGAAATATTTTAATTTTGCAGCAGAAATAGGTGCAAAGTTTGTAGTATTGCATGGATGTCCCAAGTTTCCAGGCGTTCCAGAGGAATTGTATTGGGAACGATATGGCCAGCTTCACCGCCAGGCTATTTCCCAGGGAATCAAGCTGGCTCAGGAAAATGTTGTACGTCATATGAGCGGGGATTTGGAAATGTTACGGCGGATGAGGGAAAATATTCCTGATGTTTGCTTTGTTCTGGACATTAAGCAGGCTGTACGGTGCGGATATGATCCATTTGAAGTTTTAGATGTTATGGGTGAAAGAATTGTCCATTTGCATATTAGCGATCATTCTGCCGAATACGACTGTCTTCCACCCGGTAAAGGTGAATTTAACTTTGGAAAACTTGTGAATAAACTTCAGGTTTTGAACAAGCACTTTACTCCTGTAATTGAATTATATCGAGCAAATTACATTAATTTCCAAGATCTAATAAATTCTTACAATTTTATAAGGATAATTGAATAAATTATATTTTATTTTGCTGAATATTAGACCTTAATATGTTACTTTGACCTATTTTCTTCCACTTTTTCATGTAATTATTTAGTGGATTACAGTTAATTTGTCGAAGGCAACAGAACTGATCTCTTTCTTGGCGAAGCATTTTCCTTCCCATTCTGTGAATTTCAAGATATAATGGTATCACGTTCCCTAAGAATTTCCATTTCTTGTTAAATATGGCGAAAATCATTATTTCTTAATACATAATGGGAGGTTTAAAAGCGTTATGGATTCTATCAGGTCAAATGAACAATACGAGGTAGTACGCCAATGGATACATATAGCGCAAAACCGTGAAATGAAGTACTGTGTCACGCGCTCCAAAATCTTTTCTGAGGATTTGGGCTGGTTTACCACTTTTGGTATGGAAATTGTGGACTGTTCTACCAACGAATGTTCCAGATTGGAAGACATCTCACCAAATTGCGAGGCCGTTCTCCGTTTTGCAAACCTCTGTTCTGATTTGGAGGTAGGACCGGAACATTTGTTGGATACTGCGGAAAACTTTTTGGCCCTTCTTTATGGAACTCCTTCTGAACAGGACGTTTCGCCTGATGCTGCCTTTCTCTAATGGAAAATAAGGATTATTATTTAATGTTCTAACGTTTCCAGGATTTTCTCGTGTAAAACATTGTTGAGAACCAGTGTAATTTTGTCTTTACTTGCGAATTACTCTTGTAAATCCACTAAATTTATGGTATAATGTGGTAAATTATACATTATGTGTCCCCCGACTGTTGAAAACTCGTGGAAGGAACCACTGCATTGTATTCTGTTTTGGAGGATTTTTTAACATGAGATGCCCTTTTTGCGGCTACTTAGAAAGCCGCGTTGTAGACTCCCGCCCTGCCGATGAAGGGGAACGTATTCGACGCAGGCGTGAATGTCTTAGCTGCCTGAAACGGTTTACTACTTACGAAATGGTAGAGACTTTACCCATTATCGTTGTCAAAAAGGATAAGTCCAGAGAACCCTTCCAGCACAACAAACTGTTAAACGGTCTTCTGCGTGCCTGCGAAAAAAGGCCTGTTTCACTGGAATCCCTGGAACGTATTGTAGACAGCATCGAAATTGAACTGCTCAATTCCCTGGAACGGGAAGTTACCTCTTTCCAAATTGGTGAATTGGCAATGGAAAAATTGAAACAGATTGACGAGATCGCTTATGTTCGGTTTGCATCTGTATACCGTCAATTTGCAGATGTAAATTCCTTTATGGAGGAAATTACAAGGCTGCTTCACGACCGGTAAATAAAACTGCTCTCCCATTGAGGGAGAGCAGTTTTATTTTGCTTTTCTATACTTTTTCGCAACTGGAGTATTTCATGCCCGGCGAGTTCAGTTCAGAAAAGCTCTGCTGAATGCAGCTTTACTACACAGCCCTCTCCCAAACCTTTTTTATCCGCCTTAGGCTGCATCCACATATTGGCTTTCCGTCGAACGCACATTTGTATTGATTCCATTCTACTAAAGAAGATTATTCCAAACTGGAAGTTCCGCTTCCCATATGTGGATAATCATACATTTTGCCTGACTTGTCATAGCAAAAAAGGAAGCAAGATCCCCATACTCCAAATAAGCGGGAAGTGAATCCAAGGAAACGGTAATAGAATCCAATTCCCTGTGTCTAAGCAGGCGTGAAAAATAAATTTCATCTTCCCGCCAATCTTCCTGCGCAAGTTTCAAAGTAGAAAGCGCCTGTTCTACTTCCCCATTCCGAACCTGCTGTTCTGCTGTAGAAATGTCATTCAAAAGATCGTTCACCCCATGATGAAGCCATAAAAGAATTCCTGAACCGCATCCCAGCATAACTGCTGAAATCACAAGAGCTAACATAACTCGTCTCATAACGATTTCCCACCTTTTTCCAAGGATTTAAAACCATCTTTTGGGACTGCGTAGATCTGTTTATCCTGGGTACAGGTCATAAGAAAAAGTTGTTCTGGTAAAAAGCCATGCTCTCTTGCCTGTTCTATCACCCATTCTCTGGTAATTCCACAAAAACTTATTCCCTTCTCCAATATCTTTCCATCGCTGATTATCAGAATCGGGAATTCTCCCTGATCGTTGGATGCGTTAAGCTTCATATCTTGGGGAGTGACAGGTTTGCAGGCGGCTTTTGGGCAAATATTCAGCTTTCCGGTTGTTTCTACAATGGCATATCCCACCTCCTGCAAGTCGAAAAAGCCTCCTCCTCGAAGAAGTTCCATAAGATCATCCACCGAGTATCTTAGATTTTTCATTTCCTTCTGGTCGATTACTCCATCTTGAATCACTACGCGCGGTGTTCCGCTGACAAGCCGTCTGAGTTTTCGGCTTTTAAGGGTTGCAGCAGATAGGAGTACCTCAAAGCAAACTAATGTGAGAATAGGGACTGCTCCACCTAATAAGGAAAATCCAGGGTCTTGTATGGGGAGAGTCGCAATGTCTGATACTAAAATTGTTACAACTAACTCTGAAGGTTGAAGTTCTCCTAACTGGCGTTTTCCCATGAGACGTAAACCGAATACTACAACGATATAAATCAAAATGGTTCGCAATAAAGTAACCAGCATTTTGGGTTTTCTTCCTTTCATGTAAGTTTGACGAAAAAGCTGATATACAGGCACCACCTAAAGAGAATTAAAAAGGTTTGGGGGGCAAGGGGGGCTTTCCTGAAAAGGCCCCCTTGTCGCGCCCGCAAGCGCGAAACTCCCCTGCACAAACAAAAAAGGGAATAAAAGCCTCCCAAAGGGTAAAAGAAAAAGCCCATTTGCGGGAGCAAAAGCCACAGCGGAAGAAAGAGTACAGTTTTTATAAAACATGGCAGCGGAGAAATATAAGGGCTTTTTCACCCAGCGAATTCTAATTCGCGGATAAGACCACCCAGCTAAGAGAGAGCATAAAAACCTATTTTATGGTTTGCGGAAGATGTCCGCCTATCCCCCATCTGCCCGCTCAATGTAAGGATAATATGTGTTGTTATGAGTCAGAAGTTTACGAAACAACCTCTATGATACCCAAACAAACGCATAGTATACCTGTATATTCCTTTTCCACATTGTGCATACTGGAAAGAGAAAAAACGATCCATAAGGGAGAGGGAAGAGATGAACCGTCGAACACAAACCGGATGGAAGCAGCGCCTAAAACAATACCTAAACCATTATCGACGGGAGAGCTATATTTCTCCCGGCAGTGATATTCCCAAAGACGACCGTTTAAAAACATCCCTATCAGAAAATATGATAAATCTGCGGCAGCAGTTTTCCAATTCCAGCGACCTGCTCAACCGTGAAATCCAGATATGCGGATTAAAGGTGCAGCTGTTAGCTTGTGAAGGGATGGTCAGCCTGCAAAGCTTTTCGGAACTGTTGGCAGAGCCCTTAAACAGTTTAGAGGGAAAGATGAATTCTCCAACAGAATTACTAAGCTGGTTCCGGGAGCAGGCGGTATTAGCGCTGGATCAAAAAGAAGTGTATACCTATTCCCAGTTATTCCAGTTCCTGACCTCTGGATTTGCAGTAGTGCTGGCTGAGGGATTAGATATAGGGATCTGTTTTGGACTTCAGGGTTTTAACTTTCGTTCCATTTCGGAACCAAGTGCAGAAGTAAATGTCCGCGGATCGCGGGAGGGTTTTGTAGAACCTGTCCGAATCAATATGACGATGATCCGCCGCCGCATTAAGTCTCCAAAACTGAAATTTGAGATGATGACAGCAGGAAGCCAAAGCCGAACAGATATCTGTTTAGTTTATATGACAGACCGGGTGTCAGAGGATTTTGTCAATCAGACCCGGCTGCGCCTCCAGCAGTTACCGATGGATATTGTATTGGAGTCTTCTTATCTCCAACCTTTTTTGGAAAAGAAACCCTATTCATTTTTTTCGGGAATAGGGACAACGGAGCGGCCGGATACGCTCTGCGCCAAAGTAGCAGAAGGCAGGATTGCTGTACTGGTAGACGGAACACCTTTCGCGTTAATTCTTCCCTACCTGTTCCATGAGAATTTCCAAACAGTGGACGATTATACCCATCGTCCTGTTTACGCTGCCTTTGCACGCCTTTTGAAATATCTATCGTTTTATATGACAATACTGCTGCCGGGATTGTATGCGGCCATTGCCGTTCATCATTTAGAGCTGCTTCCCCATGCACTTTTACGGCGGGTTATGGCAGCGGAAGCGTCTACACCCTTTCCGCTGATGTTTGAGGCTCTGATTATTCAACTTATTTATGAACTGATGCGGGAAGCAGGCCTGCGCCTGCCCCGTCCGGTAGGACATGCTATCGGCATTGTGGGAGCGTTGGTAATCGGGGATGCAGCGGTAAGTGCAGGTCTGATTGGTTCTCCTATGGTTTTGATTGTCGCGTTGACAGCAATCACTTCTTTTGTGGTGCCGTCTCTTTATGATTCTGTGACGGTTTTAAAGTTTTTGTTTATTTTGGCAGGAGGATTTTTTGGCTTGTTTGGCGTTACGCTGGGCATGTCCGCCCTGTTGTTAAACCTTTGTTCTGTTTCTGTGGGAGGCGTGCCTGCAACTGCCCCCGCAACACCTTTTAATCCCTATTCCCTGCGGGATATGTTTATGAGGGCCGGATGGCGTTTCCTAGGGAAAAATATTTTTCATATTGAGGATGTCCCCGGCTCTCAAATGGGAGACAAACGTCTGCATGGCCAGGAGGACTCTGGAAAGGAGGAAACGGGAAAGGATGATTCAAACAAGAATTAGCGGAGCGCAGGCGGCAGCGCTGTTGTTTTTGAGCAGAATGTTTGCACTGCTGATTACTCCCGCCGGAGGAGGACAGGCCGGTCAAGCAAGCGGCGGCTTGGCGGCCTTGGCAGCTCTTGCTTCTTTTCTCTTTCAGCTGGCCTTGTTTATCCCTGGATGGCTTTTGATGAAACGAAATCCAGGTCAGAATTTTTCTGAAGCAGTTACAGGCTGTCTGGGAAATTTTGGGAAAGGGATTTCTCTGATGTTATGGGCTGTACTGGTTCTCCTAGCGGGAATATCAGCGGCGGAATTTGACCGTTTTCTGGTCAGCGCAGTCTATGAACAAGCTCCAAAAATGCTTTTTGCCCTTCTCTTTCTGGCGGCGGCGGTTTATGGGGCTTGGCTGGGTTTGGAAGCTTTCGGGCGATATGCCTATTTTGGATTGACCATTTTTTTCATACTTGCAGTCAGTCTGTGTTTATCGTTATCTGGAGATTTTCATACAGGAGAATTGTATGCACAAACTTCAGTTTCCGCTCCTTCCTTTTGGGGCACAGCATGGGGCATGGCAGCAGGAGATATTGAGATTCTCTGTTTTTTCCTCCTGCTTCCAAATCTTAGAAGCGGCCAAACCGGGGAAGGCCGGACGGTTCCTGCCGGAAAGCGCCTTTTCTTTGTCTGGAATGGACTGTATACTTTGGCGGCCTGCGGGTTTATTTTATTGACAGTGGGTGTTTTAGGGGGAAGTCCCTCCGAGGGGCATAACTATCCCTTTTATACCCTTGCCTGTGCAGCTGAGGGACAGCTATTTGCCCGTATGGATGCAGTGCATATGTCTATGTGGGGAGTATTCGGGCTTTTACGCTGCTGTCTCCTATTGTACTGTGCAACGGTTTGCCTGCGTTGTGTTATGACGGTTTCCTCTGGAAAAAACAAACTGGCAGACTGGATTGCTGCCCATAGGACTTTTGTAACGGCAGCGGCTGCTTTTGCAGCTGCAATCCTGTCCGCTGGTTCTCCCAAAGTTTTAAACGCCTTTCGCTCGGTTTTGGGAAAGGGAATACCCCTGTTTCTGCTTTTAATCGTACTCCCTGCCATTGCTCTTATTGCGGGAGCAGCCCAATCCTCAAAAAAGAAAAAGGAGGCCGCTGGTCATGGGGAAGCGTCCTAGCAAGACAATAAAAAAGCTTTTTATCATTCTTTTTCCCCTTTTCCTGTTTTTTTGCTTATGCGGATGCCAGGGGTTAAGCGGAAAAAGTCCTAATCAGCGTTCTGTAGCCCAGTTAATGGCATTGGATCTCGCACAGGATGACTCCCAAGGGAGTCCTGCTGTCCTGCTTACTTTGCGGGTTTTAGATGCAGAGGGTTCACCGGAAGGCCCGGAAACTTTCCAGACTGTCCAGGCCCAGGGCAAGTCTATCACTGACGCATTAGGAGATATCAGCCGTCAGCTTGGGAAAGATATTTTTCTAAGGGATGTACGGGTAATTTTATTTGGCGAATCCCTTTGTCAAAACGGAATTGATAACTGCCAGAAATTTTTGAGCCAAAGCTATCAAATTCGCCCAAGGGTTTCAATTGCCGCTGCCGAGGGGGAGGCAGCCCGGTTATTCCAGGATGATGATAATGGAGAAGCCCCCATTGACTCCATCACTTCCCTGCTGGAATGGGACAACCGTCCGGGAAATTCTGCTGTTACTGTCATGGAATTGGAGCGAATCCGGTCGTCCAGCGAGGGAGATTGTATATTACCCTTTATCAGCCTGGGCGACGAAAAAAAAGCTGAAATTTCTGGTTCTGCTGTTTTTACAGGCGGACAATTGAAAATAAAATTGGATAATACCGATACAAAGAACCTTCGCTTTCTTTCTGCCGATCCGCGTCAAACAGTTCTTACGGTTTCCCTCCCTGACAACTGCTCTGCGACTTTCCGTCTGACTGGCAGAAAAGGAAGAATTTATGGCGGAAATCAAGATGGCGCTCCCCTCTTTCGTCTGAAATACCATTTTGAATTTCAGCTTTTAGAATTTACCGGCAATACCAAAATACCTTCCCTGGAGAATATGGAAAAAGCCTTGGAACAAAGTGTCAACGATGCGATCTCCCATTCCATCCAAAAAGTTGTATTTGACGGGGATGCGGATATTATGGGTTTAGCGTCTGCAATGCGCAGAGATAGTATGATATGGTGGAACCAGTTTGGAAGCGGATGGAAAACATTTATGGATGTGAACAGCCAAGACAGTTTATTTCAAAAAAGTGTTTTTATTTTGGATACATCCTGCAAAATTGCACAATCCGATATTCGTGTCCCAATATCGGGAAATTAAGCGGATTTTATAAACGCTTTATATATAGTAATCGACTCACAATTTCCAATCCCGCCGTAAAACGGCAAATCAAGGATTGCTATAATTCCCTGCAATAAAACCCCTTTCAATGAGGAACAATTACAATGTCGCACCAAAAACTAAAATGGAGCGATAGCGTAAAAAACCTTTGGCAAGGGGGCGTTATGCTGTAAACGGCAACGTCCGAAATCTAAAGGAGGTAAAGGAGCTGCAAGCAAAATGAAAAAGATTTATCGAATCTTTGCGGGGGCGTTGTCGGTGTTAATGATAAGCGCGTTATCGTTATCATTATACGCAGGCCGAACCCTGCCGGATTATGTATATATTGCGGAGGGCCAGGAGGTGGAAGATCTGGATCTGTCCACTGCGGCATTATCAGGAACAGCAATAACGGTAGGCGCTCCAGTACAGCAGGCGGTTATAACAGAACCAGACCAGATTCCAGTAGGCCTGCGGATTTTTGGCGCAATATCAGTTAAGGACATACTTGTACAGGTAGTCCCACGGGAATATGTGCTGCCTGGCGGAACGCCTTTTGGGATTAAAATGTTTACAGATGGAGTTATGGTTGTCGGAATGACAGATGTCATTCATGATGGAGAAACGATAAATCCGGCAAAGGAAGCTGGGATTCGCCTGGGGGACGTTATTACCAAGGTCAATGGGCGGCGCGTTTCCACTAATGAAGAAGTTGCATCCTTTGTTGAAAAGAGCAATGGCAGCCCATTAACTGTACAGATCCGCCGGGACGATCAGGAATTATTTGAAGCAAGTGTCATTCCGGTTCGTTCCGATGATGCGGCAGGATACCGAGCCGGTATGTGGGTTCGCGACAGTTCCGCCGGGATAGGAACTATGACCTTTATAGATCCTGAAAGTGGATGTTTTGCCGGCCTTGGTCATGGTGTATGCGATATTGACACCGGAAATTTAATGCCGTTATCCTCTGGGGAAGCGGTAGATGTTACAATTACAGGAGTAACCAAAGGCATGAGCGGAAACCCTGGAGAACTTCGAGGCGCATTTTCAGAATCGCGTCCCATGGGAATTTTGCTCAGAAATGATGTAACAGGTGTTTATGGCCAGTTAAATTCAGCTTCCCTGGATTGGGGGAGTGTTGTGCCGACTCCGGTTGCCATGCGCCAGGAGGTCAAGCCCGGAAAAGCCATTGTACGTACAACAGTAGACGGAGAAGAAGCAATGGAATATGAAATTGTCATTGAGCGTGTTACCTTCAGTGATTCCAATCCCACCAGAAATATGGTGGTGCGGATTACCGATCCGCAGCTTCTGGCAAAAACCGGGGGGATCGTACAGGGGATGAGCGGAAGCCCAATTCTGCAAAATGGCAAACTTGTTGGAGCAATTACACATGTATTTGTAAACGATCCGGCACGAGGATATGGAATTTTTGCTGAAAATATGGAGCAATGTCTTTCTTCTTTAGGCAAAATGTCGTAAAATAGTTTTTCTTCCCGAAAGAGAAGCTTGTAACTTCTTGTAAATTGCGTTATAATGATTCTAACCAAAAAGGTTTTAAATAGACTTGCGTATTTTGAAAAAGAAGGTCTTGTCGAAAACCAGCATTTGGAAAAAAATGTAAAAACAGTATTGAAATAATTTCCAAAATATGGTAATCTAGGGGTGTCAATCCGTATGTTGGCGGTGAAAGCGTCGGAAAAAAGGCGCAGAAAAACGCCGGCACGGAGTAAGTGCCGGCGGGCAAGAAAACCAGAAGTGGGATTTGCTGGACGGCTATGGGATGACTCATTGCAGCCCCCTGGAAATCTGGGGCTTTTCAAAATATATTGCTTCAATACCATACGACCCCCTGTTCTAAATTGTACAAGGCTCCTATACAAGATTTCTAAATTCGAGTTTTCTACTACAGTGGAACAGTGGGTTTGTATCGGGCTTGCAGGTCTTTTTAAGCTTTTTGATAGGAAAGGATCGAATATGCTTTAAACCGTAAGCATCCAAGAGGGCGCAAAATCAAACAGCAAATGGAGTGAAAAAATCATGAATAATCAGATGAAAGTATTAATTTCGGACGATGACAAGGATTTCTGTTCCCAAGTTGCCGCCTTGCTGAAAAACTATGGATATGAAACCATCTCTGTACCGAAAAACGGAACCGTCGTATTGGAAAGCATCACCCAATACCAGCCTAAAGTTGTACTCATGGATTACTTTATGAGCCATGTGGACGCTTTGGGCGTTATGAAAGAAGTTGGAAAGATGGGACTGTCCGATCCTCCTATGTTTATGCTCATCACCAGCTATGACAGCCCTTCCTTCCAAAGAGAAGTACTTTCTGCCGGAGCAGCCTATTACTTTCTCAAACCCTTTGATACCAGTATCTTAGCGGAGCGAGTCGCCCAGCTTGCCTCCGAACGCGGTAATACTGTCAGCCATATCTCAGCCCCTTCGCCCCAATCCTCTGCACTGGATGACAACGAATTGGAACTTCAGGTAACTGCTATTATCCACAAGATCGGCGTACCTGCGCATATCAAAGGATACCATTACTTACGCGAGTCTATTATGTTAGCAGTCCGGGACAGCGAAATTATTAACTCGGTTACAAAACAGCTTTATCCAACTGTAGCCAAAAAATTTAATACTACCTCCTCCCGCGTGGAACGTGCAATCCGCCATGCAATCGAGGTTGCTTGGGACAGAGGCGATGTGGATGTTCTGAATTCCTATTTTGGTTATACCATCCATAATACTAGGGGAAAGCCCACCAATTCTGAATTTATAGCCATGATTGCGGATAAACTCCGCCTTCGGTTTCGTATGAGCAATAAAGCGGATTCTGGAAAGCCAACCTTAATTGGATAAGAATTAGGACTGCATAAAAAGTGCAGTCCCATCTTCTAAATCAATACGAATTTAACAGGTAAAACCTAATGTAAGGGTCAATTTTGAGATTCTGGTAAGGGATTTTCCTGTAAAGTTCATAAAACTTTTATGACAGGAGCCTCTCCGTCTTATATGGCGCTGCCTGGTTCATCTCCATTGAACTGAATTCTTTTTAGACTTGGATTGGAGGTATTTGCAGGGGGGGGGGAATTTCATTCTTTCATAAAAGATATTTGTTTTTTATTATTAGCCCTTCTGAAAGGGTTATCTGACAAGACCGAACCATTGTTGGAAGGGTGCAGCAGTATCGTATAGTATGGGGGTAAGGGGTTCCACCTGAAAGGCTTTCAAGCCGCAGTTTTGTTAAAACCACTTTATAAGAGTTTGAAAAAAACGCCAAACTGCCAGTACAATGCAAGACAAGTATAATTTAAAGCAATTAGGCCGAAATATATGTATTTGTTTATATTTTCCCTACTTGTCATATCTGAAACAATTCGAATACGTTTTGTATTCTCTGGTTTTATGATTAAACTGCTAAAATGTTGTCTTCCTTCGTTTTATAAGACGAAGGAAGTTTTTTTATCACAAATAATGATTTATATTCATTTTATGTATAATGTGTCGATAAATGATATTCATTCAAGAACAAAAAAAAGAATTTATTTTTTTGTGAAATAGATATTGTGCTTACTGGTCCAATGTTGTATACTAAAGTGAAAGCCGCATATGTATGCGTATTTCTGCGTTTTCACCATAGAATCATTAAGGCTCCAAATTGGCCTCGTCGAAAAGAGGGGATGAAAAAAATATGTCTAACTCCACTCCCAAACCTTGGCAAATTTCATGAATAATTCTCAACTTTACAGAATCATAGGAGCAGTTTATCACGTTGTTAATTGTAGATCTAGGTACGCCGCTTTTTAGGTAGAGCTGATATTGTGTAATATCTTTTTCTTTCAGCAATTGTGATAAACGTTCACTGACTGCTTGATTCAGCTTCAATGTGCATCACCATCCCTGTTCCAATACATTATAGCGACATGCTGCACGCCTTCCGTCCCTACAACTGTACGACACACAGATTTTTACTGTCATGTACAGCAATTTACATTAAGATCCTATCCCAAAATGATCCACACCCATCCAGCTTGCATATTTTCCGCCAAACTGCGTTGATTTCCCTTGACAGGCGACAGCCCGCCTGCGGAAAACCGCCTTGTTTGGCAAAAAATCGGACTGCGCAGTTTGGGCGCGTCTCATTCTGGGATAGGCTCTAAATTAAACTGTCTGCGAAAGAGAGGAGTGTATAAAATTGCGTTGGAAGGCAAAGAATTTGAAAGCTATGCTTCAACTGATACAATTAAAAAAGACAACCAAAATGTCAGCGATACATAATTCAAAAACAAATTCCCTCTATTCAGACTACATAGCATATCGATGTCAGCTTGCTCTTTATAACTTATGGAACTCAGAGTCTTCCCTTTCCTGGGAAGCGTTTGTTGAAGCACTGCATGATTCCGAAAAACTACGCAATACTGCTAAAAATGTGATACAAAATGCACTCATTTCCTTTGACCCCTCTTTATATGATTTTGAAATTGCCCACGGCGTCCAGTTCTTTGAAAATGAATCCCCAAATGACGTTATCCGTGCTGCCCAGATTTTCGACGAGCAGGAAGGAGAATTTTTAATTCATCTTTTTATGCTTCAGACAGAAATATCACATTTAGGTTATCTTACAGAACATCAGGGTTTGAATTGTAAGTGGAAACAGTATATTCAATATATCACGCAAAATGACCTTTTACGTTTAAAGCTCATCCGTGCTTTTCAAAAGGCTTTAACAGACCTGGATTTCGAGAGAGGCTGGATGCTGAAAAATACATCTGATACCTGAAACAGGTTTGTGGTAATTTATAAGTGGTTGGAAAAGGTTTGGAAAGACTTGGTAGGTCTTTTCAAACCTTTTTTATAAACAGATATGCGGACACAGCCTAAGATGCGTATACCTTTGCTTAACAAGGGCCAACACCCCCAAAAGCAGTTCTGTCGGCGCATCTGCGTTGTTGTAAAGGCTCGCCAGGCGTCTGTCGGCTTCAGATTCAATCGGCCCAAACGGACATTTGCCGCTCTGCCCAAAATACTGAATTAAGTAATATCCAAAAAATGGTTTCTGTATTTAAAACATTTGTTCTTGACAAATAAGTATAATATGTGTACAATAAAATAAGAAACATACATTCGAAATTAATACTTTTACAGTCAGGTCTATTCTGAGGGTTGTCCACATAAAATGGAACTGTTGGAAATCCAGACAGACCAATTTCTAAAATGTATGCGGTCTGTTGGAAAAGTTTTTCGATTGCAGAAAATGGAGGACAAAAAATGCTGATGGAAAAATGTATCACTTTAACCAAATATCAGTTCTCATTGGATGGGGAGAACTTTGCAGAAGGCTTTATATTCAGCGATACGGATATTCACGAGGAAAGCCTGTTTCGATTGGGTTCCCTGCGCTGCGGGAAAAAAATTCCTGTGCCAGAAGGAACTATGGTGGAAGCGGCAATTGACAACCGGAAGGCCGGTGGAAAACTAATGTTCCATAAGAACCGTTTTCTTCTTTCTATCCTACCTGATACAGCTGATTTCGAAAAATCACAGGAGGCAGTTAAAAATCTTTGATTGGCTATGTTTCTTTATTTTCCCGGTCTTTCAGACCGGGGATTTTTATACATAAGATTGGCCGCCGCAGGAAAAGATAAATTTATCGCTTAAAATCAGATATTATTTTAATATGAGTTCAATGGAATAACCTTCTTCATTTTATGGCTTTTTGTTTTAGGGATACTATCACAACAACTGTTGGCTGTTCGCTGGCTGCGAGCGAAAACTTTTAGGTTCGTTAAACTCTGGCGGGCTGAGTACAGCTCCGCTGCACATAGCTCTGCCACATATCACTTTGCTGTACCCTCCCCTCCTGGACCCAAGCCCTTTTTCATCCACCCCAGATTGTACTCATCGGATGCTATGCCTGCATCTTTGTTTTATCAAATTTACATTATACTATAATCCCACCGTTTTTAAGAGGGGGGACTTCTATGTCAACCTATATTGCAATTGACCTCAAAAGCTTTTATGCCTCTGTAGAATGTGTTGAGCGGGGCCTGGACCCGCTTACTACAAACCTAGTTGTTGCCGATGAAAACCGCACAGATAAAACCATCTGTTTGGCAGTTTCACCATCCCTAAAGGCATATGGAATTCCAGGCCGGGCAAGACTATTTGAAGTAAAGCAAACTTTGAACCGGGTCAAGCAGTCTACTGGACAGAAGATAGATTTTCTAATCGCTCCGCCCAGAATGCAGCATTATATAGAAGTCTCATCAAAAATATACAGCGTATATCTTAAATACATCAGTGCAGACGATATTCATGTATATAGTATTGATGAAGTATTTATGGATATAACACATTATCATTCCACCTATTACAATCCAGACGGAAGCACAATGACGCCCCGGCAGCTAACTGAAACCATAATAAAAGATGTATTAAAGCAAACAGGAATCACAGCAACCGCCGGAATTGGTACAAACTTATATCTGGCGAAAATTGCGATGGACATGGTTGCAAAACACAGCGAACCAAATGCAGACGGGGTTCGGATTGCCGAATTGGATGAAATACGCTATCGAAAATTGCTATGGCCCCATCGGCCCCTTACTTCTTTTTGGAGGATAGGAGAAGGCATAGCAAAGCGTCTGGAGGCCAACGGAATGTATACGATGGGGGATATAGCGCGAACCTCGATTTACAATGAAAAGCTTTTGTTCTGGCTGTTTGGTGTAGATGCGGAGCTTTTAATAGACCACGCCTGGGGCATTGAGCCCTGTACCATGGAGGATATTAAACAATATAAACCAAGTTCCAATTCCATTGGCTCCGGGCAGGTAATGGCGCAGCCTTATTCTAAGGAAAAGGGCCGGATGATTATTCGAGAAATGGCGGATTCTCTTACTTTGGAACTGGTAGAAAAGGAATTGGTAACAAATCAGGCAGTTTTGCATATCAGTTACAATAGAAATTCCGAAATAGATGGAGAACCGGTTAAATTAGACCGTTATGGACGAAAAGTCCCTAAATCTGCCCATGGAAGTATAAAATTAGAGAGCTATACTTCGTCCACAGAGGAAATCACAGAAGCAGTTTTAAAGCTTTACGATGAAATTGTCAATCCACGGCATCTGCTCCGCCGTTTTAACATGACTCTGTGCAATGTGATACCAGAAGCTGAGGCAGTTTCTTATGTCCAGTTCAGCCTTTTTTCAGATCCTGCCGAAGCAGAGCAGAAGCAGAAAAAACGAGAACAGGAAAAAAGGATCCAACAGGCTATGTTGGTTATAAAAGAAAAGTATGGAAAAAATGCCATTCTCAAAGGAATCAGCTTGGAAGAAGGTGCAACTGCCAAAGAACGGAACCAGCAAATCGGCGGGCACCGGGCCTGAAAGGAGAGAATTAGATGAATCTTAACAGCAGCCTATATGACGATATCATAAACCTGCCGCGCCCTGAATCCAATCGTCCGCATATGTCCAAAGCGGATCGGGCGAAAATTTTCTCTCCTTTCTCTGCTCTAAAAGGATATAACCAGTCCATTCAGAATATGGAAAAAGTTCGTATCGATAAGCCGGAACGCTTTGAGGAACAGAAGGAGATTCTGAATCGAAAACTCAATCTTTTGGAAAGAGGGGAAATTGTTACAGTCTCTTATTTCCATTCTGATTCAGGGCCCAATGGTTCCGGCGGGACTGGTCAGGGAATTTTTCAAACTGTTACTGGAACTGTCTGGAAAATTGATCCAGTTTTCCAATTTCTTAAAATAAATAATTTGGCAATTCCGTTTGATGATATTTGGGATATTATTGGAGAATGCATTTCTGATCTATGAAAAGTTCAATGCATTTTACAGATTGCCTGCGGCAATTTTCCGAATCGTTTCTTCAGTAAACCTGTGTACTGTCCATTCATCCATGGTTACTGCACCCATCTTACGGTAAAACTGGCGGGACGGTTCGTTCCAATCCAGACAAGTCCATTCCATCCTTCCACAGCCCTCCTCCAGCGCTATATTTGCCAGCCTTTGGAATATGATGGTTCCATAACCCTTTTTACGGTGTTCCGGCTGGATATAGATGTCTTCCAGGTACAATCCGGGACGGCCTACAAACGTTGAAAAATTATAAAAGTACAGTGCAAATCCAATTGCCTTTCCATCCTCTTCTGCAATCAGCGCATGGGCAATTTTTTGTACAAATAGGGATTGATAAAGCGTTTTTTCATCAGCTTGTACTTCATCGGTCATTTTTTCATATTCAGCAAGCTGGCGGATAAATGATAATACCAGAGATGTATCCTCTGGTTCGGCTTTCCTTAAAACAAATTTTGGTATGGTTTTCAAGTCCTTTCATTTAGGTTTTGGTTTATGCCTGTATATTGGCTTCCAGGAAAATGGGAATCTTATGGCTGACAGCCATACTGTCAGGTTCTACTTTGCAGCACATCGCCAAAAATTCCACTCCCTCCTTTTGGGCCTGCTGCATTGCCTGCCCAAAAGAGGGATGCGTTTTCCAATTAGGTGCAAAAAATTTTGCATCCTTCATCTGAACCACAAAGAGCACCCCACAGCAAAATCCCTGGAGAGAAGCCCTTTTCAGCCCGTTCAAATGTTTCACGCCCCGTTCCGTTAGCGCGTCCGGGAAAAATACCGCCCCATCCTGTTCTAACGTTACGCCTTTTACCTCGATAAAAAAATCCCGCCCGTTTTCCCTGCCGGATAAATCAAAACGGGAATCTTCAAAAACAGTTTCCCGTTTCACGCTTTGGGGGGCCTTTCCCGCAGGAAGAAAGGAAAATGGAAGCGCCCCGTTTAACAAAGCCTCATATGCCGCTGCATTAGGGGCTTGGGAATCCATATTAATTAACAGGGCGCCGTCTGGAGACGGCTTTTCAACTGCAATAAGCGACCAGCAGGTTTTCCGGGCAGGCGAACTGCTGTATTCCAGCCAGACTGTATAGCCGGGAACAAGAAGCTCCCTGCACCGCCCGGTATTTTTTACATGGGCAGTAATTTCTTTTCCGTCCAGTAAACATTCCGCTATAAACCGGTTTGGGCGGCAAAGGAAAACAGCTTTTTTTGTCAGATTATATTTCATAAGCGCTCCAAAAGGATTCCCATTGCAGAATACTATGGAAATCGTATATAATAGTCGGGAGGTACAAGATCGGGGAGTTACCCCGTTTGACCTTTTCTCAAGATATCATACACTATTTTTCATAATTGTACAAGCATATCTCTTGCTTTAGGGCAGAAAGGAAGCGTATATATGTCACATCATGCGGAAACAAAAACAAATGCAGTACGGATTGTAGAAAAAAGCCATATTCCCTTTACCGTGCAAACATATGGCCATTCCGACGGGCTGATAGACGGGGTTTCGGTTGCGTCGAAGCTGGGGCAGAATCCAGAATGTGTCTTTAAAACCCTGGTGACAAGAGGGGCAAGCAAAACGATTTATGTATTTGTCATACCAGTAGAAAAAGAGCTGGTTTTAAAACAGGCTGCTAAAGCAGTAGGCGAAAAATCCATTGAAATGATTAAGGTCAGTGAAATCAACCCTTTAACCGGTTATATCCGCGGCGGATGTTCTCCCATAGGCATGAAGAAACGATATGCCACTATTTTGGACAGCAGCGCGCAGAATCAGGAGAGGATTTATGTAAGCGCCGGAAAAATTGGGATGCAGCTTGGAATTTCCCCAAACGATCTTTTAGCTCTGACAAAGGCTGCTTTTGCTCCTGTTGCAGGTGAGCCAGTAGATTAATCCGCTAATTCGGGCTTTCTTCGGGATAACTTTGCCCGCAGCGGCTCTACAAATTCCCGAATACTGACTGCTCCCTGAAGCAGCAGGCAAATCCCGTAAATAATCCCACATAAACCACATTCCAGCACCAAAAGCACTGCTGGAGAAGTTCCCGCTGCAAGATATGCTTTAGACAGATACTGTACGGTAAAGCCTCCAATGGCAGCAGAAAGAATCGGTTTTCCCAGCCATTCCCATAATGGGATTTGTATTCCGGTTACATGGAGAAGCCGTATAATGCACATTAGCGAAGTAAACAAATTGCTGATATACATTGTCAAAAGGAACCCGTTCATTCCCATACGCGGGAGCAGAAGCATTACAAGAAACAGCCGTCCAACTGCATCAATCATATTATATTTCATTACGCTCATTTGCTGGTCAAGGGCTGTCAACATACCATCTACAATGCTTTCCAGGTACATAAAAGGCACCAGCGGCGCAAGGATACGGACCATAGAACCAACGGCGTTTTCCTTATAAAGAGTGCTTCCAATCTCCTTGGAAAAAAACAGGAACAGGGCCGCTACATAAAATGAAAACAACAGGGCGTAACGAAGAACCTGACGGGTTAATTCATTTGCAGCGCCGTTTTGCTGTGCGCTCTGGCGCGAACGCGGGGTAGATGCTAATTCTGACACCAGCAGAGAGGAAATGGACGAGATAAACGATGATGGGAAAAATAATACCGGCAGCGCCATCCCTTTCAACATGCCATACTGCGCCAGGGATTGCTGGGTAGAAATCCCATATTTCCCAAGCCCTTTTGGAATCATTGCATTTTCCATTGTAGACAGCACCGAACGGAAACAGGTTCGTATTGTTACAGGCATTCCAATATACAATAATTCCCGAAAAGTCCCATTTTCACGGGTACGGGGGCGGGATTTTGTTTTGGTTCTGCTCACAATCAGAAGGAACAGGCAAGAGGTTCCCTCCGATATTGTTGTTCCTATTACAATCGCTCCACAACCCCAGACTAATCCTAATGGTACCAGCAACGGTATTAGCCCAATTGTCACCGCCATTCGGACAACCTGCTCTAAAATTTGCGCTGCGGCTGTACGGAGAACCTTTTCCCTTGCGGTCAGATAACCCCGGAAACAGGCCGCTGCTGCAATAAACGGCAGGCTTGGGGCCAGGATTCGTAAAGGCAGGCCAGCCCGGATATCGCCTAATAGTTTCTCTGCAATAATATCAGAGGTGAAAATTAACAGGAACATTACTGACAGGCTTGTAATAAGTGAAAATATTAATGATGTTCTCATTACATCATAGGCGCTCTTTCCATATTCAGGAGGCCGCTCTGCTGCCATTCGTGTGACTGCAACTCCGATTCCGCCGGAGGATAAATGGATAGCCAGGAAATACACCGAACTGATTAGCTGGTATAATCCCATCCCTTCTGCCCCAATTTGGTTTGATAAGTATATACGAAAAAACATCCCCGCTGCCCGGAGAAGTAAAGACGCTCCTGTGAGGATGAGAGCGTTTAGGACTAAATTCTTTTTATTCAATCGCTTCACTTCCGTTCCTATGTTGTCCTAGAGGGCTGTTTTAGTATATGCAGCCTTAAATCGGTTTTTGCCATAAGTCTGGAAAAAGCTAATATGCGGGCATGGCCTTCGACAAATACAGCCTGGGGCGGATGAAAAAGGGTTTGGGCTCAGAAAAACGCTCTGGCTGCCAGTTAAGCAGAGATGAACTGGCAGCTCTGTTTAGCTCACCCGTCAGAATTTGACAAACCTGAAATTTTTCCTCAAATCAGAGAACAGCCATCGGTTGCTGAGATGGCACTTATAAACAGAGAACCCTAAAATTAAGAGTTTTTCCGTCGAATACACATTACTTAACAAGAAATGAACGTCTTTTTTGGGTGGCCTGCCATAAAGAAGATGACACCCACTGAGAAACAGTTGCTTTTCAGTGGGTGTTATTTTATAATGATTTTATAGACAAATTGGTTGCTGGAGGGAGCGATATGATAAAGATTTGGGGCTGGGAGAAAAAACCTCGCACCATGCTGCGTTATCTCAAGATCGGAGACATTTTCTGCTTCCAGTACGATGAACACACCTACCGCTTCGGACGAATTATGGCGCACGTGATATTCCATATTGTGGAGATATTTGACTATGCCTCGGATCAGCCGGTCATCACCGAGGAGGATATTCTCAGTGCGGACCAACTCCTGGTGACCCCGCTGGACACCTACAGCCTTTTCGACCGAAAGAGCGAGGGGGAGTGGCGGATTATCGGCCGTCAAGAGGACTACGTTCCAGAGAATGCAGAAGACATCTGGTTCTCCTGGGGAATTGCCTCTGGATGCCGGAAGTCCAATCCACTGAACCAGACGGTGTTCATCAGTGAGGAAGAATGGGAAGCCCTGCCTTCCCTCTCTCCCGGCGGGGATTATGATGTTAAGAAGGAAATTGCGGAGAAGTTTAAGGGAATTGGATAGCATAGACAGATTTCAACTTACCGCCCTCTCCCATGGACACTTTCCCTGAAGGTGTTATAGTGGGTTATACAGTATGAAAAGAGCAAGGCAAACCGTTACAGGGAAATCAATTTTGTGGAGATGTTGAGGTTGATATTGAAAAACACCCCACCGGGGTGTTTTTCAGGGAAGGCAGAGAAAATGGCAGGCTTCTTCTTTCTTTTTCTATCGCAAAAAACAAGGAAAGAAAAATGCTCTTTGCAAAAGGAGTTTCGCGTCTTGCGGGTTCAGTTCAGCAAAGCTACGTTCAGCAAAGCTGAACTGGCGGCCGGTGGCTCTGAGCAGCTCCGCTGCTCAACCCTGGACCCCTGCCGCTTTTGAGAAAGCGGCCAAAGCTTTTAATACGGGTTTGATTTATGGCTGTTTTGGCTTTGTGCCCGCACCGGGGGTTCTGTTTCTTTTTTGCAATGATTCTGAAATTTGATTTCTGTGAAGCCATTATGGCCAGCTTTACCCTTATCAGACGTTCGTTTTTATTTAATCTAAATAAGAGGGAACTTTCCCTTTCCGTGGTGAAATATGAGATTGTCTTTGAGCAGAAGGCTTTTCCAAAGGAACCGCCTTTTCAGCATCTCCCTGGCTGTCTCTTTCCACCAGTTCAGCTTTTTTAGCCACTGGAGTTTTTTCAAGTTTTTTTATCAAGGATGGAGAATCTTTTCCCGCTTTTCCGATTTCCTGTTCAGACGGATTTTCTTCCAAGGCAACCAGATAGTCTCTTAAGGGCCGAAGTGCATCCCGTTTTAGCTGGTAATATACATATTGTTTCCGTTTTTCCGATTCAATTAATCCTGAATCCTCCAATACCTCTAAATGCCGGCTGATCGTAGATTTTGTGAATGGAAAGTTTTGGGAGATGGCACTTGCATTAAGCGGGCTGTTCCTAAGAAGTTTTAAAATTTCCCGCCGGGTTGGATCAGATAAGGCATCCCATGGGTCTTTCATAGTTTTGGCTCACGCTCCCTTCTGTTCCATTTTGAACAATCTTTGCAAAATATAACCAAATCTTATCTGAAAGTATATCATATTTTATTACGAATTGCAAATAGAAATAGTTAAATAAAAGACATTGTTTTAAGCAGGAAAATCCAGAAGGTCAAAGTAACCGAAGAAAGGAGAGTTGCCATAACTACAATACTTGAGGAAAGTTCCGCATCATTTCCCATATTTCTGGCCATGATATAGCAGGTAACTGTAGTAGGAGAACCCAGCATAACCAAAATAGCTACTAATTCACTTCCCCGGAATCCCATTAAAACCGCCAATGGAAAAAACACAGCAGGAATTGCTAAAAGTTTAATAAGTGATGCAGCTAAAGTTGGCTTCAGTTTTGCAATAGCCCTGCCGCCTTCAAAGTTAGCGCCCACCACCAATAAAGCAATAGGGGTAGCTGTTCCTGCAACATTTGCAATTGTTTTAGAAAGTATAACAGGAAGGTGAACATGAAAAAGGGAAAATGGAACCCCAAGGGCAATCCCAATAATAATTGGATTTTTCAGGACATTAAAAAAAGCTTTCTTAATATTTTCCTTTCGATTTTCCGCTTTATTATCCTGGGAGCAAAAGGTTAAAATGATAACAGAATAAATATTAAACAACGGAACAGCTGAAACAATCATCAGGGGAGCCATGCCGGAGTTTCCATAAATATTTTCTACAAAGGCAATTCCCAGAACAGCAGCGCTGCCCCTTGCGGCAGCCTGTGTAAAAGCGCCCACCATAGATTTATCTTTTATGAAAAGGGAAGCCAGTCCCCAAATCCCCAGAAACATAATGGTAGTAGCAGCCATGCAGAATAGTACAAAGTTTAATTGAAAACCTTCCCTGAGATTTGTTGTCGCAATGTCTCTGAATAAAAGCACTGGAAGGGCAACTTTAAAAACATATTTATCCGCTACCGATAAAAAATTCTGATTAAAAAGTTTTATCTGCATCAGGAACCATCCCAGAACCATTACAAGGAAAACCGGCATTGTCGCGTTTAAACTAAATAAAAAATGATCCACGTTTACCACCAGTCCATTTCCATTTCTGATATTTTGTCAATCTATGGGGGCTTTGAAATATTCTAACACACGAGCGGAAATAGGACAAGGGCAAAAATTGAAGTTATATGGAAAAACCCCTTTACCTTTCCAGAATAGTATGTTATTATTTAAACGATATCTAAAGCGGGATAGGTGTTCCCGGACGCAAAATTAAAGGAGGTTTTTGACATGGGACATTTACAAGGTAAAGTTGCCATTATTACTGGTGCAGGACGTGCTACCCTCAGCGATGGCCGCTGTGGTTCTATTGGCTATGGTATTGCTACCGCCTACGCAAAGGAAGGGGCAAATATTGTAATCACAGGGCGTAACGTCCAGAAATTGACTGATGCTAAAGATGAACTGGAAAGACTTTATGGAATTAAAGTGCTTCCGATTCAGGCTGATGTAAGCGCCGGTGCTGATAACGAAGCTGTTGTACAGAATGTTATTGACCAGACGATTAAAGAGTTTGGCCATATTGATGTGCTCATCAATAACGCCCAGGCTTCTGCGTCCGGTGTGCCTTTGGCGCAGCATACCACGGAACAGTTTAATCTCGCCCTTTATTCTGGGCTGTATGCTGCTTTCTACTATATGAAAGCCTGCTATCCTTACCTGAAGGAAACAAAGGGTTCTGTCATTAACTTTGCTTCCGGTGCCGGACTGTTCGGCAACTTTGGGCAATGCTCTTACGCTGCCGCAAAAGAAGGCATCCGCGGACTTACCCGCGTTGCCGCTACCGAGTGGGGCCCTGATGGGATTAATGTTAATATTATCTGTCCTATTGCTTGGACTGCCCAATTGGAGAACTTTGAAAAAGCGTATCCTGACGCCTTTAAAGCAAATGTAAAAATGCCTCCTATGGGGCACTATGGCGATTCTGAACTGGAAATCGGCCGAGTTTGCGTTCAGTTGGCTTCTCCAGACTTTAAGTACCTTACTGGCGAAACCCTTACTTTGGAAGGCGGAATGGGCCTGCGTCCATAAGGTTTTCCAAAAACAATATGAGTTCGCAGCCCCCGCTGGATACTATTATCGGTATCCAGCGGGGGCCTTTTCTGTTTGCAGGAATATTTTTATTGGGCAGCTTGGCTTAAAGCGTCATAAAAAGCCTGATAGTCACCCTCAGTAAAAATACAGCTAGTATAGGAATCTGTGTTAATTTTATAAACAGCTAATTCTTTCTCTTCCGCCTGGAAAACCCACTGTTCGTCATTTTTGAGTTTAATACTGACCACAAACCCATTTTTAGGTGAAATGATTGGATTTGCCATGATACCTTCATTGTATTCTTGTTTGTATACCCGCATTGTACACAATACATGATATAAACGTTCCATTTTTCGTGCGTTCACCGTTTCAACATGAAAAGAACTTTTTTCCATGGAACCTGAAGCGTTAATAGAAGCTATATTTTCCGGTTTAATATTTTCAGAAATAGAAAAAATATAAGTCGGATTTTTTTCAGAAACTTGCTGCAGCCCGCTTAAAAGCCTGTCAGTTTCCCCCTCCAGTAATGAATAACGAATACCAAAACCCATATTACTGGAAGAAATATCCAGCCCGTCTTTCCACACTTCAATCCTGTATGAAACACCTGTACGAAACGACATAAGAAGCACAGAATGAGACCCAGTATTAGGTCTTCCCTCTTTATCCTGTACCACAGCATCTTTTGTTTTGTCCACTTTAAGGGATTTTAAAAGGTCGGAAATTTGTAATAATGCCCACTGTTCATCTGTCTGAAAATTATTATCAGCTCCATATTCGGAAGCTGCAATAAATTCAGTTTTTGTTATCTTCTCCGGGTTCATAAACACAAGCCATTGAACCAGTCCCGGCTCAGAGGCATTGTTGTTTTGACAAAGCGTCAGCAGCTCCCGCTCCTGGCTGTCAATATATATTTCTTCCCTGCCGGTAGAAGTCATCAGCAGAAAACCGCCTTCGCTTTTGTCTTTTGGTGCTGCCGTTTTGCCGGATTCCAGCAGTTTTAATGCTGTTTCAAGCTGTTTTTTACTGGCAATCCTGTGATAAGTGTACATCTTTGGATGATAGCTGTATGCTTCCAATACCTCTGCGCCAAAGTAGGTCAAAGGTTCATCGGGTTTTGCAGGAGTTTCCGGTAATACAGGAGCGGGCAGGGAAACCGAACTTTGGCTTGGTGTTGGCTCTACCGTTTGCACTGGATCGTGATCTTCCTCTGGGACGGTAGTGTCCCCGTATGCAGCCACGAAATCCGCCCACTCCTGATAGGTGCATTTCGTTAGGTCAACCCGCTGCTCCTCCTCCCCAAAAGCACTGATTAGATAAGCATACTCAATTGGTCCGTCAGGAGACATAGCCCCAACCAGCACAGTCAGGTTTGCCTTGTCCTTTACCGGATAGGGTACAATATAAAGTCCGCTTCCTACATCTCTGCCATTGGCATAACCTTTAAAGTCCTCCCAGGTAAGGGGTTGGCCACCCTGGGCCTTCTCCACAAGGGCTTTGATATCCAAAAGCGTGATCTGGGACTCCAGACTTGCTGGTTCCGGCAGAGGGTCTCCGCTCTTGTTGGGCAGCTCTTTCTTGTCCAGGTATGCCATCAGGCTGTTATAAGTCTCCTGAGATATCTGGGAACGGTAATCCATGGGATGTTCCACATAAAACTTTCCGTCCTTCTGATAGACAAAGTATACCCGGAAGCCTCCCCCGCCGATTTCCACCCGCAAAAATTCCTCTGTGTCCGGGTATGGGGATGTGCTTTTTTCTTCGTCATAGGAATTAAGCAGCAGGGATGGAAGCTGCATATTAACAAAGCTGTTATACAGAACATTGTGCTGGACGGCTTCACCCTGTCGATACAGCGTAAAGGAAGAAACATATTCATCCATTGATGCCATATCCAACGCCACATAGGTCTCAGGCCCGCCGTCTCTGTCGTGTTCAATGACCTGGTAGCCAATATTGAGCCATTCCCCCGGCTGGATGTCGTCCAGCCAGTTTCCTTTCTTTTCATCATCCCGGCGGATATAAACCTCTGTGCCAGCTTCCCCTTCTGCGCAATCGGTGAGGATACGGGCTGAAATAATACCGTTGGACTCACTGTCAGCTTCTACCTGCAAATTGGAATATATAATCGCTTCCGCTGAATCTTCCTGTTTTGGCGATGCAATACATATGGCGGCTACTACAATACATAATGCCAGCGCTGCAATGATTATAGCCAGTGTCGGTTTCTTATATTTCAAAATATTCTGTATCCTTTCTTTAGCAGAAATTTCTCCAAACGCCAAAGGGCTTCCTATCATCTTTTTCCCTACAGACAAATTTAAAATAGACCGGCTGTAATTTGCCCGGATATCTTCTCCTGTTTTCTTTAACACTGATTCATCGCAGGCGTATTCCATTTCAGCGGAGGCCAGCTTTTGGAAGTTCCACACAATGGGATTGAACCAATGAATACACAGTGCCAGATAATACAATATCTTTATCAGGTGATCCTTTCGGCGGATATGGGTTTGTTCATGAAGGAGGATATAATCCAGTTCATCCTCACGAAGGGCCAGAGGCAGATAAATTTTGGGGCGGATAACGCCGCAGACAAACGGCCCTGGTATCTGGTCTGAACAATAGACATTTTTTCCGTACTGAGGGCATTTTACCGCAGAGGCGACTTTATGCTTAAGCATCCAATAAGTGATTATGCCATACGCTGCCATTCCCAAGCATCCTGCCAGCCATATCCAAATAAGAATAGGAATCTGCTTATCAGAGGCTTTTTCTGCCGGGATTGTACTGTTTGGCTTTGTCAGAACAACCGGGGTTTTAATAATATTATCTTCCCGCGGCGTTACTCCTGCCGCAACTGCACGGTCAAAGTCCGGTTCCCCCTGAAGATGGACTTCATAATTCCCTACAGGGGATTCAGGAACCCGCTGGACCAGTTTTACTGCACTTTCTATTGGGGACAGTTGGAACAGTCCTACCGGCAGGGGGATTCCCACAGGGCAGAGCAGACGAACAACCACTACTAAGCACATCAGCGAACACATATATTTGGGAGCCTTCATCCAATCCAAAATCAACAGTAAAAGCCCCACAGCCAATATGGTCAATGTGCCGTAGAGGGACATTTTAATCATTGTTACAAAGAATTCCGACAGCATTTTGTTTTCCTCCTTTGCTTAGATCCTATCCCAGCGCACGCAGACTGCACAGTCAGATTTTTTGTCAAACAAGGCAGTTTTCCGCAGAGGGGCTGTCGCCCGTCAAGGGAAATCAATGCGGTTTGACGGAAAATATGCAAACTGGATAGGCTCTTAGCCTCCTTTCCCCTGTTTTGTCTGATAATCGTCAATCAGTTTCCTGATCTCCTGCGCTTCCGCATCAGACAGGCCCTGCTCCCCTAAAAAGGCGGCGATAAACCGCGGAAGGGAGCCGCCAAAGGCTTTATCAAGGACAGCTTGTCCTTCCTGCTGCTGAACCTGTTCCTTTTTGGCCAAAGAGGTGACAACAGCTGATTCGTTTTGAAGGATGCCTTTGTTACAGAGCTTTTTGAGAACCGTGTAAGTTGTGGTACGTTTCCATCCTAGGCGCTGTTCGCAGATTTTACATAATTCTCGTGACTGGATTGGCTCTGTTTCCCAGACGATGGAAGCCAACCGGTATTCTGCATCAAACAATTTTTGCTTTTGCGGCATTTTCTGCACTCCCTTTGTGATGTTATTCCTTCTTTAGTCTAACACAATAGACTAAATATGTCAAGCGGCATGAACCATTAAACAAAGACAGCGCAGCCTTTACGGCTGCGCTGCACAAAGAAAATATACTCACAAAAACGTAATTAGTTAGGGTGCCGAGTCACCTTATAGTTTCTTGACGCTTTCAGCAATCTGCTTGCAGGCTTTCTCCAGAACTTTCCACGGAGAGCCAATGTTCATCCGTTCAAAGCCAACACCTTCCGGCCCAAATATAGAACCATCGTTAAGCCAAACCTTGGCCTTTTCAAGCATAAAGGCATCAACCTTTTCCGGCAAAACGGGAATCCCCCTGCAATCCAGCCATAAAAGATATGTGCCTTCCGGCTGAACTACCTTAATCTGTGGAAGTTCATTTTCAAAGAATTCCGTGGTTTTCCTCACATTCTCCTGAAGATAGGCCTTGACTTCTTCCAGCCATTCTTCTCCGCATTCATAAGCGGCTTGACAGGCGGTTAAGCCAAAAATAGCAGGTTCCCCGCAATGCCATAAAGCCAAAACATCTTTAAATTTCTGCCGGATTTCAGGATTTGGAATAAAGATATTGGACGTTTTCAACCCAGCAAGGTTAAAAGATTTACTGGGTGCAGTACAGGTAATACAGATATCCCTGAAATCCTCTCGAAGTGAAGCAAAGGGGATGTGGGCAAACCCTTCCCATACAAAATCACAATGGATTTCATCCGAAACAATTGTTACATGATGTTTCAGACAAACCTCCCCCATACGGGTTAATTCCTCTTTGGTCCATACGCGCCCTATGGGGTTATGCGGGCTGCAAAGGATAAATAATTTAATATGTTCATCAATAATTTTCTTTTCAAAGTCTTCAAAATCAATCTCATACCGTTTTCCGTCAAACAGCAGGGGGTTACGGACTGTACGGCGGCGGCTGTCTTCAATTGCGTGGGCAAAGGGATGATAAACCGGGCTTTGAATCAACACCGCGTCGCCCTGCTGTGTGAAGGCTGAAACTGCTGCACTGACAGCGTATACCACTCCGGGAGTGCGGATCATCCAATCTTCCTCCAACTTCCACTGGAACCGACGCTCAAACCAGGACTGGATTGCCTTTATGTATCCTTCCCCTACTCTGGTATACCCAAAAACGCCATGCTCACACCGCTCATGGACCCGCTGGATGATTTCATCTGAAGATCGGAAGTCCATATCGGCTATCCATAGGGAGATCATATCAGGCGTTTCGCCCTTTGCTGGATCAAATGTGTGTTTTACACTGTCAGAGTTGCTTCGATCAATGATTTCGTCAAAATTGTAGCGTCCCATTTCTTGGGCCTCCTTTTTCTTTCCCCTTAGTACTTATCCTAAAATTATCTGCATATCTTGCTTACATATTTTTACTCAATTTGCGCCAAAATTACTTGACAGGCGGCAGCCTGCCCGCGAAATTTTTACACATTTCAAGAAAAATCTGATTGTATAATTTATGCACGTCTAATTCTACTAAGCTCTTAATTTTGGGGTTTAATTTTGTAATGGGGATTTTGCAGCGGGGGATGGACTGCGCTCCAGGTTGAAGGAATGTATTACTTCTATTATACATTAATTGTCGCAAAATGGAATAGTTTGTTGAAAAGAAATATAAGACAATTTATGAGATGAAAAGACACAGACTGACAAATATTTGCACAAGAATGACTGCTGGAATAAGAGCCTATCCCAAAATAATCCACCCCCGTCCTGCTTGCATATTTTCCGCCAAACTGTGTTGGTTTTCCTTGCCGGGCGACAGCCCGCCTGCAGAAAACCGCCTTATTTGGCAAAAATTTGACTGCACAGTCTGGGCGCATCTCATTATGGGATAGGCACTAAATTTTTTGTCTTTCTTCTGCATTTGCTTGACAATGGAGATCATGATTTTTGTGGCATATATAAAAAGCAGCGTTCCTTCCTCCTTTTATGGAGTACGGAAACACTGCTTTTATGTTTATGGGTTTGTCCTTATGGGGACATCCTAGCCTGTCAGCCTTTTGCGCTTTCTCTTTAGGGATGCTTGCTTACACCCTTTTTCATCCGCTTTAGGCTGCGCCCGCAGATTATTTTTATTTTCCAACAATCCGAAAGTAACCTTTCCTCTGCTGTCTTCCAGGTTTCTCCTGCTGCCTTTTGGCTGTATAGCGAAGATTAAGTGTAATATCAAAGCTCCCCAATGCCGAAGCCAAGCCTACCGCAGCCGCACATATAGAGCAGACTGCAATACACAGAACCACCAGATGGAGCTTATCCTTTTCCTGTTTTCTTCCAAATACAAATTTTTTCCGTTTTTTGGAACCCCTAAATTTCTTATGGAGCCCTGCTTTTTTCCGGGCATTCCGGCTGCTGTTAAAAATCATAAAGCATACATCCTTTCCATATAAGAAGCAGGAATATAAACTCTGTTCGTCAATTAGCGAATCAACTATTTAGCTAATCCAGCAATATAGTCGACTTGATTCGGGTAACCGGAGAATTCACTGTAGAAAAAGATATCTGCCATACCGATTCTGGTTAAGGCTTCAGACTCCCTCTGTATGATGTCAGCGTTTATTTGTAAGCTGTTGGTTCCGTCACATTCCACAACTGCACGATATCCTCTGTTTTCCATAGTTTGTGAATCCAGGAATGGTTTTAAAGCGTCAGCAGCCGTGTTAATAACCAAAGTTGGTTCTGCATTGCTTTCCAAAACCACCTCTCCAAAAATATACTGACTGCTAAATTGGTTTTGCAAATGGCTGAGGGAAAAGTCAATATAAATGGGACATTGGAAACGTTCCAAAGGATTCCCCTCTCCGTAGGTAAAGCCATTAGAGTCGATAATGTCCATTGCCCGCATCATAACAGACATTTCCACTTCCATGGAACTGAGGCGTTCCTGAATCTGGGCAGCAAAGTTTTCCAGTACATCTGCCTTTGAAGTATTGCCTGCCTCTGCTCCAAAATATACATTTTCCAGCTGATAGCCCCATGGGAATTGAAGTCCTGCAAGAATGACTTCCTGAAAACCAAGTTCAGCACTTTCTACAGCGAGCTGAAGCACATAATTCCGTGCTTCCTGCGTATAGGGGTTCAGCCAAGGCTGTCCCCCGTTGTCAGGGGTATTGTCATACCAGAGCATGTTTTCATTTTGATAGAAGCAGCCCATCCGGCGCAAACTGTAAGACGCAACATGATCCTTAAATGCATATACCCGCGCAATAGGCCGCATCCCTTTTTCGGAAATGGCCTTAGCGACCTCACCCAAATCAACAGCAGCATCGGAAATTGCAAGTGCTTCCTGGGCTGTTTTGACCTTTGACAAATGCAGAACTGCTCCGTTTTCATTTTTGATATCTACAACAACCTCTGACGCACCGTTTTTCATTGCGTTCTCTAAAAAACCATCCAGTTTTATCGGGTCAGATAAAACGGAATGGGCGAGATATACTGCCCGTATATTCTTCTTTTCTTCTGTTTTTGTTTCTACTGGTTGGGAGGAAGACAGCTCCGAAGATATTTCGGAAGAACTTTCCTCCGGCAAAACGGATGATTCCCCTTGGGAATTTTCTTCCCCCCTTCTGGCAATGTATTCCATAACCGGTTCATATATGGCAATCCCCACCACTACAAGAGTAGCCACCAAAACCGCCCATACCAGCATCAGAAAAAATGTCACAACCGGCCGCCTTTGCTGTCCTAAATATCCATGATACCGTTTTATCTTAATTGGCTTCTTCGCCAACTTGCATCACCCTTCCTACAATACACAGCTTCGCCTACAGGGGAAGCTGATGGCCAGACAGTCCATAAAACGCCAGGGACATTATGCCAATATATAGAACCATTGCCGGGAATCCCCGGAACGAACGGGGCGGGGCGGAAAGTTCGGTCCGCTTTCTTCCCTCTACAACTAACCAGTAGGCAATCGTAAAGCCAATTCCTGTTCCAAAACCAAATCCCATGGATTGGGCGAATGTATACGATTGCACCGCCGACAGCATTACTGAACCAAGCACCGCACAGTTAAACGCAGCCAATGACAAATATCCGTTTGCTCTCGATGAGATACGCTTTGGCAGCAGCATTAAAGCATAATGGCAAATTACATATATGACAGACATTCCAACAAGATAAACAATGGAGCGATATGCGCTCGCCCATCCCCACTTAGCCAACATCCCACTAATCCAATAACCGGCCATTGTGGAAAGCATGGTCATAATTGTCACCATACCGCCATAGACCAATATTTGCCGTCCACGATGTACTGTAAAAACAGTTTTGCCAATTCCCAAAGCACGTGTAAAAATGGCATTTTCCAGCGTAATCGCGGTCATTGCCAATATAATAAATTCTGTTAAGAATTCCATATGGCCCTCCAATTCCATTTTCTTAATTATCTAATTTATTCCGCGATGAGCCTTCAAACACATTATACCCATTCTGGGCAGCAATTTCTTCTTTTTGTGGTTCTTCCTCTTGTGCTAATTTTTCCTTTTTTTCTTTTTTCCCCTTTTTCGGGATCTCCTGAGAAGGATTTTCTTTTCCCGAAATGGCAGATTTGAATGCTTTTGCCCGTTTTTTTGCCAACTGGATAAAACATCTCTCCAAAAATTGGTAAACAGCTGCAAAATATCCCAAAATAATAAAACCGCCAAAAGAATACTGGATTGGGGAAAGCTGGAACGGCATCTCTAAAGGCCGTCCCCACAAAGAACCGCTTCCCAATGGTTCACGGATTAGGGAAACCCCAAATAATACCAGTGCAAAACCTGCCGAATAACAAAGGGCATTGAGAAGGGCAAAAACCGGTTTTTCCCCTGTGATGCGATGGGAAAGCGCCGGAATCAGCACGGCAGGATTCAGCGCCATCAGCGCAAAGTACACACCCAATGAATCAAACACAGCCGGGAACAGAGAGGAAAGGAACAATCGCAGCGGAATCAGCGCAACAGCCCCTGCAAGGGAATAAACAACCATCCTCAGCCATTGGGGAATGTATTTGGCGAAAAGGGAGGCAATCAAAAAAACGGGGACAGCGGTACAAATCATAGCAGCCGACAAGACAGCGGCATTTTTCATAGAGGTTGTGGAGATAACGGCAAAGGGAACGCCCAATCCTAAAGCGAGAACTGGGTTTTCCCAAAAAACCCCGTCGAAAAGATGAAACAGTCTTTTATTTTTTGAAGTTGACGAGTTCAACGCACACCCTCCTTATATATTCTTTTGCCGAGATAGCACCGCGGTCAATAGCGAAAGCAAGGGCATTGCAGAACAGCACTGCAAACATCCCACCCTGTTCAAATCCTCCGTAATACCGGAACAACATCGTAAACAGTCCTGCGGTCAACCCGTATAAAAAACGCCCCAAGCCTGTTTTGGGAGAGGTAACAGGATCGGTTATCATATAAATCGCCGTAAAAATAACTGAGCCGGAAAAGAGTTCAAAGCAAACAGAATTTAAAGGAGATGTAGGGATCCGCGAGAAAAAGAAGGAGAACAAGGCAGCGGAAAATACAAACCCCAAAGGAATCCGCCAATCGGCAGTTTTCCGTGCAAGGAGGAATATTAGACAAGTTGCCATGACTAAAATGTGAGTAGCCCCCATTGGCCCGGCAAAATTGCCCAGCAGAAGCTCCTGCCAGTCAATAGACGGGATTCCACCCAGTTTCAGGGTGTGGGCGGAGCCTTCCATCAGCCGTGCTGTCACCTCTCCAGCCGCCTCCAGACGTTCCAGGGGTTGAGGATAATGAAAGACCAGCTGGGGCCAGCAGACGGCTGCAAATGCAAATCCGGCAGCAGCAGGGTTAAACAAATTATTTCCTGTCCCTCCAAAGGGTTGTTTTACCACGAGAATTGCAAATAATCCGGCAGCAATAGGGATATAGTACGGAATAGAAGCAGGCAAAAGCATAGCAATTACCAGTCCCGTCACCACTGGCGAAAGATCTGCAAACATCCATTTCCGCCTGGCGATCCAGTTGCATAAGCAGTCCGCAGCTTTACAAGCTGCTACTGAATACAGTGCTACCATTAAAGGACGTGATCCGTAAAAGTAACATGCCATTACCAACAGGGGAAGCATAGCGATTACCATATCCCCCATCATTGCGTTGCTGCTATCCCTGGAAAGCAGAATCAACGGTTTACGCTTTGTCAAAGGCCGCTTGGCGGCAGGTATAAATTCCTTCATGATTCTTTTACCTCCTGGGATTGCTTTGTCTGGGAATCCTTTGCCGTTTTAGATGAAGACGACCGTTTTACTGTCGTTTTTGCTTTCTTTGCAACTGGACGGATTGCCGCCTTTTTAGGCGCAGTATGTTCTTCTGGTATGGGAACGCTTTCAACAGCAGAAGAAGCAGCTTTCTTCCTTGACGTGGATTTTTTCGTTTTAGCTGTTTCAGCTGCAGCTTCCTCTGCTTCTGGTTTAGAAGGTGCGGTTTCTGTTGGCTTCTTTACAGACTCTTTCCTTTTTCTCACAGGTTTGGGAGCTGCTGGCTTTTCAGGCTCCTCTGGCGTTGGAGAAATTTCGGGCTTTAAAGCCGGCTCTTCCTGTTCTTTCGGCGCTTCCTCGGCGACGTCCGCTTTCTTGGCCGTGCGGGACTTTCGGGAAGTCTTTTTGGTTTTAGTCGGCTTGGATTCAGTAGAAGCCTTATCCTCCGATGGGGTTATTCCTTCTGATCCTTTTATTTTCTCAGATTCTTTCGCTGCATCTGTGCTTTCAGATACAGGAGAAAGCTCCTCTTTCGCAGATTCAGAATCTCTATCCGGTTCTGCTTCTTCTGGCTGGGAGTTCTGGACTATTTGAGGCGGCTCTATTACTTCCAACCGTTCAGGCTCTTTTTCATCGCCTTCAGTACTGGATTGGATTTCCATATTAGGTTCCTGCTCCTCTGTCTTTTGTATCTTTTTAACTTCTCTGCCAAAAAGGGTCTCCTGCATTGCAAGGATTTCCTCTGCTTCTTCTCTGGAAATATCATCCAATTCCGACTCAGCGGACGATGTATTTTGGGGTTCCTTCCATTCCTCTGGCGGAATTGCCAAAACCGCCTCTGCAGGCATCTTAGATTCGGCTGGAATCTCATGAACCTCCGTTTGTGCTGGTTGTTTTGTTTCTTCTGCAGCAAGCACCTCGGATAATTCCACAGGAATTTCGGGGACGGCATCCTTTTGAGCAGGAACATCCGCTTTTCCTTCTATATGCATCAATTTTTCTGATGCAAAGGCAAGTTCTTTACCCTGCCGGAGAACCGGAACCAAATCCAAATGCGAGGGGCAGGCATAAGTACATGCTCCACATTCAAAACATCGCTCGTATCCCATGCTCCGTAAAAACGATGCCTGTTTATGGAGAGACGCCGCATATAAATAAAAAACCGGAAGCTGCTGGGGACAGACGTCCATACACCGCCCGCAGCCGATACAAGGAGCAGGGGCGGCATGATCATATCTGTGAAATGCCAGAATTGCTTTTGTGTTCGGCTCAACGTAAGTAGTTTCTGGGTTTAAAATCGATTCAGCGGTCAGAGAGCCGGTTGAGCAAATATAAGTTGGATCATCTGACAGGCCGCAAAACTCCAAAGCACGTTTTACAGGCATCCCCAAGGGAAGTTCTGCGTTAAACGGCGCTGCTACACAGTCCCCTGCCAATGTGACAAAGGCGGTTGTCTGGCGGCGCATCTCGAAAACTGCTCGGTGAAGGTGTACCATCGCCCCGGTTCCTATGTATAAAACACCGTTCTTTTCTCCTTTTTCACGTTCCGCCAGATCAATGGGATATCTTCCGCCAAACCGGCGGATTGTAAGGTCATCCCGTTCTGGGATTTTAGTGCTAAAAGCAATCAAACTGTGATAAACTGCCGCAAACTGTTTTTCAGGTTCTACTCCAAGGGCCTTTCCACAAAGTCTAAGCCCGGACACCACTTCATCCTGACGTTGGAAAAGCAATACCAAACGGCTGGATAAATAAGGTTCATCATCAATTGCGTCGGCAGCTACCTCTTTACATCGCCCCATCCAATTTTCCAGCTTTTCCCAGAGCGGCTTTCCGTCCAACTCATCAAAAATTTCTGCAATTTTTGCTGTTTCTATTATCTGTTCCGCTGATATTTCTTTCAAATCCTTTACTTCAGAGATCAGACGGCTTACAGCTACATTTTCTGTAAATACCTGGATTTCCCGATTAATTGCCGGTTCCTTTTTCTGTTCCGGCTTGATTCCACGCCTAAATAACGATACCATGGCGGCTTATTCGGCCTCCTTTATTTTCTATAGTAACGGAATACGAAATAATCATCCATAAATCAAGCTGATCAGTTTCAGCTTTTATATGTTTTATTTGCGTCGCTTCCTATGTTTTTTCATAAATTAAATTACTTTTTTGCCTGTCCATTCCATATTCATACGCAAGGGGGAATCAGTTCATGCGATTTGAGCCACAGAAGAAGGGAAAACTTAAGGTAATTCTCACTCCACAAGATATGGCTTCCCTCAACCTTACTTACGACCAAATGGACTACAACGACCGCAAAACGCGGCTTCTGCTTTCCAAGCTGCTGGAAACAGCCCGACAAAAAGGGCGTTTCATCTATCCAGACAACAGCAGGCTTCTGATTGAACTTTTTCCCACACTGGAAGGGGGCTGTGTTCTTCTTTTTACTGTCCTATCAGCAGATGGGCAAAAGCCATCTGCTGCAAATAATACATTTGCTTTTTCATTCCAAAGTCTGGAGCCATTAGGACAGACTGCGGCACGGCTGGACACACTGCAGGCACTGCCAGACCCGGAAGGATGTGTCTGCACCCTATACAGATTCAGTGAAGAATACCGCCTTTTATGTCAACTCAGACGGCCAATTGGACCAGATGCACAGCGCAGGCATCCGTGTTTGAAAGAGCTGCAAAAATACGGGCGGGAAGCGGGTACCGGGAAACTTGCTGCAGCATATTGCGAAGAACACGGGACAACGCTTGCCGCCCAGGACGCACTGAAAAAACTTGCATTATGCTGGAAATAAATATAAGTTCACCTTTTGCCGCGCAAACCTTCCAAAGCAGCGGAGTAGTCCGGCTGTCCAAAAACAGCCGAACCTGCTACTAAGATATTTGCACCATTTTCAATTACGACAGGGGCTGTCACGGCGCTAATACCGCCATCCACTTCAAAGTCCACAGGATATCCCATTTTTTTACAGCGCCGGGAAAGATCAGACAGCTTTTCCATTGTCTCCATTCGGAACTTCTGCCCGCCAAAACCTGGCTCTACCGTCATAACCAATACCATATCCACATCTTTTAAATAAGGGTAAACTGCTTCTGCGGGAGTGCCCGGTTTCAAAGACAATCCTGCACGTTTATTCAAACGATGGATTTCAGCAATTACCTCTGCGGGGTTGGAATCTGCTTCTACATGAAAGGTTATGATATCTGCCCCTGCTTTGGAAAAGGCAGAAATATACTTTAAGGGCTCTGATAACATCAAGTGTACATCCAAAATTAAATTTGTCTGGGGACGAATACATGCTGTGACAGGCACTCCAAACGTTATGTTAGGGACAAAATGTCCATCCATTACATCGATATGAAGCATTTCTGCTCCTGCGGCTTCAATTTTCCGCACCTCATCCCCTAACCGCCAAATATCTGCGGCCAGAATCGAAGGCGATATTTTAATCATGCTTGATACCTCCCAGATAATACGAGTAAAGCGGAAAAGCTAAAAATGAGAACCACCAAGGGCAAATGAAAAAGGTTTGGGATCCAGGGGATTGTACAGCAAAACCGCACTCCTGAAAAGGCCCCTGGCCGCGCTCGTAAGCGCGAAATACTCCTGTTTAAAGTAAGCTCAAACCAAACAAAAATGTCAGATACCTTATAACTTCGTCAGTATTGAAATAAAAAGACCGCCTGGAATTGTTTAGGGGGAGCAGCTCCATTTGGCGGGCTTCTTCCGCTGTGTGTGAGTTTAACGAACATGGAAGTTTTATCCAGAAAACTGAAAGTCTGCCATGATGGCGTACCTAAAACAGAAAAGCACGATTTTTAAGCTGCGTTTTTCATTGAACTCACCTTAATATAATGCAGACATCATCTTTTTAAACATTACATCGAGTATATTTTATACCAACTGCCCTAAAAGGTCAACATCCGTCAGAAAAGTTCACAGCATTGTCACAGACTTTCGAGCAGCTTCGCTGATTTGCGGCACATTTTTTCACCCGAATTCATAGAATGTATTACCCCCTGCCCCACAAAGCCTTCCAAATTTTAGCCAGCGAACTCCTGATCCCAAAGATCCGCGGAATCTTGGAATAGGTGGCTGACAGCCTCAAAAAAGCCTTTCCTGTAAAGAATCCGCTTTTCATAAATCGCTTTCCCTTCCCATTTGGAAGGGAAAGCACGCTGGCGGCCTGAAACTAAGAAAAAACTCCGCCTGTATTCCCTCAGGAAGCGGAGTTTTTATTATTGGATTTTTTTGTAAATGTACAAAGATTTAATCTCGGATTATTTTAACTGTTTCGCCGCTCTTAAAGCAGTAATCCTTATCCAGAATATTCATCCAAATATCCTGACAGGTGGGATTAAATACCGTCATTCCATCGGCGGAATAGTGCAGGCGGGAAGCTGATTCCATATATTCTGCAATTTGTATATTGGGGGCATACCAAACATCGTCATGGCCGGAAACTAGTTTCAGCAGGTCCTCCATAACATTCCAGTTCTGGTTATTATCAAATTCATAGGCGTGCCCCCAGACATAAAAAAGCTTTGTCCTTGGACGGTTGGCAGGATCCTGCGCTGTGAACTGTTCCGCCAGGGAAAGCAGTTCGGGGTCATCATGGTGACAGGTGGGATTCCATTCCAGAAAATCCGTTGGAAGATTAAAATTATGAGTGCTCTTTACGGTACGGGAGTAGAGAATATCTGAAGCTTGAAGCGCCTCTTTTGCTGTATTGCTGAAAGTTCCAAAGGGATACGCCATACCCCGGACAATTCTTCCAGAAAGTTCTTCTAAATTTTTCCGGTCTGTTATTACTTCATATAAAATCGCACTGGATGGCAGGGCTGCCAGGTCAGGATGCGTTACAGTATGGCAGGCGATTTCATGGTTTTGGTAAATTTCCGCAACTTCATTTTTTAGAATCTTACTGTGCTGTACCTTTAAATGGCTATACTGATCCGTTTGCCCAAAGGCGCCGGAATTCAGGTTAAAAGTCCCCTTTACGCCGTACTGGTCAAAAAGCGCTATCAAGCGTTTATCCTGGATCACGCCGTCGTCGTAGCTGAGAGTAAAGGCTTTTGATTTTCCCTCTGGGAAACGTAACACGTCATGTCTTAACCGCATATAAATTACACCTTTCCTAAATTTTATTGAATGCAGGTTCGTTTTAGAGCCCGTCCCTGAATAAGACGCACCTAGACTATGCGCCAGATTTTTTGCCAAACAAGGCGGTTTTCCGCAGGCGGACTGTCGCCCGGCAGGGGGAAATCAACGCGGTTTGGCGGAAAATATGCAAGCCGGATGGGCGCGGTTAATTTTGGGATAGACTCTTAGGCTGTGTCCGCAGATCAGCTTTCCCCATCCGCCTTTTTCTGCAAAATCCTTCCTCCGCGCCTCATTCCCCAAACCGTACCATCTTTTCTCCGAAACACCTTCAAATCCAAAACCGACATTCTATCCTGATAAATCAACGTATCCCCTGCAACCATTTTAAGCGGGATAACGCCATTTTTTTCTTTCAGCCCTAAGCCGTCTTTGCATCTTACAATTTCAGCTTCTGTCCCTTCCTCACAGGAATATGTTCCACAAGCTAACGGAACATCTCTTTCCGGCCATAATTTTTCTTTCCAGTCATCTATATCCGATTCTATAAGTACATCAGCCATAATCCGCATAGCAGCCAAAGCAATATTGCCAACAGGCACGCCGCTGGTATTGCATAAAACTGCAACACCCCTCTGCAATTCCGGCGACCAGAGGAAGTAGGAGGAAACGCCTGTCAAACTCCCCCCATGTCCAATGATTCTAGAATCCTCGATCCGGGAAACAGCCAGCCCAAACCCATATTTCCAATTAAAGCGGTAATTGACCTGAGGAATCACCATCTGTCCAATGGATTCGCTTTGGACAATTTGTTCCATCTCCCCCCAGCCTGAAAGGAGGTACATGCGAAGGTATTTTTCCATATCAGCGATAGTGGACTTTAAAGCGCCTCCGCCCATTAAAACAAAGGCGTTGTCATAAAAGTTGTTGGTAACGGCTTTGCGCCCGTTTTCAAACCGGTAAAGGAGGGAAACATTTGGATCAGCGGCAGTTTTCAGGAAATCGCAGCCGCTTCGTTCCATTCCCAAAGGCTCAAGGATATATTTTTTTACATATTCAGCATAAGAATTTTCCCCTCCGAAGCGTCGGACGATCTCAGCTAAAAGTCCGTAACTGTCATTGGAATAGCTTAGGAATTCCCCAGGATCTGCAATATAGGCAGTTTGCCGGTCAAGGTTTCCGGCAACACGACGAAGCCCCTCTTCTGCAAGGGGCAGGCTGTAAGCCAAATCCTCGCCGCTGTCCCAAAGCCCTATCTCCCTTGCAACAGGTTCAACACATAGGCGTTTCTGCGGGAAAAAGCCTGCGCTGTGACTCATCAGATGATAAACCCGGATAGTTTTCTGGTTGTTGTTGTGATATTCAGGAATGTATTGGGAAACAGGATCGTTAATGTTTATCTTCCGTTTTTCATGCAGCTGCATAATTGCCAGGCAGGTAAAGGATTTGGTAATGGAGGCTAAGCCAAAAAGCGTATTTTCATCGACAGGCAAACATTTTTCTTCATCACGCCAGCCAAAAAATTTTCGGTACATGGTTTTCTGGGGGCTGACAATGGTTACTCCCAACCCTACCGCTCCATAAATTTCCATTATTTTTTCAATATATTGTTCAAATTCTTTTTTCTTCAAACCCAGCTCCCTCATATGGGATAACGCTCCTTTCTCTCAACTTTTTTCCGAACGTCCGTCAGCGGGATGTAAAACCTGTGCGGAATTCTCATATCCTATCAGTCTCCTACATTTTTTGTCTGCTTTTGCTTATTAAGAACCTGTCTCCTTGGAAAACAGCAAAAGGCAATAAAAGCATACCGTCTGTGGTGCTTTACTGCCTTTCTTTTATTCCTCCCGGCTTCTGCTTTTTGGCACGTCGAAACCCTGGATTCTAAAAGCATATAGCCAAAAGCTGCCGGGTATGGAACCCTTATTCTGTTTTCTCTGATTCATCCTTTTGACGGACAGGCGTTTCATGATTTGCATGATTAATGTCCGCCGCCATAGCCATAGCGATGGAACGCTGTAATCCTGCAATAGTCATGTCAATATCATCTATGCTGGCAGAAGAAGGTCTTTTCATAATAGATTGTGCCTTTGCCAGAGAGTCAACTGCATCCTGACGGTTCTGTTCCGAAAGCTTTTTTGGATCGTGCTGCAAAAGCTGCCGCGTCAATCCCCGCAATTGATCCAGCCTGGAAAGAAGATTATGCTCCTTTGCCAGTTCCCCTATCAAATGCGCTATTGTCCATCCCTGATTATTCACTGTCAGCACAGCCTTATAAGGAGTGGATGCCTGCGCAGATTTCAGGCGTGACAAAACAACGTTTAAACGGGTATTGTCAAAGCCGGAAAATAAAATAGCTTCGCTTTCTGCCTTTTGATCTGGTTCCCCTTCAAACCGTGGGAAGCCATCCATTCCCAACAATGCCCCCAAAGTTTGCTCAGAGTCTTCAGGGCTGGCTGTAATTACTTTTGCCCCGCAGTTTTCCAATACCTGGCGGGCTTTTTTTTCCTTTTCCGGCTCCAAATGATACAGCAGTACCGTTTCCTTTGGCTGCTGGCTGGATTTCCGCACATGCGCTTTCATTTCAGTATCAACGCCTTTCTTTTCTACCGCTCAACATATTTTAGAATATGTTCGGAAACAGCTTCTTTATTTCTCCCCCTACCAGGGATGCTATTTCCAAAGCCCCTTCCTGGCAAAAATGCGTGTCATCGTCATGCCCCTCTGGATACCCTGGATATTCTCCCGGCTGTACCTTTGTAAACAACCTTTTGGAAGCGTCTTCTCCCAGGCCCTCCATCAGTTTCATACTTAATGCCGTCAGGTCAACGTATGGAATCTGTTCTGTTTCAGACAGTTTCCGTACCGCATCTGCATATGCTTTATGTGTATCAATTAGTTTTCCATCCTCAAACTTTCGACGGGCTACCGGCGTGATTAATACCGGATTCGCCCCCCGGCTGTGCGCCAAATCTACATAGCGCATTAAATGCTCTGGATAGGAGGATTCCGGGTCTGTGTAGCGGGATGGATCTTGGGACTTTTCATCATTATGCCCGAATTGTACTAAAAGAAAATCATTCTTTGAAATACCTTTTTCTATCAGTGCAAACCATCCCTCTGTTATAAAGCTTCGAGAACTCCTCCCGCATTGGGCCAGATTGACGATACATACATTTTGGAGGTAATACCCGATTACCTGCCCCCAACCCATCATTGGAAAACGTTCCCCGGAATAACTTGCCGCTGTGGAATCCCCTGCTATAAAAATTTTAGGGTAATTTTTTACTTTTTCTTCTGCCATTATAAGATATTCCACTCCTTTTACATTCACGAAACAGCTTCTATTGTTAACCTTTAAACTATTTTATAAGTTTTTTAAAAGAATTTGGAAACTCCCTTTGTTTTTAGGGAGATTATCCTGTTTTTATATGTTACAGTATACTGATTCTGGAAAAATTGTCAAGCCGCCGACAGCAGGGAAATCAATTTTGTTGTGGGTTTGAGGCTGATATTGAAAAATACCCCACTGGTGTGTTTTTCAAGGAAGGCGGAGAAAAGGGAGTTTCGCGCCTTGCGGGTTCAGTTCAGCAGAGCTACGTTCAGCAAAGCTGAACTGGCGGCCGGCGGCTCTGAGCAGCTCCGCTGCTCAACCCTGGACCCCCGCCGCTTTCGGGAAAGCGGCCAAAGCTTTTGATACAGGTTTGGTTTGTGACTGTTTTGGATTTGTGCATGCGCCGTGGGTTTTCTGTTTCCTTTTTGCAATGATTCTGAAATGTGATTTCCCTGCGTCGGCAGTCAGCTAAACAGTTTTTTTCTGCCTTAGAGCCAGTGCATATCCCAAAGCCTGTTCGCATATAAATTAGCATGAGCTCGACACCGGGATGTAATCAGGCAGCATGGATCTATTTGAACTCAAAAAGGAGAGGAACAGCATATGGATTTGCAGACCAGTAAACAAACCATCGCAATATCGGATATAATCCTGGATACCTTTTTAGAACAAGGCGTAGAATGTGACATGATCCTCCCGGACTATTGCCCGGACGTAGTCAAAATTCTGAAATGCAGCGTTACTCCAGTCATATTATCCACCCAGTTAAGCGGTGACAAAGTAGAAGCAGAAGGCAGCGCGTCAATCCGATTATATTATTTATCGGAAGGCGGCGGCCTGTATTGTTACGAACAGAAATACCCCTTTGAAAAAACGGCTGAACTGAAAGAAACGCCTTTGCGCCCAGTAGCAGAGGCATCTGCTACTTTGGATTATGTAAACTGCCGTGCCATGAGCCAGCGCAGGGTCGATATCCGTGGAGCTGTAACAGTCCATCTTAAGGTAGAAGGGCAAAAGGAACAAAACGTTATCAGTACGGCTCAGGGCGGAGGGATCTGTCTGAGAAGCCAGATGTTCCCCATTACAAAGCTGATTGGTACAGCTGCACGTCAATTTACCATCCGTGAGGAACTTGACCCCGTTCCAGGCAGCCCGGCAGTTGAATCTATCCTTCATGCATATGGATGTGCAGCACTGACCGAATATAAGGTTATATCCGGAAAAATCATTGCAAAAGGAGAGCTAAGGCTTCAGCTTTTATACCGTCCGCAGGGAGACTCATCTCAGGGGGAGGACAGCACACTCTGTCCGGCAACAATGGAGTACCGCCTGCCGATCAGCCAGATCTTGGACATTGAAGGCGCAGAAGAAGGAGCATGCTGCGAAGTCCGTTTTGAACCTGGGGATATCATTGTCACCCTGAAAAATGAAGGCGCTCCTGGGGAAGAAAAAATATCTTTGTCTGCCCTGATGTTCGCGAAAGCAAAACTATATGCAAATGTGGAAATCTCTCTGGCGGATGATTGTTATTCCACCCTATATGCTTGTACATATCATGCAGCCCCTATGCGCCTGGAACAAACCTCGGCTATGGTGGACGAACATCGTCAGCAGCGCGCATCTATTGAACTGCCGGAAGAAGCATCCGGCGAGGTGCTTTCCCTGTGGGGGGATATTTCGGCGGTAACATTGACAGAAGAAGGTCTTTCAGCACAGCTTGACCTTCATTTACTGGCCTGTGACGGAGAAGGAGTTCCCGTTTATTTTGAACGTGCTTTGGAGATACCTGCTTCCGTACCGCTTCAGCCAGGCGAGGAAATGATAGAACCCAGGATTCAGTTGGAGGATATCGGATACAGCCGTTCCGGGGAACGTCTGGAACTTTCCTGCGACCTGCGTGTAACCTGCCGCCGGTGTATATCCCATATCTTTTCTGCAATTCAGGAAATTAATGTGGACGAAACCCATCCCAAACCACAGCGAACCGCAGCACTGACCATCTTTTTTGCCCGAAAGGGAGAAAGCCTCTGGGAAATTGCACGGCAATACAGTACATCTATGGAAGCTATTATGGAAGAAAACAGCCTGTCAGAAGAAATTCTGCCGGAAAACCGAATGTTAATGATCCCCATGGTAACATCCGTCAGGAACGGGACAGATACAGAATAAACGCCCGCCTTCAAACTTTAATAGCAATTCTCAATAAAATTGTCCACAAAATGGGCTGAAAAGCCTTGCATTTATAGGATTTTCATCCCATTTTGCGGATAACCATTTCGAGGATTGCTGTAAATCCCTGATAACGGCGTGAAACGGAAGGAGAAGCATCATGCAGCAAGCAGTACAGCAAAAGGAAACCGTATACCGGGATATAGCCAGCAGAACAGGGGGCGATATCTATATCGGCGTAGTGGGGCCAGTGCGGACAGGTAAATCCACCTTAATCAAGCGGTTTATGCAGACACTGGTTTTGCCCCATATGGAAAATTCCATCCAACGGGAACGGATGGTTGATGAGCTCCCCCAATCGGCGGCGGGCCGAACCATTATGACCACAGAACCAAAATTTATCCCGGAGGAAGCAGTTAAAATAGCAATTGACGAAAGTGCCTCCGCATCTGTCCGGCTGATTGACTGTGTAGGGTATATTGTCCCCAGTGCAATCGGCTATGTAGAAAACGAACAGCCCCGAATGGTAATGACCCCCTGGTTTACTCAGGAAATTCCTTTTAACATGGCGGCAGAAATTGGAACGCGAAAAGTTATTACCGAACATTCAACCATTGGCCTGGTAGTAACAACTGACGGTTCTATCAGCGACATTCCCAGAAGCGAATATGAAGAAGCAGAGGAACGGGTTATCGGCGAGCTCCAGGAACTTCAAAAACCTTACGTCGTTCTGCTCAACTGTGTAGAACCAGGAAGCTCCGCCAGCCGGGAACTAAGACAGCAGCTGGAGGAAAAATATGGGGTGCCTGTTCGGGCTGTCAACTGCCTGGAACTGGACGAGGACGACATTCGGGATATTCTTACTGATGTGCTTTACCAATTCCCTATCCGGGAAATTTCCTTTGACATTCCCCGATGGCTGGTCGCATTGGAAAAGGAACACTGGCTGAAAAGTGAAGTTTACAGCGCAATTAGCCAAAGTGCTTCCAAAGTCAGCCACATCAGCAGCGTTCGTCAGGAATTTGAGCAGATGGATGACTGTGAATATATTGAACGCTCCCAGGTTGTTTCCGTTGATCCGGGAAAAGGCAGTGCAAAAGTAATTATTTCGATTCCCAGTAAGCTTCTTTATCAGGTTATGGAGGAAAAAACCGGCCTTCACATTCAATCTGAAGAACAGCTTATGCCTTGTCTGATTGAATTGGCACAGATGAAACTCCAATATGAGAAAATCAAAGGCGCACTTGAAGAAGTCAACGCCACAGGTTACGGAATTGTCATGCCTTCCCTGGAAGAACTTCATCTTGAAGAACCGGAAATTATTAAACAAGGCGGAAGATACGGGGTGAAACTGCGTGCCTCTGCTCCGTCTATCCACTTAATGCGGGCCGATATTACGACTGAGGTTTCCCCTATTGTTGGAAGTGAAAAACAATCTGAGGAACTGGTTTCTTACTTGATGCAGGAATTCGAGGAAAGTCCTCAAAAAATTTGGGAGTCCAATATTTTTGGGAAGTCGCTTCATGAGCTGGTAAACGAAGGTCTCCATAACAAGCTGTACCGTATGCCCGGCGACGCAAGGGTAAAACTGCAGGAGACAATTGAACGGATTATCAATGATGGGTGTTCGGGATTAATATGTATTATTTTATAAGGCTATAACAAATTCAAAGAACAGCTGGTTTTGCATGGAAATGTAGAACCGGCTGTTTTCATTTTCCTTTACATTGAGTAATAAAGATTTTTAATTAAAAGCGGGGGTTTTTACTTGCAGTTTTCTCCAAACGTGGTACACTAAACATATGGGTTCCTTACAGCCCAAATACAACTGAGGAGCAGGAATATGAAAGAAAAAGTTTTATTAAATGATTTCCGTGAATACCGCTTTCTATCGGAGTTGAAATATGCTCCCGACGGACAAAACGCCGCCCTGGTAGTTTCCCAGGCCAACAAAAAGAATGGTTATGATTCCAATATTTGGGCTTACCGTCCAGAACTGGGATTTATCAAGATGACCTCTCAGGGAAAAGAAAAAGGAATTCTCTGGATGGATAACAGAACCCTCCTGTTTGCATCCCAGCGGGATGAGGAACGCCAGAAGGAGATTCAAAAGGGCGAGGAACTGACCACATATTATAAGCTGTCTTTGGACGGCGGCGAAGCCCAGGAAGCTTTTACAATTCCCCTAAAGGTAAACTCGATTGAAAAGGTTCCCGGTAATGAAACACTCTATCTGGTGACGGCCACTGTAGACATAAACCGCCCTGGCCTTGAGGGAAAAACCAAAGAGGAACGGGAAAAGCTCCTCAAGCAGTACAAAAAAGAGCAGGAAGCATGGCAGATTATTGACGAGCTTCCCTATTGGAGCAACGGCAGGCATTTCATCAATAAGCTGCGTCATCAGTTGTATCTGTATAACACCGCAGAAAACAAACTGACCCCTGTCAGCGCACCTATGGCAGATGTAGGATTTTCCCGTCCGTCGCCCTGCGGAAAATTTATAGCCTATACCGCTAAGGAATACGACAGCCTGGCGCCCTTCAAAACTGCCTTTTATCTTTATTCTATTGAAACCGGCGAAACCAAAACTGTTTCAATAGACGTTTACCGTATGTCTTATTTCGATTTTTGGAAAGATGGGAAGGCTGTCTTTGTTGGCTCCCTCTGCCAGAAGTTCGGCATTAACGAAAATCCCTTCTTCTATCTCTGCGACCTTAAAAACGGGGAGATTACCCAGCTTGCAGAATACGACCACTCGGTAGGAAGTTCCGTTGGTTCGGACTGCCGTCTTGGAGGCGGCACCACCTTTAAGGTAAAGGGAGATTTCCTATATTTTACTTCTGTAGTTAATTTCTGCGGGAACCTTTACCGGATGGATTTGAATTCCGGCAAAATAGACCTTCTTTCTACCAATGACGGCTGTGTAGATATGTTTTCCCTGTCCGATCATGGGATTTTAGCTGTTGGGTTTTATGAAAACCGTCTTCAGGAAGTTTATTCCATCCACGATCAGACTCGTTCCAGGCTCTCTGCTTTTAATGAGGATTTCTTTAACCGTAAGGAAATCGCTGTACCACAGTATCACCCCTTTATAGATGCTGACGGCGTTTCTATTGACGGATGGGTTCTGCTGCCCAGGGATTTTGACCCATCTAAAAAATATCCCGCAATTCTTGACATCCACGGCGGGCCGAAAAGCCTGTTTGGGGAATTATATTTCCACGAAATGCAGTTCTGGGCCAGCGAGGGTTATTTTGTCTTGTTCTGCAATCCCCGCGGAGGAGACGGAAAGGGCAATGAATTCGCTGATGTACGCGGCAAGTACGGCACGATTGATTATGATGACATTATGCTCTTTACCGATAAAATGCTGGAACAATATCCTGCCATTGACCCCGCTAAGTTAGGCGTGACCGGCGGCAGCTACGGCGGTTTTATGACCAACTGGATTATTGGACATACCCATCGGTTTGCCGCTGCTGCAACTCAAAGATCCATTGCAAACTGGCTGGCCTTTAACTATATCAGCGATATTGGATATTATTTTGGGCCAGATCAGCAAGCTGCTGATAACTGGAACGATCCTGAAAAATTATGGTTCCATTCTCCGCTGAAATATATTGACAACGCGAAAACACCTACGCTGATTATCCACTCCGACCAGGATCATCGCTGCCCTGATGTGGAAGGGTATCAAATCTTTTCCGCTTTGAAAGTCCATGGGGTTGATTCCAGAATGGTTCTGTTCCATGGTGAAAACCATGAGCTGTCCCGCTCCGGGAAGCCTGATAACCGCGAGAAAAGGTTGGTTGAAATTACCGCCTGGATGGATCATTATTTAAAGTAAAAGCCGGATGCGCACGGGAAAAGTTCCCGTGCGCATTTTTTAACAAAGGTTTGATAAATCTGATTTGCAAAATCGTTGGAACCCGGTCTTGCAGAATATCCCATCTTTTTCTATAATAGAAAGAGATGCTTTATACGAACTCCCCCCCCCAACAGGAAAGGATGAAAAAAATGAAAAAGGTACGTTTAGGCAGAACCGGTCTTATGGTAACTAAAACCTCCTTTGGTGCACTCCCTATCCAAAGGATACCCTTTGACGATGCAAAGGCAATCCTCCGCCGGGCATATGAAAGCGGAATCAACTTTTTTGATACAGCCCGTTCTTATACGGACAGTGAAGAAAAAATTGGGTATTCCCTGGCAGACGTAAGAGATGAAATCTACATTGCAACGAAAACCCCCGGCAAAAACAAGGAAGAAGTCCTCTCTGATATTCAGACAAGCTTAAAACTGATGAAAACAGATCATGTAGACGTGCTGCAGCTTCACAACCCCAGCGTGTACCCGGATTACGACGATCCCGACGGAATGTATGCCGGATTACTGGAAGCCCAGAAACGCGGTTACACCCGTTTTATTGGAATCACCAACCATCGCTTGGCTTATGCGCAGAAGGCGGCAGATGAAGGAAAATTTGACACAATACAGTTTCCGTTTAATTATCTGTCCTCAGAGGGTGACATAAACCTGGTTAAAACCTGCGAAAAGAACGATATAGGTTTTATCTGTATGAAAGCCCTTTCCGGCGGACTGATTACTGATGCGCGCCTAACCTTTACCCATTTGCGGGGATATGAAAACGCCATTCCCATTTATGGGATTCAGAAAATGAGCGAATTAGAGCAGTTCCTGGAGTTAGAGGAAAATCCTCCTGTTATGGATGAGCAGATGGAAGCCGCTATTGAAAAAGACCGGAAGGACTTGGCAGGGAACTTCTGCCGGGCCTGTGGGTATTGTATGCCCTGTCCCCAAGGGATTGAGATTCCCCAATCAGCGCGGATGGAGTTCCTGCTTCGGCGTTCCCCATATCAGAGGTTTCTCCAACCTGACTGGCAGGAAAAAATGAAAAAAATTGAAAGCTGTGTCCATTGCGGACATTGTACCAGCAGATGTCCTTATGAGCTGGATACGCCTTCCCTGCTCCGCCACAATCTGGAGGATTACCGCCAATTCCTTTCTGAACACGCTGGAGAGGCTGGAAAGTAATCAGAAAGGAAGGTTCTCCATCCTATGAAATTCCTTCATACGGCGGACTGGCACCTTGGCCGGATACTGCGGGAGTATTCCCTTTTAGAAGATCAGTCCGCCCGCCTTGCTCAACTTACAGAAACCGTCCGCGAGCTTAAGGTGGACGCAGTGGTCATTGCAGGAGACATTTACGACCGTTCAGTCCCTCCAGCCCAAGCAGTTTCTTTTTTGGACGAGTTGTTTTATACGCTTACACAGGAGTTAAAAGTCCCTGTGCTGGCGATTGCTGGAAACCATGACAGCCCGGAACGGTTGTCTTTCGGGAACCGCCTGTTTTCCGGCGCGGGATTGTACATGGCGGGAAAAGCTTCTAAGGAAATCTGCCGCGTTACGTTAAAAGATTCCTTTGGAGATGTGGATTTTTTTCTTCTTCCCTATTTTACGCCGGAAGAAATCCGCCCATGGTTTCCAGATATGGAAATCAGAACTTTTAATCAGGCGTTCCAGGCGATTTTAAAACACAATCTTCCCAGAATAAATCCCACCCATCGGAATGTTTTAATCGCCCATGGATTTTACCAGGCGGTTTCCCCGGAAAAATCCCAGGATCAGGCAGTCTTTTCAGACTCGGAAATTTCTATCGGGCAAAGCGACCTAATGGATCTTTCTCCAGCAGCAGAACAATTTGATTATGTAGCTTTAGGACATCTCCACGCTCCGCAGTCTGCTGGGGGGGACCATATGCGCTATAGCGGCTCCTTACTAAAATATTCCACTGCTGAAGCCCGCCAAAAAAAAGGATTTACCTTAGTTGAACTTGGGGAAAAGGGAGCAATCGGATTTGAATTTTTGGCCCCTCCTTTTAAACGCGACCTTCGTACTATCCGCGGGAAGCTGGAAAGTCTTCTCGCGGAAAACGAACCGTCGGAGGACTATATTGAGGCGATTCTGACCGATGAGGGAGCAGTGTTGGACGCTATGCCCCGCCTTCGGGAAAAGTTCCCCCATATTCTAGGTTTGCGCTTTGCCGCCAGGGAACAGGATATCGCCGCAGCATCTGCTCCCCAGACTATCCAGGAAATGGAACGGTTGGGGAAATTAACTCCTTTCCAGCTTTTTGAACGGTTTTACCAGCAGGTGCGGGGAGAACCTCTTTCCAAGCAGCGGGGGGATTTGGTTCAAAAAGCAATACACGACGCCTTGGAACAGGAGGAGGAAACCGAACTTTGAAGCCTTTAACCTTAACTATGACTGCTTTCGGCCCCTATGCAAAAACACATACCATTGATTTTACCAGTTTGAATGCTGACGGGATTTTTCTCATCACCGGCCCTACCGGAGCAGGAAAAAGCTCTATCTTTGACGCAATCTCCTTTGCGCTTTACGGTGCTGCTGGCAGTGACCTCCGGGAAAATACCGGGCTGCGCAGTCAGTACTCTGCCCCGGACGCAGTTTGTGAGGTGGAATACAGCTTTTCGCTCCATGGAAAAACCTATCAGGTAATACGCAGCCCCAAGCAAACGCGGAAGGGCAGGCAGGGAAAAAACGTTACCATTACGCCAAAGGCAAAGCTGACCCTCCCGGATGGTACTGTTATTTCAGGTGTAGATGACGTAAACAATACGCTGGAAAAACTCCTTGGGCTGGACAGGCTGCGATTTAAGCAAACCGTTATGCTGGCGCAAGGGGAATTCCGCAGGCTTTTAGATGCAAAGAGCAGTGAAAAACAGGAAATATTCCGGCATTTGTTTGCCACTGAACGCTACAACCTCATAACCCGCCAGTTAGAGCAACAGGCTAAACTCCTGGAGCAGAAATCTAAAAGTTTGACAGAGAAACTAGAGCAGCTTTCCCGTTCCGCTGAACTGCCCAACTGTCAGGAAGGCGTTTCCATTGCAAAACAGCTTCAAATGCAGAACCAATCTGACATTTCCGCTCTTGCTTCCCTGGAAAAGCAGGCGAAGGAACTTCGTGCCCAGCGGGATAAAATCCGCCCGGAGGACGGAGAGGCTTTAAACCGCCAGTTGGACAGTTTAGATGCAGAGCGGAAAGCGTTGGAGTCCCTCCTCAGCCGCGAGGAAGAAATGAAAGCCGCTGCTCAGGAAATCGCCCGTTACCGGGCTACGGCTGATTTGCGGGCGGCTGGGGATGCTCTGAAACAGGGAGAAGCAGCGCTTTTCCAAGCCGGAAAACAACTGGAACAGGCTGAAATGGAACGGGATTCTGCAAAACAGAATTTATCTGGTTATCTGCCCAAGCTGGAACAAATCCCTTCCCAACAAGCAGAGCTGGAACGGCTGAACCTTTCTGTTGCAGAAGCCGAAACCCTGCTTATGTCTGCCCTTCAGCGGGAAGAACAGGAAAAGGCGCTTGCCAATACTGCTGCCAGCCTGCAAAAAATTTCCCGCCAAGTGCAGGTTTTATCCCTTCTGATGCAAAGGGCTGAACATTTACAGCACGAAACAGATTTAGGCGGGGCTTTACAGCTTTGGGGACAGGTAAGCGCACAACAAAAAGAAGTTCAAATTTTGGCAGCCCGTTATTGGGAGCAAAGAAAAAAGTTTTTGGCTGCCCAAAGCGCCTTTTTAAACGGGCAGGCTGCTTTATTGGCGGGGAATCTGACGGAAGGTTCTGAATGTCCAGTATGCGGTTCTCTGCATCATCCGAAGCCTGCAAAGAATTCCGGGGAAGTTCCCACCCAGAAACAGGTTGATTCCCTTCAAAAAAAGATGAATGATATCCAGGAAGAAGGCTCTGACAAAGCGCAGGTATTAACCGCCCTGCTGTCTGATTTCTACAACTGCTATAAAGCTTCTCTTCTTTTAAAATCCCCGGTGGAACGAAAACATTTAACAGAAGAATTCCTTTCCCATATGTCTGTGGATATTCAGGAAAAGCAATTAAACGCCCGCTGTGCCATTGAGCCTTTAGAGGCGCAGATCCGCAGTTTAGGGGCAGAAAAAGTCCTTTCCAATGCACAGTATTCCAACTTAGAAACTGCCGAGAAACAACTGCGAAAATATACGGCTCAAAAAGAACAGCTTTCCCAGATGCAGGCAGAACAGGCCGAACAGCTCAACCGCCAGACAGAGGGTTTTCAGGGAAAACCTGTCCCTTCCTGGCAGATTCAGGACAATCTGAATCAAATGCGCAAACGCATCCAGGTGCTTTTTAAACAGATTCAGGAAATCCAGGTACACCACGCAAAACTTTTACAGCAGGTTCAGGCGGCGGAAAAAATTGCTGAAAATTCTATGGAACGATATCATTTGAGTCAGCAGCAGGCAGAAGTGCTTGGGAAAACTTTCCTGGAACTTTTGGAAAAACATGGATACCCAAACAGGGAAACTTTTCAAAATGAATCCTCCCGCCTGATTCCAGGCAGAATGGAAAAACTCATTCAATCTTTCGAGCAGTATCAAAAAAGCCTGAATTCCGCTTCAGGCAGGGTGGAAGCCTTAGAAACCCAGCTAAAAGGCAAAAAGCGGGTTGATACTGCCGCACTGTGGTCTGCCGCTATTGAGCTGGATGAAAAACAAAAACATCTGGAAGATTTACGGGCAGAATGTCTTTCACGGCAAAAACTAAATACCGGACTTTTGGAACAGATTACTGCTGCTGAAGCCGAACACAAAAAAATTCAGGGAGATTATTGGGATTTGGGTGAGATTTCACGCATTACCAGCGGGAACAACGCCCAGAAACTTTCCTTTGAACGGTTTGTACTTGCTTCCTATTTTGAAAATGTTATCCATATGGCGAATTTGCGGCTTTCCGGTATGACTGAGGGAAGGTTTTCCCTTTTACGCTCTGAAGATTTAGAAAAACACGGCAGGGCTTCGGGTTTGGATTTAATGGTATTTGACTCCCATACTGGACGGGAACGGCATGTCAGCACCCTTTCCGGCGGGGAATCCTTTCAGGCTGCTTTGGCGTTGGCGCTGGGACTGGCTGATGTTGCCGGAATGTTTGCCGGGGGCGTTTCTATGGATGCTATTTTTATTGATGAGGGCTTCGGCGCATTGGATCCTGCTACTTTGGAACGTGCTGTTTCGGTGTTAGCTGCGCTGTCAGGAGATGGAAACGGACGGACTGTTGGAGTGATTTCCCATGTGGAGAGTTTAAAAGAACGTATTCGGAGAAAAATTATTGTTATACCGGGAATGGAAGGCAGTACAATTTCAGTAGAATGATAGAGGGATACCTTTGCCTGACAAGGGAAAACACGGTTTTGGGGCCGGCAAAGGAGAACGCCGTCAAAACTGCTTTTGGGCGTGTTGGCTCTTGCCAAGCAAAGGTAGTGAGCTAACACGGAAATCAATTTTATGGAGATTTTGAGGTTGTTATTGACAAACACCCCACCGGGGTGTTTGTCAGGGAAGGCGGAGAAAAAGGGAAGGTTCTTCTTTCTTTTTCTATCGCAAAAAAGAAAGAAGGAAAGAAAAAAGCTCTTTGCAAAAGGAGTTTCGCGTCTGCGGACGCGACCGGGGACTCTGTCCCCTGAACCCCTGCCACTTTCGAGAAAGCGGCCAAAGCTTTTCATACGGGTTTGGTTTGTGCTTACTGTTGCTTTATGCTCGCGCCGAAGGTTTTTTCTTCTTTTTTGCAATGTTTCTGAAAATTGATTTCCGTGGTGAGCTAACCGGTTATCTCCATATGCAATACGCTTGCCAATTATAAGGGGAAGTATGCCAAGGTGAAAAACCTTAAATTTCACGATTTTGGAGGACAATTATGACAGATTTTACCCAATTAAGCTGTGAATTATTTGTAGATATCCTTTCCACAAAAAAACCGGTTCCGGGAGGCGGCGGGGCTTCTGCACTAGCAGGAGCATTGGGAACAGCCCTTGGAAATATGGTAGGCGATTTAACGCTTGGGAAAAAGAAATACGCCGCTGTACAGGAAGATATTCAGGAATTGATGAAACAGGCTTCACAGCTTCAAAAGCGCCTTTTGTCCCTGGTCAACGCTGATGCAGAAGCTTTTGCTCCCCTGGCAGCTGCCTATGGACTTCCCACAGACACAGAGGGAGAACGAACTGCAAAAGCAGAGGTTATGGAAAAATGCCTCAAAAACGCTTCCGCTGTACCGTTGGAAATGATGGAATGCTGCTGTAAGGCAATCCTTCTTCATCGTGATTTTGCGGAAAAGGGTTCAGTGATTGCGGTTAGTGATGCAGGCGTAGGGGTTTCGCTGTGCCGGGCGGCACTGGTTGGAGCCAGTTTAAATGTACGCATTAACACCCGTACTATGGCGGATCGGGAATATGCCGAACAGCTCAATCAAAAAATTGACGGAATGTTAGAGGAATATCTGCCCATAGCAGACGAAGTTTGCCGCAAGGTAACAGAACGGGTTTCCAAACCTCCAAAAAGCACAAAGAAAGGATAGTTATAAAATGGCAAAACTATTAAAGGCAATTCCTGCGGTAAAAGGAATGATGGCAGAATTAAAAAGCCGATCTGAAATATTGGCACAGCGCGGCATTACGCCAACCCTGGGAATATTGCGGGTAGGAGAAAGGGAAGACGACCTTTCCTATGAAAGAGGGGCAGTCAAACGCTGTGAACAGGCTGGAGTTCAGGTGCGAAAAACTGTTCTGCCACAGGATGTAAAACAGGAAACCGTCCTGAGGGAAATCGAAAACTTCAATCGTAATAAAGAAATTCATGGAATTTTGATATTCCGTCCCCTGCCCTCCCAGATAGATGACTCTGCTGTCTGTAAGGCATTGTCACCGGAAAAGGATGTGGACGGGATTACCGCCCAGTCTATGGCGGGGATTTTTTCCGGGACTCATGTCGGGTTTCCCCCGTGTACCCCTGAAGGATGCCTGGAATTGCTGCGCCATTATGATATACCCTTACAAGGGAAAAACGCGGTGGTGTTAGGCAGGAGCCTAGTGGTTGGAAAGCCCCTGTCAATGCTCCTGTTGGAAGAAAACGCAACTGTTACAATCTGCCATTCCAGAACAGAAGGGCTTGCGGAAGTATGCCGGAAGGCGGATATTCTGATCGCTGCTGTGGGAAAACGGGAAATGGTGACAAAGGAATTTTTAAGCCCGGGGCAGGTTGTGGTTGACGTGGGAATCCATGTAAAAGAAGATGGCTCTTTGTGCGGCGATGTAGATTTTGAAGCTGCAAAGGAACTTGCAGAAGCTGTCAGCCCTGTTCCGGGAGGCGCGGGAACTATGACAGCGGCAATTCTGGCGAAACATACGATAGAAGCAGCAGAACGGCTCGGCTGATAGAAAAGGAGTTGGCACATATGGGACAGGAACTTTTAGACTATTACGATCAAAAGGGAAACCTCCTTGGAACAGCACCCCGAAAAGAAGTCCATGAAAAGGGACTGCTGCATCATGTAGTTCATTTTTGGATGATTGCGCCTGGAGAATCCCAATGGAATATTTCAGGGCTTGGAGTATGGTGTCAGAAACGTTCCCCGAACAAGGCGGATTTTCCCAATATGTATGATATCCTTGCCATGGGTGGGCATATTGATGCAGGCGAATCCCCGGATGATGCAGTCTTTCGGGAAATTCGGGAGGAACTAGGGCTGGATTTTGAACCTTCCCAGGTGGTCTGCCTGGAATCCCGCCATACTAAGGATTGGATTTTACCGGGGTTTATTGACCGGGAAACTGCCTGGATATATATTGCAAAGCTGTCCAAAACTCCCGCTTTTGCCTGTGGGGAGGAAGTTTCACAAATGGTTTGGGTTCCATTGGGAGAGATTGCTGCAAAAGAACTCCATAATGCTCAGGAAGTAAAATGCTATCCTTTAGGAGCGGATAAGGAAATGACAACCATGTCCTCCGAATGGCTTCCGTCTGATAGGGAATTCCAGGAGGTTGTTTTGCCATGGCTGAATTCTTTGGGAATTTTCCTTTAAGGTGAAAGGAGACTGGAATGAAGATTTATTTTATCCGGCATGGGGAAACGGACTGGAACCTTCAGAAAAGGCTTCAAGGGCAGGAGGACATTCCCATGAACGCCGCCGGGCAGGAACAGGCTGCCCAATGTGCCAAGTATCTTTCGGCCTACTGGAAAGCTGCTGGATTGTCGAAGCCTATTATTGTCACCAGCCCTTTGTCGCGTGCCAGGGATACAGCCGCCCAGATTGCTAAGGCGCTTGATATTCCTGAAACGGAAATGATTCAGGACAATGCCCTTATGGAACGCGACTATGGAAGGTACTCTGGCATGACCTACGAGGAACGCGCTGAACTTGAGAAGAGCCATGCCGATACGCCTGAAATAGAAAGCCGGGAACATACAGCCCAGCGGGTTTGGCATGCTGTCGATGTTTATAGGGAAAAATGCCGTCTTTCTGGCAGGGAGAATTTAATTCTGGTGACACATGGGGGATGTATCCGCTCTGCATTACGGGCGATTGCTGAAGCAGAAATTGATTGGGATGTCCTGTTGTTAAATGCGGGGATTACCATTTTAGAGGATTTGGAAGGTCGTTTTCAGTTGGTGGAACATAATCAGTCGGCAGAAACTTTATTGAATTCTGTTGTGACACATATTTAACGTGAATAAGGCAAATTTGCGGGAAAAACCTCAGACGAGTACAAGCTAAAGCGGATAAAAAAGGTTTGAAGGTCCAGGGAACTTTCCTAAAAAGTTCCCTGGTCGCGTCCGCAGACGCGAAATACCCCCGCACAAACAAAAAGAGGAGTAAAGCGTCCCTAAAAAGGGAAAAGAAAAAGATGTCGAAAAAAGCCCGTTTGCATAAGCAAACAGCCTTAGTGGGAGCACCAAGTAAAGTTTTAATAAAACCTCACAAGGGACAAAAAAGGGCTTTTTAACCCAGCGAATTCTACATTCGCGGACGGGAGCGCCCAGTTCAGAAGAAGCGGAAAAGTTAGGCTTCCGGTTTTGGTATAACCGTGTTAAATTATTTATCATCATTTGAGTGGGGATCGTAACAGGTTTCCAGCATGATGTTAGCGCCAAGGCGAAAACCGTTGATAAAAATTTGAAGCATTTCGTAGGCAAAGGTCTTGTCCTGTATTTCCAAAAGCCTCTCCAGTTTTTTATCAAGAGGGCTTTCGATTTGCTCAAAGATTTCCTTGCGGCATTTGCTCAGTTCGTTTAACAAGGTGTCATATTCTTTCATTTTGGGCCGACTTTGTTCGGCTGGATTAATCTTTCCATCGTATAGAGCCTGAATGGTTTTATACATGACTTCACCTCTTCTAATATATTTATTTGATATAAAATTATATCTATGAATTAATCATATTATCTTGATATATAAATTTCAATATTATAATGATATAATATAAAAAAATGATAGAGGTGTGGTCATGGGAAATAATTTTGTCGTTAAACCTAAAAGTTCAGATAAAAAAGAGGATACCCATGTTTTTGTGTCAGTAAGAATCGAGAAAGAATTATTAAGCCGCTATGATAGATTGGCTGGACAAAGTGGACGTTCCAGAAATGAATTAATATGTATGGCTTTACAATATACGATGGAGAACCTGGAATTCGTTTCTGATGAAAGCAGGAGATAAACTATGTCCAACAAATTTATTATAAGTCATAAAAAAGGTGATATATACACAAATGTAACAATAAGGATATTGAAAGAACTGCTGGAAGAATTTGATAGGCTTGCAGTCCAGAGTAACCGTTCCAGAAATGAATTAATATGTATGGCTCTACAATATGCGATGGATCATCTGGAATTTATTCCTGACAATGAAAACCAGAAAAAATTTTTAATCTAAAGCAAGTTTTTGATTGAAGTGGAATTTGTGACCTTTCAATTTACATATAAAAAGGAGCTGTGAAAAAACACCGTTTTTCACAGCTCCCAACTTTTTAAGTGAGTCGATGGTAATGCTTTCTTAATTTTAAGGTTTAGGGTTCATGGGACGCCATCTTAGCAGCCGTTGGCTGTTCGCTGGCTGCAAGTGATAACCTTTAACAAAAAATCCCGCCATATATCCCCCCGGAAGCTGTTCTAAACCATTTGCCCGCTGCTCCCACAAAAGAAAATGGCGGGATTTTCTACACCTTTAAGGAGCTGCCTCTTTCGTTTTGGTTGTGTTATTTATAGGTGAACAGGGGTATTTCGCGTCTGCGGACGCGACCAGGGAACTTTTTAGGAAAGTTCCCTGGACCTTCAAACCTTTTTAATTTATTCCGTCTTTTGGAATTGGTTTCCTAAACAGCAATGCCCGAAGGGAAGGGCCATGAAACGGTATCAATGGATACAGATAGCTTTTCCCGGAAATCGTTTTATTGGTAGCCGCTAAAACTCCAATCAACACAATCCCCCCAAGAAATCCCCACAATCCAAACATTCCCGTAAACAAAAGCAGCAACATACGTAAAAACTTAAAAGCATATCCCAATTCAAAACTTGGCTGAGTAAAATTAGCAATCGCTACAAACGCCATATAAAGGATAACCTCTGGTACAAACCACCCTGTCTTTACAGCAAAATCTCCTAAAATTAACGCTGCAACAACAGAAAAGGAACCACTAAGCATATTTGGCGTATTTAAAGAAGCCAGCTTTAACCCATCCACTGCAAATTCAATAATGAAAAGCTGAAGCAAAATAGGGACAGAATTTGGCTCCTGCACCTGGATAAAGGAAAGCCAATCCGGTAAATACTGGGGACGGCTGATTAAAAGATACCAAAGAGGCGTAAAGAACAAGGTAAGGAAAAAAATGGAAATCCTAATAAGCCGAAGATAAGTCCCCGTCAAAGGAGGAAAACAGTAGTCGTCTGTCTCCTGGGCAAAATCCAGAAGGCAGGTTGGCAAAATTGCCGCAGCAGGCGAGTTATCTACCAGAAGCAGAATCCTTCCCTCCAGTAAACAGGCGGCAGCCGCGTCAGGACGTTCTGTATAACGAACCTTTGGGAATGGATTATACCATTTTCCGTGGAGAAGCCCTTCTGCAAGGCTCTCCTGCCCCATTGTCAAGGAATCCACCCGCAGACTTTTCAAACGGTCTGCCAGGGAACGGACAAGCTTTGGATCAGCAGAACCGTCTATATAACATAAAGCAACATCCGTTTTAGATCGCCTGCCTACAGAAAAATGCTGTACTGTCAGAAACGGGTCACGGATGCGGCGGCGTATTAAGGCTGTGTTAAAAATCAAGGTTTCTGTAAACCCATCCCTTGCACCCCGTAATACCCGGTCGTCTTCTGGTTCCTCCGGCCCCCTTGCAGGATATGTCCTTGCATCAATTAAAATTGCGCCTTTCAGTCCTTCTGCCAGCAGTGCTATCTGGCCAGACAGCACTGCTGTTATAACTGCGGAAATTTTTGGTTCAGCCGCTGCTTCTACATAGGGAATAAGACGGTTCATAACCTTTTGCACTTCCCCGGCGAAGTTTTCCGACGGGGCTTTTAGCAGGAATTCCATGATTTTTTCCATTACCTCATCTTTTACAAACCCGTCTACAAAGTAAAAGGAAAGCTTTCCCCCTGGGGATTCCAGCTCGCGGTTTACTACATCGAAGCTTTCCGCAACCCTGAGCTGTTGGGACAGCGCTTTGGTATCTTCCTGATAAATTCCAGTTAAATCCGTCTGGGGCATTTCGTTTCCTCCCTATGGATTGGTATTTCTTTCATAATGGAAGCTTTCCCCTCTGCCCTGCCCTTTATGCAAAAAACAGGAGCAGGATTTCTCCTGCTCCCAAACCTGTTATATTTCCTTTTCCATGATATAATCATCCATGATAAAGCCGTTTCCAATATCTGCTTCCTGCATGCGAACCTTTTTGAAGCCTTTGTGTTCGTATACTGCTATGGAATGTTGGTTGTATTTGTTGACTGTCAGCCATATGGTATGCACATTGTTTTCTTTGGCCTGTTCCTCTAAAAAGTGGAGCAGGACACTGAAATAACCCTTTCCCCGTGCTTCTTTCTTTAAGTATGCTTTACTCAAAAACAATTTTCCGTCTTCTATTTTCCATCCTGTATACCCTACCGGCTCGCTGTCCGCCTCCAATATGCGGTAATGGTATCCATGGTTTTGAAGTTGATCTGTCATTGCATGGGCAGATTGAAATTTATCTACCATGTAATTAATCTGTTCTTCTGAGATAATACCAGGAAAAAATTCGTGCCAGATTTTTTCCGCCATTTCAGCCAGCGCTTTAATTTCTTCTGTGGTTTCAACAGGTCTTAATTCGTATGACATTATAAATTCCTCCGTCTTTCTGTTTCAAGTGTGATTTTCCCCTTATGCTCCACAGCACCCTCCCTTTTATTTGATTGAATATGTACCCAATTCCAAAAAAGCGTTTTTATTATATCACTTTAAACCGCAAAAGGAAAGAGGAAAATCCCCTGTTCCTTTTTTCTTTTACCCGCGATTTCTAATCAGGGAAATCAATTTTGTGGAGATTTTGAGGCTGATATTGAAAAACACCCCACCAGGGTATTTTTCAGGGTAGGCGGAGAAATAAATAGGCTTCTTCTTTTTTTCTATCGCAAAAAAGAAAGAAGGAAAGAAAAATGCTCTTGCCAAAAGGGATTTCGCGTCTTGCGGGTTCAGTTCAGCAAAGCTGAACTGGCGACCGGGGACTCTGAGCAGCTCCGCTGCTCAACCCTGGACCCCTGCCGCTTTCGAGAAAGCGGCCAAAGCTTTTGATACGGGTTTGGTTTATGACTGTCTTAGCTTTGTGCCCGCGCCGGGGGGTCTGCTTCTTTTTTGCAATGATTCTATAATTTGATTTCCGTGATTTCTAATTAGAATGACTTGACAGAAGCTTCCGAATGTTTTACGATAAGATAATAAAATAGAAAGGCAAAAGGAGGAAACGGCAAATGATAAAACACATAGTTCTCTGGAAGCTGGCAAACCCTGACTGTAAGGCGGAAAATACAGCCCAGATGAAAAAAATGCTGGAGGGTTTAGTTGGTAAAATTCCCGGACTTTTAAAGCTGGAGGTAAACCCAAACATAAATCCTAACGGCTATGATGTATGTCTGTATTCGGAATTTGAGGACAAAGCTGCTCTGGATGGATACCAGACCCATCCTGCTCATTTGGAATGTAAAAAATTTGTCCATTCGGTTATCAGCGACAGGACTGCAGCCGATTTCGAGACGGAGCAAAACAAATGAAGCATTTAGATATTGTTCTGGTGGAACCCCGTATTCCTCAAAATACTGGGAATATTGCACGGACTTGTTCGGCAACAGGGGCAAGCCTGCATCTTATCAAGCCACTGGGATTTGAAATCGATGACGCAAAATTAAAGCGGGCGGGACTGGATTACTGGAACCTGCTGGATATCCATTATTATGAAAATATAGACGGCTTTTTCACTAAAAACCCGGAAGCTCCAAAAGTCCAACATATCTATTTTACAACAAAAGGATGTAACAATTATGCCCAAACAGACTACAGCCAGTGGGATAGGGTATACTTAGTATTCGGCCGGGAAGATAAAGGACTGCCGGAGGATTTGCTGTTTCAGCATCCCGGAGAATGTGTGCGGCTTCCAATGAGGAAAGAAGCCCGCAGCCTGAACCTGTCCAATACTGTGGCAATCGGAGTATATGAAACCCTTCGTCAATGGGATTTCCCAGAACTGCTTCAGCAGGGCCAGCTCACAACGATAAAATGGGAGAATAATAAAAATGAATAAAATAAAAATCATAACCGATTCCGCTTGTGATATTCCTGTTGAATTTGAGCGGGAACATAAAAATCTTCAGATACTTCCCATCCCTGTCACCATCGACGGAAAAGGATACCATGAACGCATAGACTTTGACCCATGGAAATTTTATGAGCTTTTGCATCAGGCAAAGCAGATTCCTTCCACAAGCCATATCACCAATATCCAATTTGCGGAAAGCTACCAGCAGGCCGCAGAGGAAGGTTATACTTCCATTATCGTAATTACCATTACCAGCAGGGGTTCCAATATGTTCCAGGCCGCCACTATGGGGAAAGATATGTTTTTCAGCGATTTCCCGCAATATAAAGGTAAAGTTGAAATTTTTATTCTGGATTCCGGCACCTATACAGTAGGTTATGGTTATGCGATTGAAAAGGCAATCGGTATGATTCAGGACAACAAGCCTGTTGGAGAAATTATTCCCTGGCTTGAAGATTATTTCGCAAGGGTAGAAATTTACTTTGCGGTATTTACTTTGGAATATGTGAAAAAATCCGGCAGGGTCAGCGCCGCCGCTGGATTTGTAGGCGATGTTTTGGGGCTGCGTCCTATTATCAGCATTATCGACGGGGAAACTAAAATCGTCGAAAAGGTTCGCGGCGACAAAAATGTTCCCGGCAAGCTTGCAGACTGGTATTTGAAACGCAGCACAAACCCTAAATTTGAATATTGTACTGTTATCGGGGAAGCGGTTGAATTTACAAAGCCATTCCATCAGGCTTTGGAACAGAAAATCGGCTATCCTCCCTATCGCTCGTATCAGGTTGGCGCTTCCATTGCCATGAATTCCGGCCCTAAAGTGCTGGCTGTAATCGTTTTAGGTGAGGACAGAAGAAAAAAATAAAGTATCTTTAAAGGGCGTTTCCGTTTAAATCGGATATGCCCTTTTTATGAAATCTGAAAAACTGTGAAAATTACTGTTGACGTTTTGGCGCAACCATCCTATAATATTAAGCAGTTACTTTTCCAACTTGTTGGACAAGCTGGAAACATCAGACACAAATAAATAGAAAGGAGAGCGGTTGTCATGATAACTGGCGCACAGGCAATGGTAAAATGCTTAGAAAGCGAGGGCGTCGAAGTTGTATTCGGATATCCGGGCGCGGCCATCTGTCCATTCTACGACAGTCTAACGGCCTCCGCAATCCACCATATATTGGTACGTCAGGAACAAAACAGCGGACACAGCGCCAACGGCTACGCCCGAATTGCGAACAAACCCGGCGTATGTATTGCAACCTCCGGGCCAGGGGCAACTAATTTAATTACTGCCCTTGCTACCGCGTATATGGACAGTATCCCTATGGTAGCGATTACAGGTCAGGTTGCCACCGATGTATTAGGAAGGGACGTATTCCAGGAAGCAGATATTACAGGGGCAGCAGAGCCTTTCACCAAACACAGCTATCTGGTAAAAGATGTAAACGAGCTTCCGCGGGTATTTAAAGAAGCTTTTTATATCGCGGCGACAGGGCGGCCAGGTCCGGTTTTAATTGATGTGCCGGTAGACATTCAGCGGCGGGAACTTTCCAAGGAATTTAAATATCCCGACCAGGTCCAAATTATAGGATATAAGCCAAGCATAAAGGGGCATAACCTGCAAATTAAAAAGGTTGCAGACGCTTTGTCCAATGCAAAGAAGCCTTTAATCTGTGTAGGCGGCGGGGCATTTGCGGCTGAGGGTTACGAGATGGTTCGTAAGCTGGCAGAGGAATATAATATTCCTGCAATATCCACTATGATGGGGATTGGAGTGTTTCCTACTGACTGTCCTTTATACATGGGTATGTTGGGAATGCACGGAGTCAAACATGCCAACCAGATTGTCCGGGAAGCTGATTTACTGCTGATTATCGGCGCACGCGTTGGAGACAGGGCTGTCAGTTCCCCAGATGTGATTTCTCCAAATACAACGATTGTGCATATTGATATTGACCCGGCAGAAATCGGAAAAAATATTGGTACAGCGATTCCATTGGTGGGAGACTGCCGTACTGTAATTCATCAGTTAATAGAACATTGTAATTCTCACCAGCGTCCCGGAGACTTTTCTGAGTGGACGCAGTATGTCCAAGGGCTCAGGGACCAATATACGCCTGATATTTCCCCGAGGAAATATGGAATCAACCCAAAGTATTTTCTCCGCCGTTTATCGGAAAAAATGCCTGATGATGCGGTATATGTTGCGGATGTAGGCCAAAATCAAATCTGGTCTGCAAATCATATTCGTATCCGCAAGGGAAGATTCCTTACATCTGGCGGCATGGGAACAATGGGATACTCTGTCCCGGCTGCAATTGGCGCTAAACTGGCTGATCCTAAACGGGAAGTCATTGCAGGCTGCGGAGATGGTTCTTTCCAAATGCAGATGATGGAACTGGCGACGATTTGCCAAGACCGGGTAGGAGTAAAAATTATTATTTTCCGCAACCGGAAGTTAGGAATGGTTAAGGAGATTCAAAAGAAATCCTATGGGAGCCGGTATATTGCCACCAGCTTGGAGGGAGACCCCAATTTTACTGTCCTTGCTTCTGCATATGGGATACCGTCGGAAAGCATTAAAACCAGCGAAGAAATTGACGGGGCCATTGAACGGCTTCTTTCGGCAGATGGGCCTTTTGTTTTGGAATGTGTCGTTGACTCGGAAGAATCGTCTATATAGGGAGGGGAAACCGACGTGAAGCATACATTTTCAGTTTTGGTAGAAAACCGCGCCGGGGTGCTTTCCCGAATTGCGGGACTATTTGCCCGGCGGGCGTTTAACATTGAAAGCCTGGCGGTAGGCATTACAGAAGACCCTGCTTTTTCGCGGGTGACGATTGTAGCGGAAGGCTCCGATTACACCGTTGAACAGGTGGAAAAGCAGCTGAACAAGTTAATTGACGTGATTAAAGTACGGACAATCAACCCCGCTGAATTAATCAGCCGGGAACTGGTTCTGATTAAGGTAAATGCTGGACAGTCAGAACGTTCCGACATTATGAATATTGCTGAAATCATGGACGCAAAAATTTTAGATATATCCCGCGCAACAATGACCTTGGAACTTGCGGATACCAGCGAACGGATTGATTTATTCACAGAACTGCTGCGGCCCTTTGCCATTCGGGAAATTGCCCGGACAGGGACAGTAGCACTCCAAAAGGGAACCGACACCATATCGGTGAAAAAATAAACAGAAAAACCTGGGGATTTACCCCAGGAACAACAGGAGGAATTTTTCATGGCAAAAATCTTCTATAACACAGACTGTGACCTGAGCCTGTTAGACGGCAAAACGGTGGCGATTATCGGGTACGGCAGCCAGGGACATGCTCACGCGCTGAACCTGCATGAAAGTGGAGTCAATGTTATTGTTGGCTTATACAATGGGAGCAAGTCCTGGGAAAAAGCAGAAGCTGCCGGACTTAAAGTTATGACTGCTGCCGACGCTGCTGCCAACGCGGATGTCATTATGATTCTGATTAACGATGAAAAACAGGCTGCTTTGTATCAAGAAAGCATTGAACCCCATCTGACCGCAGGGAAAACACTGATGTTTGCTCATGGTTTTTCGATTCACTTTGGACAGATCGTACCTCCCAAAGATGTTGATGTAGTTATGATTGCCCCCAAAGGTCCTGGACATACTGTCCGCAGTGAATACGTGGAAGGCAAGGGCGTTCCCTGTCTTATCGCTGTTCAGCAGGACGCCACCGGCAGAGCTCTTGACACCGGTCTTGCTTATGCGGCGGGCATTGGCGGCGCCAGGGCTGGCGTTTTGATGACTACCTTTAAAGATGAAACTGAAACTGATCTGTTCGGTGAGCAATGTGTTCTGTGCGGTGGTGTTACTGCCCTGATGCAGGCTGGCTTTGAGACTCTTGTGGAAGCTGGTTATGCTCCCGAAAACGCTTACTTTGAATGTATCCATGAGATGAAGCTGATTGTTGACCTTATCTATCAGGGCGGGTTCTCCCGGATGAGATATTCTATTTCTGATACTGCTGAATACGGCGATTACGAAATCGGCAAACGCCTTATTACTGAAGAAACTAAAAAGGAAATGAAAAAGGTTCTTACCGAAATTCAGGATGGCACCTTTGCCCGCAACTGGATTTTGGAAAACCGGGTCAATCGTCCCCACTTTAACGCGGAACGCCGGATCCATTCTGAGCATCAGTTGGAAAAAGTCGGTAAAGAACTTCGTAAGATGTATTCTTGGAACGACGAACAGTAATAATCGGAACGGTACAGCCTGTGGCTGTACCGTTTTTTAATAAAGACAGATTGCGGGGATAAGCTAAGATGAGTACAAGCTAAGGCGGATTAAAAAGGTTTGAAGAGTCCAGAGGAACTTTCCTCAAAAGTTCCTCTGGCCGCGCCCGCAGGCGCGAAATATCCCTGCTTGCTGAAAACCAACGGAAACTTTATCTAAGAGACAGAAATCTAACCGTTTCGTCAGTATTCAAAATAAAAAGCCCGCTGGTATTGCTTTGGGGGTGGGATAAGATTGGGATTAGAGCCCGCCCTAAGCGGGCTTCTTCCTCTTGCAGCCATCATGGCGTACCTAATACTGAAAAGCAGAAAATTTTATTGAACCCACGTTATAGAAAACTATCGGATGTACCCGCAAATGGGGTTTATAACCGTTTCCGCCTCCAAACGATTCCTCCAACCAAAACTACAGACCCAATCGCCACCCAAGTGAAATAGTTATTCCTTTTAGGCGGTTCAGCTTCAAGTCCACTATCAACAGTCACATCGGCAGCAGCATTTGCCGGCTTAATTTTTTCAACCCAAACCCGAACCGGAACGGTTCTCAAAGGCTGCCTTGGTGCTCCGGCAACAGAATCCGACCAGCTCAATAAAGCGTCTTCATAATCGCCGTCAGAAATCGTCTCAATATTAGGCAAACTAAAAACCATCATATCGCCTTGAGCATCTTTTGGCACAACAGCAGGAAATTTCCGTTCTCTGAGGCTCAAAATGGCTTTTCTCTGCCGGCCCTCCTGATCGGTAAATTGAATTTCGGTATTATCATAGGAAGTGCAGTCAATATTAGCCTTTTTAAAATTTGCAAACCCGTAATCAAGCAGATTAACGGTATCTGAATATTCATTTACAGCACTTCCGGCTTTCATTACAACACAAATTAATGTCATACCGTCCCGCTCTGCAGCAGTCATTAAACAGTGTCCGGCTGGCCTGGTCCACCCCGTTTTTCCTGCTACGATCCCTGGATAATATCTCTCATCATCAGCCTGCATCAGGCGGTTGGTATGAATCAGTTTCCTTTCTTCTGCCCATTGGTTTTCAGGAATAACATGTTCCGGAGCTCCTGCAAACTCCAAAAATTTTTCGTGGTTCAGCCCTTCACGGGTAATCATGGCAATATCATAGGCAGTAGAATAATGGGTCGGCGATGGAAGGCCATGGGGATTGGAAAAATGGGTTCCAGTCAGTTTTAATTCTGCTGCACGGGCATTCATCATTTCAACATAATCTTCAATTTCGCCTGCCAGGTAAATGGCAATAACATTAGCAGCGTCGTTGGCTGATGGCAGCATCAGCCCATACAGCATATCTGATATGGGAAGCTCCTCATCTACATTCAGATCCATAGTGGTAGATTCATAATCTATATCAAATAAACTTTCTGATGTTACTGTAATCATATCGTCCTCGCTGCCGTCCCATAATTCTGCAGCAAGCAGGCAGGTCATGATTTTGGTCAGGCTGGCAGGCTCCATTCGCTTGTTTTCATTTTTACCAAAAATAATCTGCCCTGTTTCCGCCTCGATTAATACTGCTGCTTCAGAAAGGACATCTGGCGGCGTTGGATAGGTATATGGCGTGTCCTCTGCATATATCCCGTTCCATGGCAGTAATATTGTAAGCAGCATTGCAAACAACATCGTAAATCGTCTTTTTGCAGCTTTCCCTTTTTGATTTAATTGAAGCGGCAAACGGCATGACACCTCCTGTTAATCGTTCCATCCTAAAATTTTAACCAATGCCTGGCTGCTGTAAAAATAAGCCGAGGCTGGAAAATTTTTCAAATCTGACGTATTAGAACAAACAAGATAATCAATTGTGTTTCCGTCCTGATCTTTAATGACTTTTGTGATAAGAACCGAATGGCGCAGCGGGTTGTCAGCAGTGCCGATTTCGAGAACGTCTCCAATATCCCCGCTGTAATAGGGCGCACCTGCCTGCGCTGTCAGCCCGAAACCAGTATTATTTTCTGCATAATCCCGGAAAGACTCCACTGCCGACCAGGATGCGGAACGTCCATAGGTTCCTGGACGGTTGTTGGGGATATCGCTGTACCACTTCCAAAGGCTGTCCCCATAGGGATCCATTGGAATCCCTCCTGCAAATAAACACTGAGAGACATAATTTTGGCAGTTTCCTCCGTATCTTCCGTAATCTGCCCATTCTTCGTTACGTTTTCCAACCCATTCCATGGCATAAGCAACAGCTGCTTCCCGATCATATGGATGATCTGGCGCTGCCATATCATCTTTTTCATCTTCCACCAGTTCAGAATGTTCCCTGCGCACCGAAATTTCTTCCTTTGCGTCCCTTAACAGGGTTTCCAGACGTTGGGCAATATACTCCTTTCCCCTGTCTTCCGGGAAAGAACTTTGCAGGTATTCCCTCATATTATGGGAATCGCCTTCCAAAAATAACACAATATATAAAGTATCCATCTGCATATGGCTTTCAATCCGCCATCCATCCAAAGTTTTAACTAATGTAAACTGATGGTAAACTGCAGCGCTTTCTGCATCCGTTTCTGGGAACTCTGTAAAATTTTGGATACTTTTTTCTATTGCTATTACTCGGACTTTTCCATCTTCTTCTATTTCTTCCTCTTGCCTTCCCCATCCCCCCTGACGGCAGAAAAGTTCATATTCATAGTGAACCAGCGTCAAATCGGAACTCTGCATCTTCCGCAATTCTATCAAATACTCCCAAACTGCACGGTTTCCTGCTGCTTGTACTCCTTTTGGTTCTGCAAAAAGCATAGAAGGATCTCTCAGCTTTAAATCCGCCATAGATTCAAAATATGCGTCCATGTATTCGGTTATGAGAGATTTCTGTTCCAGGGTTAAAGATTTTTCTTCCTCTTCTTCGTCTTCACTTTTCATTTGGAGCAGTTTACCAGTTCCGTGTCTTTCTGGAACATATTCCAACATATCAGAAAGCATTACCTGGAAAAAATTTTTTCCTGTTTCTCTCTGGCTTAGTTTAGAGGAAAATGTCATTGATTTCTCGTCCATGTTTGCAACAGCCTCTACATTGGCAGAATCCTCCAATGTATGGCAGCCTCCTGCCAGCACTAATGCCAGAACTGCCGGAAAAATAAAACGGGTTTTCTTCATTTTTATGTAATCTCCTTGAAATAGGATGTCCCAGCCACAGCAGTTCTTAGAACCCATTCAGAATCTTTGATCTATGCATGTCTAATTCTGGGATAAGCTCTTAATAGAACGCCGTTTTTTCCTCCATTCAATAGTATATCATAGTTTTTGATTTGATTCCAATATGTTTTATAAATCTGCTTTGGAAATTACAGGGCTGCAGTTGCTGATGTAAGGGCAGCCCTGTGATGATATTAGATTGTGGATAGGCAGTTCTTATGATAAAGCAAACGGGCTGAATTTTCCAAAACTGTCCGTGCCATAGAGGATGGGAGGGTCATATGGCAATTCAAAAAGAGGGATGAAAACAGACAATTTCGGCTCATTCAGCCCGATATGTTAAGGATAGCATTTTAAGCCCACTCAAAGTCAAGCGATTTCACAAAAAATTCACATAAAAAACCTCCTGAAAAATTGACTTAGAGCAGGCTTCAAGTGATAAAATAAAGAAAAGGATATTATTTTGTCGTAAAATTTCAAATCGCAAAAACTCAGGAGGAATTAAAATGACTATATCAGAAGTATCTAGGGAATGTAATATTACAGCTGACACTTTACGTTATTACGAGCGGATCGGACTGCTTCCGGCGATTCATCGCACACGAAGCGGAATACGGGATTACAGTGAAGCAGACTGCCGGACAATATCATTTATAAAATGCATGCGCAGTGCGGGCATACAGATTGATGCGCTTACCGAATATATGACGCTGTTGAGAGAAGGGGAAGGAACCCGTGAAGCTAGAAAAAAGATTTTGACGGAGCAGAGGGAACATCTAGTAGAAAAGCTTTTGGAAATGCAGAAAACCCTGGATATCCTTAATAAAAAAATTGAGAGCTATGAAGATAAAATGTTAAAATGCGAACGGGAGATAAACAAATAGGAAGGCGTTTACATAGGAAAAATCATCCAATCTTACAAAAGTGTAAGGTATGGGAAGATTTTGTAAGGTAAAACCATGGCAGGGAGGCAGAAAAGAGGCTATAATCTCCTTGTAATCAAACACAAGGAGGTAAACAGAATGTCGTTGCTAGAAGTCCGCCATTTAAAAAAGATATATACCACCCGTTTTGGCGGGAATCAGATTCAAGCATTATCCGATGTAAATTTTACGGTAGAGGCAGGGGAGTATGTTGCCGTTATGGGTGAATCCGGTTCTGGGAAAACCACGCTGTTAAATATTCTGGCGTCCCTGGACAAACCCACCAGCGGGGAACTTTTTCTCAACGGTAAAAATATGACATCTATCCCTGACCGGGAGCTATGTTCCTTCCGCCGCAAAAACCTGGGATTTGTATTTCAAGATTTTAATTTATTGGATACCTTTTCGTTAAAGGACAACATCTTTTTGCCTTTGGTGCTGTCAAGGGTAAAATATCAGGAGATGGAGCGCCGTCTTCCTCCGATTGCTCAAAAACTGGATATAGCGGACATATTGGAAAAATACCCCTATGAAGTATCCGGCGGTCAAAAGCAGCGTGCAGCAGTTGCAAGAGCGTTAATTACCAGACCACACTTAATTCTTGCCGATGAGCCAACCGGTGCATTGGATTCCAAAGCGGCTGGCAGGTTATTGGGCCTATTTGAACAGATTAATCAAGAGGGCCAAACAATAGTAATGGTAACGCACAGCACCCGTGCCGCCAGCCATGCAAGCAGGGTTTTGTTTATCAAAGACGGGGAGGTTTACCATCAAATTTACCGCGGCGGCACCTCTAACGAAGAAATGTACCAGAGAATTTCCGACTCTCTTACTGTATTGGCAACAGGAGGGATAGACATTGAATAATCTCTTTTATTCTAAGCTGGCTTTTCAGAATTTGCGGAAAAACAAAAGCCTTTACCTTCCCTGTTTGCTGTCTGGGGCTGTAATTGTTATGCTGTTCTATGTTTTGGATTCAATATGTGTTATGTTGGGTTCGGCAGAAATGCGCGGTGCGTCTTACCTGGAACTGATATTGGGTCTGAGCCGGAATGTTTGCGGTTTTTTGTCTATTGTTATTCTGTTTTATATCAATTCCTTTGTCATGAAGCAGAGAAAGCGGGAATTTGGGCTGTTCTGTGTTCTGGGCATGGAGAAGCGGCATTTATTCCGAGTGCTGTTTCTGGAAACTGCAATGGTTGGGACAGGAAGTATCCTGCTGGGAGTAATCGGCGGGGCGCTGTTCAGCCAGCTTCTTTTTCTGGTTCTGCTGAATCTTGTCCAATATGAAATTGCTTTGGAATTTACCATTCCTCTTTCCTCTATTGGATTGACAGCTGCCGTTTTTGCTGCTGCTTATTTACTGGTAGTCCTGGCGGAAGCGGTGCAGATTGTCCGCACAAATCCAATTGACCTGCTCCATAGTTCCAAAGTGGGAGAGCGGGAACCAAAAGCCCGCTGGCTTCTTGCCCTGTTAGGGGCAGCTTCTTTAGGGGCTGGTTATGCGCTGGCTATCGGTGTAAAAAGTGCAGCAGAAGCAATCATATACTTTATTGTGGCAGTTGTTCTGGTAATCATTGGGACCTATCTGCTTTTTACTGCTGGAAGCATTGCCATTTTAAAAGTAATGCGCCGAAACAAACCTTTCTATTACAAGCCAAACAATTTTGTATCTGTTTCCGGCATGATTTACCGAATGAAACAGAATGCTGTAGGGCTTGCTAATATCTGCATTTTATCTACCTGCGTGCTGGTGACGCTCTCCTCTACCATTTGCCTGTATATCGGCGCAGAAAATGTCATAGCAAACCGTTTCCCCAGGGATGTAATCACCAATTTCGCACTTGAGGACCAAACCGAAAAAGCCGCTATTGACACAATTGAAAATCTCGCTGAACAGCATGGGTTGGAAATTCAAAATGCCGTCAAAGTATATCCTTACAGCCTGCTCACATACTGGGATGGGGAACATTCCTTTTCAGCGGAATACTCCAGCAATATGACGGATATTTCCCATTTATGTGATTTTCAGACATTACCACTTTCCTCTTATAACGAAGCCATGGGGATGAATTACCAGCTTGGATATCATGAGGTTCTGCTGAATCCGGGGAAGATGAACCTGAACGGACAGTTCCAAATTGATGAAGCCACATACAAAGTGAAAGGTTTGATTCCCTACCCGGATTTCCTCGCCGGGGCTGACGATGGGAATGGTGTTTATGCTGTGATGGTTATGCGGGATGACGAACGTCAGGAACTATGGGAAGCCTGCCACAAGGGGGAAAATACTTTTCCCTGGTTCCAATATGTCTTTGATGTAGACGGACCCGAAAACCATCGGCAGGTTTTTCAGGACTGTCTGCGGGAAGCCCTTGTTGAAACCAAAAGACCCTCCGGGGAAAATTTGCGGGTGGGCTCTGTCAGTACCCGCGACGCTGACCGGAAGGATTTCTATGAAACTTTTGGCGGGCTGTTCTTTGTGGGGATATTCTTTACTTTGTTGTTTTTGTTAGCTACAGTACTGATTGTTTACTATAAGCAGATTACTGAGGGGTTTGACGATCACGACCGGTTTCATATCATGCAGCAGGTAGGAATGAGTTCCCATGAGGTAAAATCTGCTATCCATAAACAGGTTTTGATGGTCTTTTTCCTGCCGCTGGGATTGGCAATGGTTCATATTGCTGCTGCTTTTCCTGCATTATGTAAGATACTACAGGCATTCCAGATGACTAATATCCAGCTTTTTATTGTATGCGTGTTGGGTACGTGCCTGTTTTTTTCAGTTATATATTTGTTAATTTATTGGCTTACAGCTAACGTTTATTATCGCTTGGCTAAATAAAAAGCTGATATGCGGATACATCCTAAAATGAGCTTTTGCAAGAAATTCGTAAGAACTTCTTTAAAAAATCTTTAAAACACTTCATAAGTTTCTTATGTCTTTTGCATGGAAAGCGAAAAGAAAAAAACGCCTTATTCTGGTAACATAGAAGCTGCCAGGACAAGGCGTATTTTTTCAAGGAAAAGAGGTTAAAAACTTATGAACCAATCCGTAATTGCTATTATCTTTGGGGGATGTTCCACAGAGTATGAAATTTCCCTGCAATCGGCATATGCTATATTATCTCATTTTAACCGGAAGTCCTACGTACCGCTTCCGATTGGAATAACAAGGGAGGGGCAATGGTTTTTATACAGCGGGCCAATTACCAGAATACAGGACGATTCCTGGCATCAGGAAGGTGAAAGTTGTTTCCCCTGTGTCCTTTCTCTGGATCGCACCAAACATGAACTGCTGGTTTTCAGCGGCTCCGTGGTTCACTATAAATTAGATGCAGCCTTTCCTGTACTTCATGGAAAAAACGGAGAAGACGGAACCATTCAGGGATTGCTGGAACTTGCGGGGATTCCAGTTATTGGATGCGGTTCCCTTTCCAGTGCATTATGTATGGATAAAGATCGAGCCCATAAACTGGCGGCTCTTGCCGGGATTTCCACCCCGAAAAGTTTTGTGATATCGCCTGAATCTATAGAAAAAAGCTGGGAACAGGCTGCAGAAGAAATTGGTTACCCGCTGTTTGTCAAACCGGTACGTTCCGGCTCCTCTTTTGGAATTACAAAGGTGACGTCCTCGGATGAACTTGTTCCTGCCATCCAAAAGGCTGCTTACCATGACAATGAAATTTTGTTGGAAGAAACGATTCCTGGTTTTGAAGTAGGCTGCGCTGTTATGGGCAATCAAACTCTTACAGTTGGAATGGTAGATGAAATTGAACTTTCCAGTGATTTTTTTAACTATGAAGAAAAATACACTCTTAAAACTTCAAAAATTCATTGTCCAGCACGTATTTCTGAAGGGAAAGCAGATGAAATCCAAGATGCTGCTAAAAAGATTTATCGGGCGCTTGGATGCAGAGGATTTGCGCGGGTGGATTTATTCTTAACCCCTGATGGAAAAATTGTGTTTAACGAGGTAAATACAATCCCTGGGTTTACCTCCCACAGCCGCTATCCGAATATGATGAAAGGAATTGGGCTTACGTTTGACCAGCTGGTCAGCCAATTAGTTGCCCTGGGAATGGAGAATTGAAAACGATTGTCTGCAAAAAAGATGACATTAGCCGGGGAACCTTAATTCTGGTCAATCAATCCCATCCGTTGAAAAACACTTTCTTTCCGCTTATTCCTTTGGATTTTCAAAACCAGCCGGAGCAATCAATAAAAGAAGAAATTTATATGGAACGTCATGCTGCCAATTTGCTCCATGCCTGTATCCATTCTATAGGCGGGGAACGGGAAATCGTTCCAGTATCTGGATGGAGGAGCCGCAAAGAACAAGAGGAAATTTGGAATTCTTCCATTGAAACTGATGGGGAAGAATTTACAAAAAAATATGTTGCCCTGCCGGATTGCAGCGAACATCAAACGGGGCTTGCTATTGACCTGGGACGCGCTGCCCGAAAAATCGACTTTATCCGTCCTGCTTTCCCCTATGACGGCGTTTGTGGTAAATTCCGTCAGGAGGCCGCTAAATATGGCTTTGTGGAACGTTATGGACAGGGGAAGGAAAATATAACCGGAATTGCCCACGAGCCATGGCATTTTCGATATGTAGGTTCTCCCCACGCCAAACTTTTAAAGGAAAATGGTCTTTGTTTAGAGGAATATGTTCCTTTCCTGAAAACTGGTCCCAAAAACTGTCTCATAGCAGAAAGAATGGCCCAGGTCTTTTATGTTCCCTGCCTAGGGGAAGAAACAGAAATTGAACTTCCTGACCGCTGCGGCAGCGTTCAGGTATCTGGAGACAATATCAGCGGCTTTATTGTAACCGTTTGGGGGGATACGCTATGAAAAGGCATCAGAGTTTTCCCTCCCTGGATCACTTCAGGCTGACAGCTGCGCTTTTTGTGGTTGCAATCCATACTTCCCCTTTGGCTTCCTGGAATGAGACAGCAGATTTTTGGCTTACCCGCGTTTTAGCGCGCATTGCAGTTCCCTTCTTTTTTATGGTATCAGGGTACTTCCTGGCAAAAGGCGGTTGGCGGAAAGATAAAGTAAAAAGGTTTTTGCTGAAAACCTTCCTGTTATATTTGATTTCTATTTTCTTATATCTTCCCTTAAACATATATGCTGGACTGCCTTCTATTGGGGAAATGTTAAAACGTCTTTTCTTAGATGGGACGTTTTACCACCTTTGGTATTTTCCCGCCGTTTTAACAGGCTGTTTGATTTCCTATGGCCTTAGCCGAATGGGCCTTAAAATTGCCCTGCCTGCAGCGGCAGCTCTTTATCTGATTGGGTTAGGGGGAGACAGCTACTTTGGAATTGCGGCGGCCTTCCCTCCTGTCCAGGCTATTTATACAGCAATTTTCAGTTTGTTCCAATATACTCGAAATGGAATTTTTTTCGCTCCCCTGTTCCTTTTGCTGGGTGCAGCAGCGCTTAGGTGGAATCCTGAAAAGCGTTTATCCTTTGCAGGATTCCTCTTTTCCTTATGTGTTATGAGCATAGAGGGATTTATTCTGCACCACATGGGGGTTCAGCGCCATGACAGTATGTATCTGTTTCTCCCAATCTGCATGATGTTCCTGTTTTCCTTTCTTCTCAGCCGGAATAATGGTGAAAACAAAACCGCCAGAACTATCTCCATGCTGGTTTACCTGCTGCATCCGTGGATGATTGTTTTCGTTCGGGCAGGGGCCAAAATCATCGGCATGGAAAATCTATTGATTCAAAACCAGCTGGTTCATTTTTTAGCAGTATCCATTTTAAGTTTCGGCGTTTCAGGAGCTCTTACAAGTTTATACTGCTGCCGCAAACCAAACCTTACAGCGCGTGCCTGGAGGGAAATTGATTTAAAAGCCCTTCAACACAATGTAAGGATTCTGAAAGAGCAGGCCGGCCCTGACTGTGAGCTAATGGCGGTTCTGAAAGCTGACGCCTATGGACATGGCGCAGTGATAACTGCCCGCTCCTTACAAAAACAGGGCATTGTGAAAGCGTTTGCCGTTGCCTGCCTGACGGAAGCGATTCAACTTCGCAAAGCTGGGATAAGAGGCGTTATTTTAGTTTTAGGTTATACGCTCCCCGGCGAATGTTATCTGTTATCCAAATGGGGTATTACACAGGCAGTCGTTGACGAGGCATATGCGGTTCAACTTTCTGAGGCAGCACAAGGGAAAAAAATTCAGGCTCATCTTGCTATAGATACAGGGATGAATCGGCTGGGAGTTCCATCAACTGATTTAAACGCCTTACATCGGATCTTTAAGCTCCCGAATCTGGATATTCAAGGCGTATTTTCCCATCTGTGCGTTTCTGACAGTTTATTGCCTGAAGATGTGGCGTTTACTTTGGAGCAGGTAAACAGGTTTTACTCCTCTGTATTAAAATTACAGGCAGATGGATTGAAAACAGGAAAGATTCATTTTCAAGCAAGTTATGGAGTGGTTAACCTGCCGGCCCAGCCATGCGATTTTGCACGTATCGGAATCGCTTTGTATGGAGTTTACAGCCATAATTCTCCTGTACAGCGAAAACTGGATATTTGGCCTGTTTTATCTCTGCGGACAAGGGTTGTACTTGTCAAACATTTACAGCCTGGCGAAACTGCGGGATATGGCCGCTCCTTTTGTGCCCAGAGGACTACAAAATTAGCAGTTTTATCCTTTGGCTATGCTGACGGGCTGCCAAGAGATTTTGCTGGGATGAACGGCATGGTCCTTCTGCATGGGCAGCGTGCCCCGGTTGTGGGAAAGTTATGTATGGATCAAATGCTGGTGGATGTTACAGATATTGATGATGTAAAGGGCGGAGATGTAGCCACCATATTGGGAAGGGATGGAGCCGCTTTGATTCGTGCGGAAGATTTGGCGGAGCAATGCGGGATGATTGCCAATGAATTTTTATGCCGCCTGGGAGCAAGGCTGCCATATGATAAAAAATTATGAGAATCTGCCAAAGGCTGCCTTTTAGGGCATCCCCGTAAAATAAGAAGGACGGGCATGGAACCCGTCCTTCGGCCATAATTGCGCTCAAAATGGCGAAACACTTATTTGTAAGAGAATTTTAATGAAATCAAATTTTAAATATGCTATAATAAATCTGATGTTAAAACCTTTATATTTACCTTTGTTTGACAAAGGAAAACACGGTTTTTGTGGCCGGCAAAGGAGAACGGGGATATAACAAAGTAAAAAACGGCGCCAAAAACTCCGAAGGATCCAAAAGCAGTTCTGACGGTGGAGCTGCAAGGCGCGGAGGCGAAGGCAGGCCGCCGCCTGGCGAGCCTTCACACCGAAGCAGATGCGCCGCCAGAACTGCTTTTGGGCGTGTTGGCTCTTGTCAAGCAAAAATAAGGAAAGCGGGGCGGAAACCAATTGATACAGTTCATTCTGGGCGAAGCGGGAACCGGAAAAACAGAACTTTGTTATCATCTTCTGCGCGAGTCCGTGCAGCAAGGCAGAAAGGCAATCTTCCTTGTACCAGAGCAGTATTCATTTGAAACAGAAAAAGCAGTTTATCAACGCCTGGGAGCTGTTTTAGCCTTGCAGGTAGAGGTATTAAGCTTTACAAGATTGGCAAACCTGGTTTTTCGGGAATGCGGAGGTTTGGCCGGGCGCGCTTTAGACGACTGCGCCAGGGTTTTATTAATGAGTATCGCTTTAGGGGAGGTTCAGGACGCTTTAACTGTATATAGCCGGCATCCGGGAAATCCGTCCTTTGTCTCCTCTATGGTGGGAATGGTCAATGAGTTTAAAAACGCCGGCGTAACGCCAGATGATTTAAAAAATATAAAAGAACAGCTTCCCGATGGAGCACTAAAGGAAAAGTTAGGCGAACTCTCAATGATTTACAGCGTGTATCAGGCTTTCGTTGAACGCAATTACATCGACCAAAAAGATGACCTGATGCGTGCCAGCGGATATATGGAGGAAACTCCTGTTTTCAAAGGGTATGATGTATACTGTGACAGTTTTAAAGGATTTATGGCTGGAGAATACCGGCTTTTGCGTTATCTAATGCGGGATGCAGAAAATATAGTCTTCTCCTTTTCTTCAGACGGAGTCTCAGATCTGGAAGAAGGAACAGGCGTATTCTCTCCGGTAAAGCAGACAATCCGCCGTTTGATGAGAATGGCGGCAGAAACTGGGCAATCTATAAAATCACCTGTCATACAGCGGGAATTTTATCGCTTCCAGTCGCCTGAACTTGCGTATATTGCTTCTCAGCTTTTCCGCAGGCCGGAAGAATACAAGGGTTGGCGGAGCGGGGAAAATGTACAGTTAATCCAAGCCATGAATCCTTACGTTGAAATTGAAGCGGCTGCAAGCCGGATCTCTGCCCTTGTCCGGGAAAGGGGGCTGCGGTATCGGGAAATAGCGGTGATTGCCCGCAGTCTGGAGCCCTATCAAACAGCGATTGAATCGGTTTTCCGCCGTTATGGAATCCCCTATTTTATGGACAAACAGGTTGATACAGAAACCCATCCGCTGACTACCCTCATTTTAACCGCTCTGGAGGCAGTACGCGGTTCTCTTGATACAGTGCGGATTCTTCGTTTATCAAAGTCCCCTTTGCTGGGGCTGGAATTATACGATGCGGCTTTGCTGGAAAATTACTGCTATATCTGGAGAATTGAACGGGAACAATGGAAAAACTCCTTTCAAAACCATCCCGACGGCTTTGGACGGCAGATGGATACCGATGCGGAAGAACGGCTTTCCAGGGCAGAAGCTGCACGGAAAAAATTAGTGGACCCGCTTTTCAACCTCCAAAAAAAATTGGAGGACTGCGACGGGAGCGGCTTTGCCAAGGCGGTATTTGAATATTTGGAGGAAAGCGGAGCAGTTGAGCGCCTGTCCGATCTTGAAGAACTTTCAGACAGCGTTTCATCCCAAGTTTGGGACAGCTTAACTGCCATTTTAGACCGGTTTTTCCTGGTTATGCAGGGGATACGCCTGCCCGCTGTACGGTTTACAGAACTCCTGCGGCTCTCCCTTCAAACAATGGAAATCGCTATCATCCCTCAGACGAACGACCAGGTCTTGGTAGGAGCCGCTGACCGTGTGCGCCCCCAAAATCCAAGGGCAGTTTTTGTAATAGGGGCTAATCTGGGGATGTTCCCGGCAAGGGTGGAGGCCGGAGGCGTTTTGACGGAAGACGACCGGAAAAAGCTCACCGAAAACGGCGTTGAAATTGCAGAAACGCTGGAGGAACGAGCTGTAAGTGAAAAATATTGGGCATATGCTGCCATGACCGCGGCTTCCCAGTACCTTTGGGTTAGTTTCTGTGCGGCGGGTTTGGACGGAAAAGCCAGATACCCTTCCACATTGGCGGAGCAGATCCGGCGGATGTTCCCTGGATTGGAACGGGAAGCAGAACAGGGTTCTTTGAACTATGTGGTAAACGAGGCAACTGCTTTTTCTGCATTCTGCCAAAGGGCGTCTTCCCCAGATTGGAAGAATAAGCCGGAAGGAATTGCTTTGGAAGAATACTTAAAGGAAACGTCATATAAAAACCGCCTAGACAGCGTGGAAAATCTCAGGGAGGAACCCTCTTATTCCCTTTCCCCAGAACAGGCGGCGGTTTTATTTGGCAGAACAATGCACATTTCCCCCACCAGAGCTGATGATTTTGCCAACTGCCCTTTCCGCTATTTTCTGCGTCATGCTCTGCGGCTTCGTCCAAGGCGCAGGGCGGAACTAACCCCTTTGGAATCTGGATCGGTACTTCATTATGTACTATCTGCCATGGTTCAGGAACACCCCTCCAAAGAACTGGGTGAATTGTCTCAAAAGCAGTTGGAAGAAGAAGTGGATGCATTGCTGGAAAAATTTATGAAAGAAAATTTAGACCGCCGAGACGAAAGCCCAGCCAGGTTTGCTTATCTATACCGCCGTTTGAGAACCACACTTCTTTTCTTGCTGCGCCATTTAGGGGCTGAATTGGCTCAAAGCCGGTTTGTTCCAGTGGAATTTGAACTGCCTATCTCAAAAGAAAAGGGTGCTGCACCTTTGGAATTCACCTCAAAAGATGGCGTGAGAATCCTTTTAGAAGGAACGGTTGACCGGGTGGATGTATTTACAAAACCGGAAGATGGAAAAGAATATTTAAGGGTTGTCGATTATAAATCAGGGAGGAAGCAATTTGATTTGAACGACCTTTTGGCTGGCCTTGAAATGCAGATGCCGATTTATCTGTTTACATTGTGCAGGGAGGAAGAACCCGTTCCGGCAGGCGTCCTATATATGCCTGCCAGGGCTGACGCTGTGGAAGCTGACCGAAAAGACGATCCTGAAAAAATCAAAGCGGATTTTGAGGGGAAAATGAGAATGAACGGGCTTCTCTTGATGGACTACCAGGTATTAGAAGCTATGGAGACAGATTTGACCGGGAAATTCATCCCAGTGAAAAAAACGGCCTCCGGGATCAGCGCTCAATCCAAGAAAAATACAGTTACGCCGGAGGAATGGAAAATCCTCCGGGAATATGTGGTCAGCAAATCCAAGGCAATGGCGGATCAGCTTCATAAGGGAGGGATTGACGACATTCCCCTTCTTTCAAAAGACAGCAGGCTCGCCTGCGAATACTGCGAATACCAGGCGGTTTGCGGGCATGAAAACGATTCCGTAAAAAGGAGAGAAACGCCGGGGCTTCCCCGCGACGAGGTTCTAAAACAGATGCAGACGGAATATAAAGATGAAGAATAAAACTGTTTTAAAAAGCAGAAAAGAAAGCTTTTGTCGGAACCGTTTTTTAGTATTGCTGTGGTACATTGCCATCTCATTGATAGAATATGCTATGATCGATATTTTTGCAAATGCAGGGTTCGATTGGAGGAACCCCTGTATGGAGTATACGCAAAAAGGAAAACTCATTACAAGCGTGCTTCTTGTCATTCCTATTTTTCTGCTTTTGGCTGTTATCTGGTTTCGTTTGGTATATCTGTTTTATCAGCATAAATCCGTATGGGTTTTCCTTATGGAGATTTCTGTCTCTTTTCTGGGAGTTTGCCTTACCTTTTTTATCTGTTTTCTTTTAACCGCTTTTGATTTGCTTCCGGAGTGGATAGTAGGGATTCGTCATTATTTGATGAAACTTATTAAAGAATCTGACTGGATGTACTGGCCTCCTCCATAATGGATTCAACCGGATTTACATAAATGTCCTCCCCCTATGCTTGACAGATTCCGCCTTTCCCTGTATAGTTATTTTATGTACTATTTTGCATTATTTTGGAAAGGAAGATGGATTTTGGAACACTCATTTATCATCGCTAAGGGCCTTCCGCAAGACGCTCATGATATCCGCCAAGCTGTTTTTGTTGAGGAGCAGGGTTTTAATGGCCTCTTGGAATTTGACAGTATTGATGCCGATGCTTTGCATGCTGTCCTTTATCTGGATGGAAAGCCTGCTGGCACTGGACGCCTTTTCCCTTCCGATTCCCCTGATATGTTTACAGTCGGAAGGCTTGCCGTTTATCCACAGTTCCGTAAACTGCATCTCGGCAGAGAGATTTTAACCGCCCTGGAACAAAAGGCTAAAGAACTAGGCGCTTCCAAAATTGGGCTTTCCGCTCAGTGCCAGGCTCAGGGGTTTTATGAGAAATGCGGCTATACGGCAAGCGGCGATACCTATTTAGATGAGTTTTGTCCTCATATCCATATGGAGAAATTATTGTGAATCCTATGAAACCTTTTGAACTGGAACCTCTTTCCTGGTTCTTTATTGCGCTGGCGGTTGCCGCTGCTGCTTTCTTTTGCATCTTTGCCCTTGTGAAGCGCTGGCTGGACCGCAGAAGAAAACAAAAACGCTTGATGGAGAGAGGGCGCAAAGGGGAGCAGCAATTATATGACGACCTGCTCCAATTAAAGGGCTATCGTAAAATTTTGCAGAACCTATATATCCCTACTGCCCACTCTACAACAGAAATTGATCTCATTATGCTCCATCATTCCGGGATTTACGTTTTTGAAAATAAAGCCTATTCCGGGTGGATTTTTGGTTCTGCTGAAAGCCAGTACTGGACTCAAACGCTCCCTAATGGCTACCGCTTTAGCTTTTATAACCCTGTCCGCCAGAATGAGGGGCATGTGGCTGCTTTAATGAAATATTTGGGGATTTCTAATAGAAAACGTGTTCATTCCATTGTTGTCTTTTCTGATGCCTGCACCTTTAAGGATGTAAACTGCCAGGGAAAATTTTTGGTCAATGACCATGAGGTCTGGCTTGTCCAACTGAAAGATTTAGACCGCGCACTGAAAAAAACTTCCACTAAATTTAAGTACGCTTTTACAAGAAAAGAAATTTCTGAAATCTATGATAAGCTCCTTCCTCGTACAAAGGTTTCCTTCCGTGTCAAACAGCAGCATATTAAAAATGTTAAACAAAAGCAAAAACGCTAAATGCTTTTCCGCCTGGCTTAATGCCAGGCGTTTTTTATGCTTATGACAGTAGTCCACATAATGTGGGCTATCTTTTTTTAAAAAAAATCTCAAAAAGAGAAAAATTGTCCGAAAAATCCGAAAAAGTGATGTTATAATAGGTGCAAAGGAGGTAAACACTTTAAAATTTACAAAAAGGAAGTGATTTTAAACTTTGGACAGCCAAAAAAGTTTAGATCTATCCAGCCAGCTCGCCGATTGGCAGGAAAAATATGAAAGAGCCCGTTCTGCCTATGGTATTGAACGGGAATCTATGGACAGGCGGGAAAACCTTTACTTGGGTGACAAGGGAATTCGATCCCCAAACGGCGCTTTAGCCCCAAAGGATGCCTCCAATGTCCGCAATCTTGCCTTTGAACTGGTGGAAAGCCAAATCAGCAGCATCATTCCTCAGCCGAAAGTGACTGCTGTCAGCCCCCAGAATCAGGATAATGCCCGAAGCATTGAGGATAAGCTCCGCAATGAATTGGACCGGCTCCCTTTCGAGGTTCTCAATGACCAGCAGGAGCGCACTACATTTATTCAAGGTGGTTCTATTATGCTGGTAGAGTGGGACAGTTCCCGTAAAAGCCATACCTCTATGGGGGAATTATCTATCCGTTTAATTCATCCAAAACAGTTTATTCCCCAGCCTGGTGTGGACGATGTTCAGGAAATGGATTATTTCTTTCTTGAAACTGCTTTGTCCAGAGATGCTGTTCAGCGCAGATACGGCGTGGAAATCCAGGACGGCTTTTCCGACGCTCCAAAAGATACTGACGGCCTGGAACTTGTCACCCTTATAACGGGCTATTACCGCAATCCATCTGGGATTGGGAGAATTTCCTGGGTTGGGAACCAGCTTCTGGAGAATCTGGACAACTACCTTGCCAGACGGTTGGAACGCTGCTCTGCCTGCGGAAAACCCAGAATTGCCAATGCTGCTCTTTGCCAATGCGGCTCCCGCTCATTTTGCGAATCTGTTGAAGAATGGGAAACGCTGGGTTCGGATATTCTCAGGGCGGATGGGTCTGTCATCCCTCTTTACTCCGGCAGAGGTGAGAAGCGGAGGAAAACCAGGATTCCATATTACAAGCTTAACCGCTATCCTGTTGTCGTTCGGAAAAACGTTTCTGTTTATGGGCGGCTTTTGGGAAATTCAGATGTGGACGCTTTGGAAGACCAACAGAATTCTGTGAAAAAACTGGCAACCAAAATTGAGGAAAAACTGCTGAAAGGAGGCTCTTTTGTTCTGCTTCCAAGAGGTAAGATGATCCGCCGCACTGACGAGGAATTAAAGGTGATTGAACTGGACGGACCAGATCAGAAAGCGATGATTGATGTCGTGAACGTTCAGCCTGACGTTAGCCGGGATATGGCGATGCTGGAACAGAATTACCTTTGGGCGAAATCTACTCTTGGCATCAGCGACAGTTTCCAGGGAAAGTCCGATCAAACCGCCGTCAGCGGCAGAGCAAAAGAATTTTCTGCAAACCAAACCGCTGGCAGGCTGGAAAGCAAACGCATTATGAAACAAGCTGCTTATGGGGAACTTTTTCAGCTGATGTTTCAGATGCTCCTTTGCTGTGCCGACGAGCCAAGACCCGTCCGCAGCCGCGATATACACGGTTCCCCTGAATACCGCACCTTCAGCAAGTATGATTTTTTGGAACAGGATGCTGCTGGGGAATGGTTCTATAATGACGGATACCTTTTCAGTACTGATACCGCCGGGACTTTGGCAAATAACCGTGAAGCAATGTGGCAGGAAACCAGGGTAAATTACCGCGACGGCGCTTTTGGCCAGCCTGGTTCCTTACAGGCCCTGTTGATGTTTTGGGAGGTTATGGAAGGCCTCAGCTACCCTCTTGCATCTCAGATCAGGTCTCAAATTGAAGCGCAGATAAAAGAACATCAGAATAAGGAGGTGTGAAAATGGATTGTCCCCTTTGCGGCTGCCTAATGCGGATCCAGAAAGGTTACGTGGATGTTTCCGGCGACCAGTCCCCTGATGAAGATACCGTCGTCTTTTATGTTCAGGAGCTTTGCTGCCGCAACCCTGGCTGTCCGAATTTCCAGCAGGTGGTTCGAAAAATTAAAAACAAAATGAACTGATCTCTTGACTTTTTGAAAGGATGGTTTCTATTATGGCTAACAACAATACAAAAAGCGATTACATTGGCAGGATTTCCAATACTGGTTCCCAACATATACAGGCGCCGTTCCCAACCTCCTCAAAAGGTTCACCCTCCGTTAAAACTGGCGGAGACCTGAGAACCGGAAATCCCCCTAAATCTAAAAAATAGCAGAAAGGAGATGCTGCTTTATGAGAGTTAGCAGACAAAAACTGGAGGAGTTTGCCCGCAGGCATGGTTTCGACTCCTTCCAGAACATGAAAGATGATGCTGTTAGAAAAAAGCTGGAGCAAAAAGATCAACCGGACTCTGAGCTTGCTCAGGCAGCCCAGGATGCTCTTACCCAGGATCCCTCTGACTCTGAACTTGGTTTTTTGGAAGCCAAGGGAGCTGAACAGGAAATTTTGCAGCAGATAGAGGGACTGTTGGAACGTTTTCCTGAACTCAGCGGTGCAGACAGCCTTCGCAGGGATGGATTAAAAGCTGTGGCGCGTATGAAAGGCGGGCCGGAAACCCTGGAGCTGTGGCGGCGTGTTCGCCCGGCAGGTTTGGCATTGTCGGACGCTTACCTTTTAGTCAATCTGGACGACATTCTTGCCCAACAGCGGGAAGCCGCTTGGCAATCCGCTGTCAGTTCATTGGCAGGCAGAGCTCATTTGCTCCCCTCTGCTGGCAATGTTTTGGAAGACAGCCCTGTTCCCGGCAATGTTTTTGAACTCTATCGTGCACTGAATCCCAATGCCTCCGAAACGGAGATCCGCTCCCACTATCATCGTTCGAAATCAAAATCCAAATCTAAATAACCTGTTTTTGTGAAAGGAGTTTTTTACTTATGGCAGAAGTTGTTTTTTCTAAGGCAAGCGGCTTGAATGATTCTTTTTTCGGGAAAAGCCAGGAACCAATTCAAATGCTTCTGGAAAAGGATGTAGAAGCATTTGAACAAATGAGCGCTATCCCCAAACTCTTTAAAAAAGTCCGCTCCCATAATTTCGCTGAAAAAATTACCTCCCGCACCAGCATGGGCAACTTTGCCCCTGTGGGCGAAGGCGGCGTTTATCCAAAGGCTTCCATTCAGGAAGGTTACTCTAAGACCGTTGAACCCGACACTTGGAAAAGCCAGTTTTCAATTACTAAGGAAATGGTCGAGGATAACAAAATGCTCGAAATTTCTCAGCAGGCACTGGGTTTTACTGACAGTTACAACCGTACCAGGGAACTTTTTGCCGGGGCTATGCTTGCCGGCGGCGTAAGTACCAAAATGAACTTTGCCTCTAAAACCTATGACACTTCCTGTGCGGATGGAAGGCCGCTTTTCTCAAAAGAACATCCTTCTATTACCGGCAATACCACCGTGCAAAGCAACCGGTTTGCAGACGAATTTTCACTGGACGCTCTTTCCGCCGCTGAAACCGCTATGCAAAATTTTAAAGATGACAATGGCTTTGTTCTCAACATTGCGCCGGATACCATTATTATCCCTAACGATTACACCCTAAAGCGGGATGTTTTTGCCGCTGTTGGTGCTGACAAAGATCCCGCTACTGCTAATAACGGTTTTAACTACCAATACGGACGCTGGAATATTATTGTTTGGCCTTATCTCACCAGAGTAACAGATGCAGCCAAACCTTGGTTCCTTCTGGACAGCCGATACAACAACAGCCGGGCTGGGCTTGTTTGGATTGACCGTATTCCCCTTTCCGTTCACTCCTGGGTGGATGAGAACAACGACAACAACGTTTGGAACGGACGTGCGCGCTTTTCCGCAGGATTCAATAACTGGCGGGCCATCTGCATTGGAGGTGTAACCGGCGGCACACAGCTTATTTCTTCCGGTTCTTCTTCTGCTTCCGCTGAGGGGTGATTTCTATGACTTATGGGGAACTTAAAGTGCTGTGCCTTCAGAAAGTCTTTGCGATTGAAGGCAGCAAAATTGTTTTAGACGACAACACCAGGGCTTTTCTCAATGCACTGCCCGGTGCGGCAAACGAAGCCCTTGCTCTGCTTGCCACTGCCGGAAAGCCTTTAATCCGCCGTCTTGACATACCTGTTTTTCCCCAATCTGGCAAAGACACCGCCATTTTCCGAAATCTGAAAGAGCTAGACCGCGATTTTTTCCGCCTTGTTCCTGGGGAGATTTATTTTTCCCCAACCGGTGGATTCGGCAGGCTGCGGCAGCCAAAGGGATTCCGATTGGAAGGTGATGCAGGTATTTGGCTGGACAGCAGCAAATGCGGTATTTGGACTGTTTACTATCATGTTTATCCAAACTGGATTGACGAATACACAAATGATGAAGAAGTGATTTCTCTCCCCCCGGAAGCTGCAAGGCTAATTCCTCTTTATGTTGCCAGTCAGCTTTATAAGGATGACGATTTGGCAATTGCTACCCAATACCGCAATGAATTTGAAGTGGGAAGGGCTTCCTTAGCCTCCCTCTACTCCGACGACAACGGACAGGAATTTGAATCCATTAGCGGTTGGATTTAATTGCCGCGCTTTTAGGCAGGGAAATCAATTTTGTGGTGGTTTTGAGGCTGATATTGACAAACACCCCACCGGGGTGTTTGTCAGGGAAGGCGGAGAAAATGGTGGGCTTCTTCTTTCTTTTTCTATCTGCGAATTGTCAAGTTAAGTGCAAAGATTTG
>CAJUSD010000007.1 GCA_910589145.1 uncultured Oscillospiraceae bacterium
AAAGGGCCTGGCTCCCCTTGCTTTCAGGAACCAGACCCTTGTGGCCTAATTTTCTTTTTTTCATCTGTCTACTTGACAGGGGGCGGTTCATTCCAGGTCAGAGCCAAAAAATTTCAATGGCGGCGGCTTGCTTTTGTATACCCTTTTTTCCCTATGCGAATTTTGCTTTTCTTCATTTTGGGGCTTGACTTTTATTAGCAGGTCTTTTTGCGATAGAAAAAGAAAGAAGGACCTTCCCTTTTTCTCCACCTTCCCTGACAAACACCCCGTGGGGTGTTTGTCAATATCAGCCCCATCAACCTCAAAATCTCCACAAAATTGTTTTCCCTGGAAAAATTCTTACACATAAAGCATTTTAATATAAGCAATCACAAAATAATATAAAACAGAATGGCAAAATATTGAAACAAAGCCCCTGCAAGAACAAAGAGATGCCAGATAGAGTGCATATAACGGACCGTTTTCTTTTTATAGAACCAAATACCCGCTGTATACATAATACCGCCAACAGCTAAAAGAACAATCCCTGGAGCTTGAATCATCTTAACCAGAGGGACAATGGCCATAAGTATAGCCCATCCTGTGGCAATATACGCAATCATAGAGAATTTTTTAAACCGTTCCACGCTGATAGAGTTGAAGATAATACCCAGAACAGCAGCTCCCCAAACAATGCCAAAAAGGGTCCATCCAAGAGGGCCTCTGAGCGTTACCAGCGTAATAGGGGTATAGCTTCCGGCGATAAGCAGGAAAATGCCTAAATGGTCAAAGGCGCGGAATACCTTTTTGGCGGTGGCATTGGTAAGGGAATGGTATAGGGTGGAAAATAAAAACAGAAGGATCATGCATGCCCCATAGACTGAGGAACTGACAATTTTCCAAGGGTCTCCGGTAAAAGCAGCAGCCACTACAATAACAGAGCAGCAGGCAATTGCAGCCAGGACGCCAACCCCGTGGGAAATACTGTTAAACAGTTCTTCTCCTAAAGTATAAAACCGGCCCTTGCTTGGGTCTAAAAATCGTTTTTGGTTTGCGGACGACATTTTGAAAGCTCCTTTCTCATTTCTAAAAAAGATGAAATATTTACCCCTTTTATTATAACCTATTTGCTAAGACAGGAAAAGAATGTATTTATGAAATATTATCCTTTTTCGTCTTATACCTTAGCTTGACAAGGGCCAACACGCCCAAAAGCAGTTCTGACGGCGCATCTGCGTCGTTATAAAGGCTCGCCAGGCGGCAGCCTGCCTTCGCCTTCACGCCTTGCAGCTCCACCGCCAGAACTGTTTTTAGATCCTTCGGAGTTTTTGGCGCCGTTTTTTATTTTGTGATACCGGCGTTCTTGTTTGCCGGCCCCAAAAACCATGTTTTCCCTTGTCAAGCAAAGGTACCAATTTAAATTTATTATTTGTTCCTCTCGCAGAGCCGCCTCGAAGGGATTTTTAAAGTAGTGGAACAGAATTTTTCTGCCCTGTGACAGTGCCAAGGCAAAAAATTAAAAAATATTTTGGAATTTATTGATAAATCTATTGACAAACCATTTTAATTGCGATATAATAGCAGAGCAGTTTGAGGTTAATCTGTGTTTTGTCTGTGACCATTACGGCTATGTTTGGAGAGATGGCTGAGCTGGTCTAAGGCGCACGACTGGAAATCGTGTAACGGCTAATACCCGTTCAAGGGTTCGAATCCCTTTCTCTCCGCCAGACAGGAACCGCTTTATCATAATGATAAAGCGGTTCCTTTTTTGTATCATCATCCCATTCTCTAAAATTTTGTTGATCAGTTCTTCATAAAAGGGAAAAGGCTGCGAAGTTTTGACCTTCACAGCTTTTTAAAAATCTGGAACGGTTGGCGGGCAACATGATTTTCCAAAACAGAAACATGGGTTTAAAGGTTTTCAATCTGGCGCTGAAATAGTTCTGCCTTGTGTTCCATAAGGTGGGGCTTCTCGCTGGTGTGGGTTAAATTTGCCTCATTGCCACTGCCTCAGGTGATATCCAACATATATCGTTCATAAGCGTTTATAATGGCGGTTTCCCCTCTATGGAGGACCCTGTCAAACTTTGCCGCATAATTTCCATGGACATGTCCATGGATTAAATATTTTGGGTGATACTGGTCAATTAGACCCAGCAGGCACTCAAATCCCCGATGCGCATAATCTTTTCCGTCCCCATACCCCTTCACAGGGGAATGGGTTAATACAATATCCACTCCTCTGGCACGCCAAAGCTGAAATTTAAGCCGTTGGATTCTTCGCGCCATCTGCTGTTCTGTATATTGATGGCTGCTTCCGCCATACCAGATACTTCCCCCCAGCCCTAAAATACGCAGTCCATTCACAGTTACAAGCTGGTCTTCAATACATTTACAGCCTTCTGGTGGAGTCTGCTGATAGATAGAGTCATGATTTCCGTGAACATAGAGCAAAGGCATTGTACCCATTGTCACTAAAAAAGACAGGTAAAATGGATTCAAATCGCCGCATGACAAAATCAAATCAATTCCGTCCAGCCGTCCCGGTTGATAGTAATCCCATAGATAGTCGCTTTCCCGATCAGAAATCAACAGCAGCTTCACAAGATTGTATCCTCCTTCTCCGGGTTGAGCTGTTCCCGATATATTCCCTGAAGCCGTACAATAGGCTGTGCTATCGGTAAAAGTTCCTCATAACTTGGAATTTTTCCCGTTACATTATCGCACAGCCAATTCATATGGAGGATTTCCTCTGGTGAAAACCAGTGGTGTCCATCATTTTGTACTGTCCCGTTCTGAGAACGAATCAAACGCTGAAACGGGAGAATAGAACCTCTGGCAATCCCCTTCTGAAGAATTTCTACCAGCTGGCGCACGCCGGAAGGGATGCCGTCTCCCAATAATACGCCTATTGTTTGGCTGTGCATCCCCCACCAATAATTAACTGCTTTTCCTTTTTGAGAGCTGAGAGCATCCCATCCGCCGCTGAAGATACTCCGTACCAGCTTCACATAAAAATTTCCCCAATGCCAATAGGGAGAGGCCAGCGAGGTATAGCTGCCATCCTTTTCCATCTGGCACAGCCCCCAAGGTTCCCTCATACGGTCCGGTGTGGGAATCTCCTGGTTGGAAATCAATTCTATTTTTTCCTGGGCCAAGCTTTTCATAGGCTCTCCCTCCACACAGGACCAACGCAGTTCAATGATTGCGCCGGGATTTGTCATCTGTGCGCCAAGGGCAAAGGCATTTATGCTGGCTGGGACTCCAAAAATTGGGCTGCCGGCTATATAGCCAATCTGTCCATCCCGGCTTATGGCCCCGGCAATCGCTCCCATAATAAATTTTCCCTCGTAAATCCTGCTGTAATAGGTTCTTACTCCTGAATAGGGCATGGAAATGGAACAGTTCAAAATTCGGACTTTGGGATATTTAGCCGCTGTTTTCCGGCAGGCCCCTATTAAGGGCGGCGTTGTAGCAAAGATAACCTGTGCTCCGTTTTCAACTGCTTTTTCCATAGCTTCTTCCGCCTCTTTTCCAGGACGGACTCCATAAAATGACTGCACTTCAACCTGTTCTCCCATAACGGCTTCCAGATATTCCCGCCCTAAATCGTGGGCGCGTATCCAATCGCTTTCATTGGGAAAATATTCGTTGAAAAAGGCGATTTTCAAACGGTTGGGCTGTGACGCTTTAAAGAACCTCCCCCAAAATCCAGGTTCTAAGTTTTCCTTTTTATCTTCCTGCACCTCGGTATTGACCGAAATTGGATCTGCCTGTATTAAGCCTTTGATATCAGTCCACACGGTTTCCAGTTTTTTTATCCGTTCAGCAGGGCTGGATGAAATCAATATATCAAAGGAGTATACCTTTAGCCATACCAGCAGCGCATCCGATACAGTTACGGGCAGGTTTTTCCCTCCTAATTTATAAAATGCCTCCCTGAAATAAAGATAACCGGCAGAATAAATACGCCGTTCTTCTTCTGTCCAAATATGGTCTGATTCATATCCTAACGCAGCCTGAAGTTTTCCAAAACTGCCTGGTCTGGTGAAACGAACCTGATAAAGCCCTGTCATTTGGTAGGCATTTAAAAAGTCATAATAAGCCAGCACCGCCGGATCCTCGGACCACATAGGAATCAGCCGAATTACATAGCCGGGAATGGCAGGCGCACCATAGCTTTTTAAAACGCTAACCCTCTTATTGCCCTCCTGAACATAAAAACGCCCCATGTATTCATAACAGCGGATAGGGTCCCGGATTCCTTCATCCCCTAAGTGCGCGATACACAAATCAATCCATTTGTCCGAAAATTCTGTATCCAATTCCAATAAGGGCATAAAATCCTCCGCAAAGGCGGAACTTCTTCCTTCTGTTTTTATACCGGTAATCTGGTCTATGGGAATCTCGATTACCCCCAGGTCTACCTGTCCCATTGACATTGTGTTGCTTAGGATTTCATCTAAAATTTGCGGATATGGATATCTGCCGTGAAGAATACACTCTTTATATGTTTTACGTCCTTGCTTTAACGCCTTATTGTACTGCATCAGAGCTTCTTTTCTATTTATGCTCATATCAGTCGTCTCCTTATGCGCAGTTTTTACAAATTAGTGAGAAAGCACTGTATCAATCTATACAATGTTTGATTGATACAGCGCTTTCTTAAAATTATTATACTTACAGATATATTTAATACAATATTTTTCCTTGAATTTGACAGAAATAGAATTTATTGTGCTTTCAAACCCCTTTCATCCGCTTTAGGCAGTGCTCACCTTAAGTTACTCCCGCAAATCAGCCCTTCTAAAGCATCCTTTCCAAGTGTATTTCAAACGCTGCGTCGTCCCCTTCTATCCGGGGCAAGAGGATTCCCCCTGACATCAACGCCTGTCCTGTATAGGTACATCCATCCTGTTCAGATTGATACAGCCCTTCCAAATCCAATCCCATCAGACGGACTCGCTTGCGCAAACTATTTGACCTAGCCCTAAAAACAACCCCTTGAATTAATATTTCATTCCGATTCTCAGACATAAAAGCCCATACAGCCATATTATCTTTATAAGGATTGCTCAGCCTGTAATACAGGCCATTGTAGATTAGCTTTTGATATCGCTTATAGGCAGCGACCTGTTTGGAAACTTCTTCTTTTTCCTTATCGCTCAGTTGATTCAGGTCCAACTCATATCCAAAGCTTCCCGCCATGGCAACTGCCGCCCTTGTTTTCAGGGATGTTATCCTCCCTGTTTGGTGATTAGGCACTGCTGAAACATGGGAACCGACAGTGGAAGTTGGGTAAAAGAAACTGGTTCCATATTGAATAAAGGTTCTTTCATGTGCGTCTGTATTGTCACTGCACCATATCTGTGGGCAGTAGTACAGCATACCTGCATCAAATCTTCCGCCGCCGCCGCTGCATCCCTCAAATAAAACATTGGGAAACTCATTGGTAAGCCGCTCCAGCAGCGCATATAATCCTAAAATGTATCTGTGCGGCATTTCTTTCTGGCGGCTTGGGGGGAGTTCTGCTGTATACCAGTCACAGATACTCCGGTTCATATCCCATTTTACATATTCAATATGGTATTCTCTCAATATTTTGCTGAAGGTGTAATATAAATATTCGATTACAGCGTCATTAGACAAGTCCAAAACAAGCTGATACCTGCTTCTTACCGGATTCCGCCTGGGAATTCGGATAACCCATTCTGGATGTTTCCGATATAGTTCACTGTCCTCGGAGATCCCTTCTGGTTCAAACCAAATGCCGAATTTCATCCCCATCTGGTTGATCTTCTCAGACAGTCCGCCAAGGCCCCCGCTCAGCTTTGTCCTATTGACAGCCCAGTCTCCCAGCCCTGACATGTCCGAATCCCGTTTTCCAAACCATCCATCGTCCAGAACCATCATGTCAATTCCCAATTGGGAAGCTTGTTTCGCAATTTTTTCGATCTTTTTTTCATCGAATGCAAAGTATGTCGCTTCCCAGTTGTTAATTAAAACCGGCCTTTCTGAAAGTTTATATTTGCCTCTGCAAACATTTTCACGCAGAATGCGATGAAAACGGTGTGAAAGTTCCGCCAAACCATGTTCTGAACAGGAAAGAACCACTTCCGGCGCATAAAAACTTTCACCTGGTTCCAACATCCATGCAAAAGTATCAGGATTGATTCCCATTACAAGACGCACTTGGTCTAATTGGTCAAGCTCTATCTGCGTTTGAAACCCACCGCTGTACATCAGCGCCGCGCCGATACAGAAACCGCTGGTTTCGGTACATCCCTTTTCGCATAACAGCACCGTTGGGTTCTGCTGATGGCTGGAAGCCCCTCTGGTGCTGCTGCTCTCCTGTATGCCGTGTACTAAAGCTGTCCGTTCCATTTGGCGCTCCATGGTATGTTTGCCATGAAAATGAACCCATTCCCAGTCCCCATATGGAATATCCATACATAAACTATGAACCCGCTCAAGGACAACCTTTTCATTTCCTTTGTTTGTTACAGACACACTTCTTGTTATAATGTCTGCCTGCGGAAGAACGCCGTATAATAAACATACTTCTACATTGGAAATATCATCCCGAAGTATGATTTCCAGGGTCTCTGCCTCTGCCTCATCCGTATATACTGCGGGAAGTCCGTCTATTTTATATTTTCCTTTTTTAACGCGGTATTCTTGAAATCTGAGAGCAAGAACGCTGCTTCCATCCGCATTTGTTGCAGAAACGGCGGGTATACGAAAATCCCCGTCACACCCGCCGCCTGCCGCGTATTCCAGTGGCAGCGTATTTAGGGAATAAGTCCGTTGATTTTCCGCTTCGTAGATATTGCCTGAAAAACCAACGTCTGGATAATCCAATAGATAATCCATGGTATGCCCCGTCTTTGCACCATACCATAAATGAATGAAAACACCAAAGCGGTCTGCCTTCATCTGATAAAGCGTATTGGCGGTTTCCAAATGAAATACGCCGTTTTCCACTGAAATAGCCATATTTGTTTATCCTTTCACTGCTCCATTTGCAACGCCGTCCAAAATTTGTTTCTGGCAGATAATATAGAATATCAGAATTGGAATCAATGCCAGAATGTAGGACGAAAAAGCAAGGTTATAGTTTGTACCAAACTGTGTCTGGAAATTAAGCTGCGCCAAAGGAAGTGTATTTTGTCCTGTTCCAGACATAATGACTAGGGGAGTCATTACATCGTTCCATGTGCCCAGCGCAGTAAGAATGGCAACTGTGGCGTGCATTGGCATCATCAGCGGGAACAAAATTTTCCAGTAAGCTGACCAAGTAGTAGCTCCGTCAATGTCTGCTGCTTCCTCCAACGCAAGAGGGAGATTTTTTAGGTAGCCTGTATATAACAGAACGTTCATTGGCATATAGAATACCACATACAGCAGGATAACCCCTAAACGGTTTCCCAATCCCATCTGCGAGGTCTGCTTAACCAGAGGCATCATCAGGATGGAGAATGGAACAAACATACCGCTGACAATATATAGGTAAAAGAAACGGAAAATCTTCTTATGCGCCATAGCCCTTCCGATTGCATACCCTGCTGTGGAGTGGATTAATACAGAAAGCACAATGGTTGATACTGTAATTAAAAGGCTGTTCCCCAAAGAATGCCAGAAGTCTGTTACCTCCATAGCCTGCCGGAAATTCTCCAGGCTCCAGCGGGCAGGAAACGCCAGCGCACCGGCAACGTCGTTTGTCATTTCGCTTGGCTGCTTGAACGCAATAATAATTGCCATATATAATGGGAAAAATACAGTGACAGTACCTAATATCAGTACAACTGTCAGCACCCAGTTTGTTTTATGTTCTTCCTGTCTCATAACTGTTCCTCCTTCTTATTCATAACGGTCATCTGGAAAACAGAGACGGCTACAATTACAATGAAGAAAATAACGGCATTTGCACTTTGGAAACCAAACTGGCCGCCATCCATACCGTTACGGTAGATGAGGTACGAAATAGATTCCGTACTCTGTGCCGGGCCGCCTTTGGTCAAAGACATGATCTGATCGAATACCATCAGGAAGTTCTTTGTACTGAGCACCAGGTTGATTGTCACAAAGGGCATCACAAGGGGGAAGGTAACGCTCCAGAATTCTTTCCATTTGCCCGCCCCATCCAGCATGCTGGCTTCGTAGACTTCATGCGGAACTGTCTGGAGGCCGGAAATATAGATAATCGTATTCATAGCAATTGCCTGCCATACGCCTACAATCAGAACGCCAACCCAGGCATATTTTTCACTGGCAAGGATGCTATTTTGCAGGAAACCGATTTGAAATGTATTTCCGACAACCGGAAGAATATATGTAAAGAAAAAGCTGAAAATATAACCGATAACCAGACCGCCGAGAATATTCGGTACAAAGTAAATTCCCCTGAGGGCGCTTTTAAACCGAATTTTGCTGTTCAGCCCAAGAGCCATAATCAAAGCCAGAACATTGACCAGTACGGTTCCTGTCAGCGCGTATTTAAAGGTAAACAAGTAGCTTTTCCCCACTCTGGAATCTGTGAAAAGATCGATATAATTGCGGAACCCTACATATTCATAGGAACCGTAGCCTCTGTAATTGGTAAAGCTGTAGATAAAGCCCTTTATCATGGGAAGGGTATTAAAAGTAAAGAATAAGGCCAGCACAGGAATCGTTATCGCCCAAAACGTCTTATCACGGGTTGACATGCTCTTTTTCATTGTACACCCTCCGTATCCTTTTGATATTGCTGTACTTTGCGGATCAAATCCCTGTTATAACGTTTCCAGTCCGTGTCAAAGCGGGCTAAAAATGTATCTGTAGCATTATCGCTGCTGTCCAAAAGGAATGTTTGTATCATAGCGTCAACACTCATTTCACTTGGATAGTGGTGATCCTGATAGTCTGCCATCCTATCGTTTTCAATGTATTCCTTCATTCCTTCCAGCTCTGCCGGAATTGCAAAATCGCCCTCTTTACAAGTCAAGCCGCCCTGGTCGTCAAGATAAATCTGGATAGTTTCATCTTCAAACAAAAAGCGGAGCACTTCATAGGCAGCTTCTTTGTTTTTGCAGCTTTTCATGACACAAAACTGAAGGTCAACGCCTGAATTCAATATATTATCCTGTTTATCCATATTTGCAGGGAAGGTAAAGGAGTCAATATTCATTGTTGGGTTTACTGACTTAATCTGAGGGATCGCATAACTGCCAATCGGGTACATTGCCGATTGTCCTCTTGCAAAGGCAGTACATGCGTCGTTATAACCATAAGCATAGGGATTTGGTTCCGCATAATTGAGCAGCACCCGCATTTTTTCAGCAGTTTCACGATAGGAAGCTGCAAATGTGGTCTGCCCTTTATTGACCTGGTTACAGGTATCGGAATCAGAGAGCCCTACAGCCAGCGCGTTCCAAGGTGCGAGGCACGTCCATGTATCCTTATATCCCAAGTACAATGGAAGTATCCCTTTGGCCTGAATTTTTTCGCATAAGGCGGTAAATTCTTCCCAGGTATTTGGAATCTGCCAGCCGTTTTCCTCAAACATGTCTTTGTTGTACAGGATGCCCGCCGCATTTGCCGCATATGGCAGGGCATAAACTCCCTCCTGAGGGATAAACTCCAGCTCCTTATCAATGTCCAGATAAGACTGTTTTACCTGTCCTAGTTCCGCAAGGTCTGAAATATCCATAAACAACTCAGCGTCAAGGAAATTGGAATAGTTAATATCTCCGCCGATTCCCACAATATCGGGGTAATCCTCCCTGATAAATCTTGTCTTTAAGATTGTCATTGCCTCGTTTGGCGAGTCAATCTTCAGGCGGATATCTGTATGGGTTTCATTGAAGCGCTCCGCTATCTTTTCAAAAGCGGCCACTGCTTCCGGTTTATACGAGACCAGCTCCACCTCAATTCGATTGTCCGATGCGCCTTGGTTACAGCCCATAAGACTCAGGGTCCCCACCGCAATTCCTATAGCTGTCAACCACCTTCCGGTTTTATTCCTTTTTGACATACTATCCTCTCCTCTCAGCAGAAATCTGCTGCTGTTTTTCGGTGATTCCATTGTAACATACCAATATGCCGCTAATAAATAGCGTTATTTTTCGTTTTTTATACCACAATGCTTCCTTTTATGGTATACTATTATATGACGGACACATTTTGGTATATTCCACCATAAGGAGGACAGAATGAGCAATACGTTTTTCTACATATTCCCCAATGAAAATTTTATTGATTTAAGTATGTACCAATATGGCTATGAACAGTGTACCCCTGGACACTCCTTCGGCCCTGCCGTCAGAAACCACTATTTATTCCACTATGTCATTTCAGGAACCGGAACGCTTATGGCAGACGATTCCAAAGGCGAGACACAGACCTACCACATTAAAAGCGGACAGGGGTTTCTCATTTTTCCCGGACAGATAACCACCTATTTCGCTGATATCACCATTCCGTGGGAATATACCTGGATTGAGTTTGACGGTCTTAGGGTAAAAGAGATTCTTGCATTGACCGAGCTTTCCCTAAACTCCCCTGTATATCGTCCACGATACAAAGACCTTCGGGAGCAAATGATGAATGAAATGTTGTATATTGTTCACCATCCCAAAGAAACTCCCTTTCATCTGATTGGACACCTCTACCTCTTTTTAGACTACCTTACCCAGTCCATGCGCATTACAGGGCCGGTGCAGAGCAGCAAAATGAGTGATTTCTATATTAAAGAAGCAATTAACTACATTGAGCAGAATTTTCAGAATAACATTTCTATTGAGGAAATTGCAGACCTTTGCGGAATCAATCGAAGTTATTTTGGAAAGATTTTTAAAAAGTCCATTGGGCGTTCGCCGCAGGAGTTTCTGATGAACTACCGTATGGTGAAGGCTGCTGAATTATTAAAGCTGACCTCACTGTCTATTGCAGAAATTGGCTCCGCCGTCGGGTATGAAAACCAACTTCATTTTTCACGGGCCTTTAAGACAGTTTATGGTATTTCACCAAGGGAATGGAGGGTACAGAATAAGTAAGTATAAAAAGATAAGTACTGCCTAAGAGCCTGTTCAGAATCTCAGCTATTGGGCCAATCGCAGCAGGATTTTACAAAAGCCACGATTTTTCTTATTTTCCTCTTGACATTTATATCGCATCCAAATATAATATAATTAGAATATATCTAAGAAAAATACAATACATATTTTGGGAAAGGAGGCAGCAAAAATGTCAAACGCAGAACTCCAAAAATTGTTAAAGAGCTATATCCCCATGACGGAGGCCAGTTTTATGGTTTTGACTTCATTGGTTCATGAAAATCATGGCTATGGAATCATGATGGAAGCGGCTCGTTTAACAGGCGGGAGGGTCAACCTGGGGGCTGGAACAGTCTACACGCTTATTTATAAAATGGAGAACGACGGGCTAATCCTTGCAGTCCGCGAGGAAGAACGCCGTAAAATCTATTCCATTACTCCAGAAGGCATGACAATCCTTCAGGCTGAAAGCAACCGTCTGGCGCAGGCTGCGAGAATTGCAGAGCAAGCCCTTCGGCAATTTCAACCTGTCATTTAATCTGTTAAAGTTTACAGAATCCCTTTCAGCATATTCTTATGGAGATTTTTAGAGGAGTGAAAAATGATGGCAACATGGTTTGCGGTCTTCTGGCTGGTTCTGGCAATTATTCTAGGCGTGTTTGAAGCTGTTACGGTTCAGCTGGTTGCGGTATGGTTTGCCTTGGGCTCGCTGGCCGCAATTGTTCCCAGTTTGATGGGCGGTTCCGTTTGGATGCAGTTTGGAATTTTTGTACTGGTTTCCTTTCTTGCATTGGCAGCTACCAGGCCATTTGTCCAAAAAATAAGAGAAAAACCTGTACATACCAATGCCGACAGCCTGATTGGGCAGGTGGGGATTGTAATGAGCGAGTGCATCGACCCTTCCAAGGGCATGGGGCGCGTTTCCATTTCCGGGCAGGATTGGGCCGCCTGCACTGAGGACGGAAGCATCATTTTAAAGGATGAACATGTACTGGTAAAGGGCATTGTCGGTGTAAAGCTGATTGTGGAGGCAATCGGGTAAACCCCCTCCCCCGGTTTTGGGTCTTTTGAGAAATATTTCTCAAAGTACATTTACAGAGCATGTGAAATGTGTTAAAATAATACAAAATGTGTACCCTTTATCTTGTGTTTTAAATAGGAGGTTTTTCAAAATGGGAGAAATGTATGGCTTTGTTATTTTCCTGCTTGTGGTTTTGGTGCTGTTGGTATTGATTGCCTCCAACATCAAAATTGTTCCCCAGGCCACCGTCTACGTTGTGGAGCGTTTGGGTGGATATCACGCTTCCTGGTCTACCGGCGTCCATATGACCGTTCCCTTTATTGACCGCGTTGCCAGAAAGGTTACTCTGAAAGAGCAGATTGTAGACTTCAAGCCGCAGCCCGTTATTACAAAAGATAATGTAACGATGCAGATCGACACAGTTGTGTTCTTTCAGATTACTGACGCTAAACTTTATACCTACGGAGTAGATAAGCCCATTTCCGCTATTGAAAACCTCAGCGCTACTACTTTGAGAAATATTATTGGTGAAATTGAACTGGACAGCACCCTCACTTCCCGCGATACTATCAACAGTAAGATTACCAGTATTCTTGATACTGCCACTGACAAGTGGGGCATCAAGGTCACCCGTGTAGAGCTGAAAAACATCCTGCCGCCCAGAGAGATTCAGGACGCTATGGAAAAACAGATGAAGGCCGAGCGCGAACGCCGCGAATCCATCCTGAAGGCAGAAGGCGACAAGCACAGCCGGATTCTGGTGGCAGAAGGTGAAAAACAATCCGCCATTCTGAAAGCAGAAGGTGAGAAAGAAGCGGCTATCCTGCGCGCCGAAGCTGTGAAAGAGCAGAAAATCCGCGAGGCCCAAGGTGAAGCGGAAGCTGTTCTGCTGGTTCAGAAGGCTGTTGCAGACAGCGTGGAGCTTTTGAATAAGGTTGACCCCAGCAATCAAGTAATTGCGCTGCGGTCCTTGGATACGCTGGCAAAGGTTGCCGATGGGAAATCCACCAAGATCATTATCCCCAGCGAGATCCAGTCCTTGGCAAGCCTGGCGGTTTCTTTGAAGGAAGCAGCCGGAAACCTGGACGGGAACACAACGGTAAGAAGATAAACAGCAGGGAAATCAATTTTGGAGGTTTTGAAGCTGATGTTGAAAAACACCCCACCGGGGTGTTTTTCAGGGAAGGTGGAGAAAATGGTGGGCTTCTTCTTTCTTTTTCTATCGCAAAAAGAAAGAAGGAAAGAAAAAAGCTCTTGCCAAAAGGAATTTCGCGTCTGCGGACGCGACCAGGGACTCTGCCCCCTGGACCCCCGCCACTTTCGAGAAAGCGGCCAAAGCTTTTGACACGGGTTTGGTTTGTGACTGACTTTGCTTTATGCCCGCGCCGAGGGTTTCTGTTTCTTTTTTGCGATGATTCTGAAAATTGATTTCCGTGGATAAACAGTAAAAAGGCTGCGGCGGATTTTTGCCGCAGCCTTTGGCTTGCTTGAAAACAACTTAAAGGAGACGTAAAATGTACAACAAGGAAACGGTTCTGGCGGATTTAAGAAAAATGGGTATTCAAAAAGGCGATACCCTGATGGTACACAGCTCTGTAAAATCAGTTGGGAAACTGGAACACCGGGCAGATGACATTGTTGATGCGCTGATGGAAGCAATCGGAAAAGAGGGCTTGCTGTTGACTCCATGCCACACTTGGGCACAGATGGGGCCGGATCATAATATTTTCGACCCGGAAACAGAACCTTCCTGTGTCGGCGCACTGCCGGATGTATTCCGCAAACGCCCTGGTGTTGTCCGTTCCCTCCACCCTACCCATTCGGTGAACGCCTGGGGCAAGGATGCGGCGGCATATATTGCCGGCGAGGAAAAAGCGGTTACGCCCTGCCCCCGGAACGGCTGCTGGGGGAAGCTCTATGACCGGAAAGCGAAAATTCTGCTTCTGGGCTGCGGGCTGAACCGCAACACCTTTATTCACAGCGTAGAAGAATGGGTGGATGTTCCCCTCCGCTTTACCGATAAGCCTGTTGACTTCATTATCCGCACGCACGGGAAGGATGTCCCAGTACAGGTTTACCGCCACTTTAATGCAAGCTGTCCCCACATCTCGGAAAACTTTGTGAAGCTGTTCCATCCCTTCCTGGATAATGGCGCGATGATAAAGGGTAAGGTCGGGGATGCTTACTGCCTGCTGGGGGACGCTGTGGGTATGGCTGAAATTACCCTTTCCCTTTTAAAAGAGGATATCCAGCTGCTTTCTGATATGCGTCCTGTTCCTAAAAATTGGAAATTTGAGGAAAAAATCACCTGGCGCCTTTAAAGCCTGTTGTATGTTTTAGATAAATTTCAATTTGTTTCCTTTTGGAAAATTGCGGGAGGTCACGATTTTGACCTCCCGGGGGATTTATCTGTTGAATTTTGCGGCGAGGTAGTATAAAATAGTATTAAAGCTAATATGGGAGGCCGATCCGATGTTACTTTCCGCTAAACACGATCTGAACGCTCCTCCTGTGTCCTCAGTTTTCACACTGCGGCATGGGGTGGATTTAGTGCAGACATTTTGCGCGGCAAAGTCTTCCTGCCTCTTATTGTATCCTGATAGAGTTTCATAGTCAGTCGCAACAGAATTTGTTGTGGCTTTTTTGTTTTTGCGAAGAATTTGAACCCCCTTATTTCAAAGGGATAAATCGCAAGTTGTAAAAATTGGAGGAACATTTTATGCAGGATGCCGTCTTAAAGATTAAAGATTTAGGTGCGCCGCCAGAGGGCTTTGAAGATGCTGCTTGTCCCGGAGATGAAGGGTTTCCCTCTGACGAAACGCTCGATTTATGGGAAGAATATCAAAACGCAGTAGATTCTATTGTGCGGCCGGTTACATGGGAAGAAGCGGAAATTCTCATAAAGTGCTGTCCTACAGATCACATGGCTGGAATCGAATGGACCATTTTGCATTGTATAGAAAGTACTTTTGCGCCTGAATCGATAGAGGACTTCCGAAGCCTTATTGAGAAGTGCAATTCGGATATGATGAAGAATATGTTGTTGGAACGGCTTCAAAACTATATCAACAACAGGGAATGACAACTTCCGGTTTATTGGCTTCAGCAGAAAAATATAAATGGCAGAGGTGTTTATTATGAGTACGGATTTGGATTTCTGGAAATATCGTGAAGGAGCCGCCCATAATGACAGAAAAATCTATGAAACTGCCTGCTGTGACGGCAAAATATCGGAAGACCTGGAAAACCTCCCCATAGAGGAAATCCTCGAAAAAGTTGCTGCTGCTTTCCCCTGCTGGAAAGCTTTGAACAGCAAAAGCTATGAAAACGAGGACGGCGGCGCCTTTGAAATTTTTACCACTTCACAGATTGTCAGGTTTGACTGCTATGGAATGAAGGGGGAAGATATGAACCGCCTGATGGATATTCTGGAAGAATTTGGCTGTCCGCTGTACAACCCGCAGGTTTCAACACGGTTTGATTCCTGGACAGACAGATAACCGATCCGCAGATTGTTTTGTTATGGCTGCCCAGCCGCCTTTCCAGAACCGTTCTTAGGTGGGGTGGCTCTTGTCAATCAAAGGTGAGACAAAAGGGAATAAGGGGACAATCTATATGAAAAATTATACCCAGGTTTATGTAAAAAACAGTATGGAGGCAGCAAAAACATATTGTGACGCATTCGGCGCAGAAATAACCCTTGAAATGAAAAACACCGGCGGGACCGCCTATGAACACTGTGTATTATCAGTGAATGGTGAAGGCTTTTTGGCAATCGGCGAGGCAAAGAATCCCTGCGATATAGAGTTTATCCACAAAATGAAGTGGGAAACAATGACTTTTAATGTATTTGAGATGGGAACCAAAGAGAGCGTCTATCACGCTTTTGATGTTTTGCGTGATGGCGGCGTTGTCATTGAAGCCATCCATGAGGAGCCATGGAATAAATGCTGTGCTACCATTATTGACAGGTATGGTGTGTGCTGGTGGATTGCTATTTGACAAATAAAGATAAATTGGGATTTCATTGTAACAGGAGGATGATTGATTATGAGCAGCGAGAGTACAAATTGGGGACAAAGTGTTGCCGCTGTCGTGATAAAAGATAATAAGGTGCTGCTTGCCCGCCATACATACGGCAACGGAAAGGGAAAGCTGATTATACCGGGCGGTTATGTGAATTACGGCGAAACGCCTCAGCAAGCCTTAAAACGTGAATACATGGAAGAAACGAACATAGAGATAGAACCGCAGAATATCATTGGCATTAGGTTTAATATGCACGACTGGTATATTGTGTTCTGTGCAGAATATATTTCGGGAGAAGCACAATCGGATAACGATGAGAACAGTGAAGTATTATGGCTGGATATTAAGCACGCATTGTCAAGGGATGATGTTCCTGATCTCACTAAAAAAATGATTGAAAGCGCAGTATCCAAACAACGCGGGCTGCAATATGAAGATTATCATGCGAATACAAAACATGCGCCATATTCCCTATATCGGAATTTATAAGGAAATAAAGATACATGAGAAGAATTAGTTTATTTATAGCGGTGAGCCTTGACGGATATATTGCAGATAGCAAGGGTAGGGTTGGATGGCTGAAAGGACAAGGCAGTGATACCGAGAATATTGACACTTATTCTGAATTTGTAAAGAACGTTGATACAATTTTGATGGGTTGGAATACGTATCATCAAATTGTTACTGAACTTTCTCCCACAGAATGGGTATATAACGATTTCACAACTTATGTAATTACACATAATAAATACGCATCCTCTGAAAAAGTTCAATTTGTAAATTTAAGTCCTGTTAGTTTGGTCAAAAGGCTGAAAAAAGAAGACGGAAAAGATGTTTGGATATGTGGTGGAGCGAATCTTATCCAACAGTTAGTAAATGAGGATTTAATTGATTGCTATCATATTACTATAATTCCAACACTTTTAGGTTCTGGTATTCGGCTTTTTGAAAATGCAGAGAGTGAAATTAAGTTAAGGCTGCTTAGCGCACAGTCATATAATGGTATAATGGATTTAATCTATACACGAAGGTAAATTCCAGTTTATTAACGTATTTTATAAAAGGAGAATGATTTATGAAAAAAGTTGCGGTTATTATGGGCAGCGACAGCGATTTCCCCGCCGTCAAGCCCGCAGTTCTGAAACTGAGATCCTTCGGAATCCCTGTGGAGGCCCATGTCATGTCCGCCCACCGCACCCCGGAGCAGGCTGCGTCCTTTGCCGGACAAGCTAAGGAAAATGGTTTCGGCGTGATTATCGCCGCTGCCGGGAAAGCCGCCCACCTTGCCGGGGTACTGGCAGCACACACTACCCTTCCCGTTATCGGCATACCCATTAAGTCCTCTACCTTGGACGGGCTGGATGCGCTGCTTGCTACGGTACAGATGCCTTCCGGCATCCCGGTGGCCACTGTTGCCATTGACGGCGCGGAAAATGCTGCTATTTTAGCTGCCCAGATGCTGGCACTCTCTGATGAGGAATTGTCCCGTAAGCTCTCCGACATGAAAAAGGATATGTCCCAGAAGGTCGGGGAGAAGGATAAAAAATTACAGGAAATGATGAATGAACTTTAATTTTTAAGAAATGTGAGGTAAAAACAACATGGAAAAGTTAGAACAGCTCTACGAGGGAAAAGCCAAAAAGGTATTCGCCACTGAGGATCCCAACGTTGTCATTGTGGACTACAAGGACGACGCAACTGCCTTTAATGGTCTGAAAAAGGGAACTATTGTGGGAAAAGGCGTTATCAATAACAGAATGACCAACTTCATGATGCAGAAGCTGGAGGAAGCCGGAGTCCCCACCCATTTTGTCAAGCAGCTTTCCGACCGGGAAACAGCAGTGAAAAAGGTTTCCATCGTTCCCTTGGAGGTCATTGTCCGCAATATTTCTGCTGGTTCCTTCTCCAAGCGTTACGGTGTAGAGGAAGGTATTGTGTTTGACGCACCCACGATTGAATTCTCTTACAAAAACGACGACCTGGGCGACCCTCTGCTCAACGATTACCATGCAGTCGCTTTAAAGCTGGCTACCTGGGAGGAAATCAACCTGATTAAAGATTATACCTTCCGGGTAAATGACTTCCTGAAAGCCTATATGAAGGGGATCCATATTGATTTAGTGGATTTCAAGCTGGAATTTGGCAAGACTTCCGATGGTAAAATTGTATTAGCCGATGAAATCAGCCCCGATACCTGCCGTCTGTGGGACGAGAAAACCCATGAAAAGCTGGATAAAGACCGTTTCCGCCGGGATATGGGCAATGTCGAGGACGCTTATCAGGAGATTATGCGCCGGCTAATGGGAGAATAATCCCCTATTCCTTGTTTGAGATTATCCATCCGTTTACTGTAATAACTAATAATTGAGCCAATTCATAAAATACACAAAAAATCGGGAACTTTCTATGGGCTTTGCTGTATTAGGTGATGCAGGGGGCCCAATCCTGAGATTGGCCCAAAGGTTTGTCCAGCCTGCGGGCTGGACGAAGCGGAAGAAAAGCCCATATAGGGAATTCGTCCCCATATTCCTGCGATTATTTCAATCTTAGCGTTCCCAAGGAACAATTTGCATGGGCTTTTTACTTAAAATTCCTGACGGTTGTCTGATGATATCGCTTTTGCTTTGACTGGTTCGGGTACTAAGGTACTTGGGGTATTTCGCGCCTGCGGGTTCAGTTCAGCAAAACTGAACTGGCGACCAAGGCGCCGGAGCAGCTCCGCTGCTCAACCCTGGACCTGCCGCTTTCGAGAAAGCGGCCAAAGCTTTTAGAACCTGTATTCACAACCGCTGCACGCCGTCTGGCTGGTCTTTTTCCCGCCATACTGCGTCGGTTTCCCTTGCCATACGTCAGTATGGCTGCGGAAAATCTCCTTGTCTAACGAGAAAAATCCTTGTCCATCCGGCATCCCTCGGTTGTGAATACAGGTTCTTAATCCGGGGCAGGTTTCTGCCTGCGTTTGGTTTATGCACGCAACCGGACTTTGTACCATTTTTATATGCTCATTCTGTAATAAATTACGAGGTGAAAGAATTTGTTTAACGAACTCCATGAAGAATGTGGTGTGTTCGGCATTTACGACCCGAACCAGGCCAATCATGTTACCTCCTGCACCTATACTGCCCTGTATGCTCTCCAGCACCGGGGGCAGGAAAGCTGCGGCATTGCCGTCAATAATGACGGGGTTATCGTCTCCCATAAAGATTTGGGGCTGGTGCCGGAAGTGTTTAACCAGGAAGTCCTGAACCGCCTGGGAACCGGTGAAATTTCTGTCGGCCATGTCCGTTATTCCACTACGGGCAACCATAACCGCAGCAACGCTCAGCCCTTAGTTGTTCGCCATGTAAAAGGGCCTATGGTTCTTGCCCACAACGGCAACCTGACCAATGCCTGGGAACTGCGGGAACAGCTTGAACTTTCCGGCGCGATTTTCCATTCCACCAATGACAGCGAAGTAATCTCCTATATTATCACTAAGGAACGGCTGAAAGCCAAGTCCATTGAACAGGCTGTGGAACAGGCCATGTACCAGATTAAAGGCGCTTATTCCATGGTGATTATGTCCCCCACCAAATTGATTGCAGTCCGCGACCCCAACGGTTTCCATCCCCTCTGCATTGGCAAATTGGGTGATGCAGCCATCTTCGCTTCGGAGACCTGCGCTCTGGATTCCCTGGGAGCGGAATTTGTCCGGGATGTGAAACCCGGTGAAATCGTCATTGTGGACAAAAAAGGTATGCGCTCCATTGAGACCCACTGCGGTGGAAAAAGCTCCCTTTGCGTCTTTGAATTCGTCTACTTTGCCCGTCCTGACTCTGTTGTCGATGGGGCAAGCGTCCACAACGCCCGTTTAAGGGCAGGGGCGTTTTTGGCTTTGGAGCATCCTGTTCAGGCAGATGTGATTATTGGCGTTCCTGATTCTGGTCTTGATGCAGCTTTGGGTTTTGCCAGACAGTCTGGCATCCCCTACGGCGTAGGGTTTATTAAAAACCGCTATATTGGCAGGACCTTCATCCAGCCGACACAGGGGCAGCGGGAAAACGCGGTCAAGCTGAAGCTTAACGCGGTTAGAGCCACTGTCCAGGGCAAACGGGTTGTGATGATCGATGACTCCATCGTTCGGGGCACCACCATGAAGCGCATCGTCAGCCTGCTGCGGGAAGCCGGGGCGACCGAGGTACACATCCGCATTTCCAGCCCGCCCTTTACCAATCCCTGTTACTTTGGGACTGACATTGACAGCAAGGACAAGCTGATCGCCTGCCGGATGTCCATTGATGAAATCCGCCAGGAACTGGGCGCAGACAGTTTGGGGTATTTGAGCATTAACAGCGTGAAGCAAATTGCCGAAAACTGCAGCCTGAATTTCTGCTCTGCGTGTTTTGACGGGGAATATCCTGCCGAAATTCCCCAAGAGACACATAAAGACAAATTTGAAAGCAGAATCAGTGAGAGCGAGGACAGAGCTCCGTTAAGTTAACGTGAGTTCGACGGGGAAAAATAGGTACAAGCTTAGATTTAATGCTGTTAGAACGGTTAGGTGGGGAGTTCAGTACAACTGGCCCAAACCTCTCAGCTTCGCACGAAACTATGTTTTGCAACTCTCCGGCAACAGGTCAGCTCTGCTGATCTGAACCCCTTTTCAGGGAAGCCGTGTATAAACAAGTACTGTAACCCCTGTTTTAATGCCAAAAATTTTACCATTTTCTGTTGAACTCACGTTAAATTAACACGGGTTCGATGAAACAAAGGAGACAAGGAAAGAGGTTTGGAGCGCTGCTCTGCTGCGCAATCCGGCTAATCTCTCCCCTCATAAGGTTTTGGTCGCGGGCTTGTATCTGATGAACTCGGTGCAGTGCGCGAAACACTTCCCGCAGGCAGGCTATTTTATATATCGTCGGATGTGGCAACGAGGGAATTTCGTGTATTGTACCCTTTCAGCGGAGATGAATTCGTGACCACCCCCTATTGCTTGTCTCCTTTTTACAATGCAGGGTTTACGTTTTGGAGGCTGACATGATGGAAAAATTTCTATCCATTGCTTGGGCGATTATTTTACTTTCTTTGACCGGGTGCCATAGGGACGTTGAAGGTATTTCTTTCTCTTCTGAACCGTCAAAGAGCGGAGCTGAAACCGCTTTGGATTCGCCGGACCCATCCCCTGACCCGGCAGATGAAGCAGAACCAGAACAGAAGAAACCCACAGACGAAAAAAAGATTAGATTCTTTTTCCCGGGAATCCCGAAATCATCCGCCCCGCCGGAGCTTCCGAAGGACGCCCCAAGGCTGGTAATGGCAGTCCAGGAATATTTTAGTCTGTCCGACCCCTTAAACTTGTCCTTTTTAGGTGACAGCTTTGTGGAAATCCCCTGCCTGGAAGGAACTCCGGAGAAAACCTGCGCAGATGTAAAGGCGTTGGAGGAAGATTGGGAGGAATATAAAACGGCTCCCTATCATATCGGAAGCAAAAGAGAAATTCGTACCTTCCCCTATGTGAATTCCAAATGGGTGCAGGCTGTGGTGCATGATATTGTTTATCCGAGTTATCTGGATTATGGCAATACCTGTTCCCTCAATTACAGTCTGGATGAAAAAAGAATTGTGACTGTGGAGGAAATGCTGGAAAGAATGTCCCTGACGCCGGAGCTTTTTCTGGAAAAGCTTCAGCAGGCGGATTTTAACACCGTTATTCTCTTTTATTACTATGACGAGTACACACCGAGAGAGGTTGAAGTCCAAGCTTTCCAGGAACGTGAGGACGGCTCTGTTGTATTTTATCTTCGGACGCAGTTTTTGTCAGATATTGATAATATCAATGAATATCATTATCTTTTTACTTATGATACCCGCGACGGCAGTTTCTTTCAGTTCAGGGGAGACAAACCGGGATCCTTCCGGGATCCGCCCAATCTTATGGAACCATCTGTTCCAACGCTTCAATGGGAGCGGGATGCAAAAACAGAAAAGAAAGATAATATTGTAATCGGAAGCTGCTATGACATCTATGGAACAGACGCATGGATAGCCAACCTGTTCTGATGCGAATCATCGATTGATTGCAGAGAAATAATTTGATCCAAAAAGTCTATATATTCCATACTATTCAACTCGATTTTGGTATAATTCTAACCAGGGTTTTGTATAAATAAAAATCTCCGCCAAGTTTTTTAGCCGTGGCAATGCACAGCCGCCTCTCGGGGATCGGCCAAAAATCGAATATATATTAAGCAAATCCACATCTGAAATTTTCGTCTGCAAATTTGCTTCCCAATTACTACTTTGACAGGAGGATTTTCCCATGAGCAAAAGTTTCAGCGAAAGCTATAAGGCGGCAGGCGTTGACGTTACCGCCGGATACAAAGCAGTTGAACTGATGAAAGCCCATGTTGCCCGTACCATGACTTCCGGGGTTGTCTCTGGAATCGGAGGCTTTGGCGGTCTGTTTGAGCTGGATATGACCGGTATCCAAAAACCTGTTCTTGTCTCTGGAACTGACGGCGTAGGCACCAAGCTGAAAATAGCCTTTCTCCAAGACAAACACGACACCGTAGGCATAGACTGCGTTGCCATGTGTGTCAACGACATTATCTGCTGCGGCGCAAAGCCCCTGTTCTTCTTGGACTATATTGCCACCGGCAAGAACTTCCCGGAAAAGATCGCGTCTATTGTCTCTGGTGTGGCAGAGGGCTGTGTCCAGTCCGGGGCGTCCCTGGTGGGCGGTGAAACCGCAGAAATGCCTGGCTTTTACCCCGAAGATGAATACGATCTGGCTGGTTTCTCTGTTGGCGTAGTTGATAAATCGAAAATTCTGGACAACACACAGATGAAACCTGGCGACGCCATTATTTCCCTTGCCTCTTCCGGCGTACATTCCAATGGATTTTCCTTAATCCGCAAAATATTCGAGATTGATAAAACCGGAAAAGGCGGCTTGGGAATGTACTCGGCGGAACTGGGACAGACCCTTGGGGAAACTCTTCTTATCCCCACAAAGATCTATGTAAAGCCTATGCTGTCCCTATTTGATGTGGTAACAGTCAAGGCGGTTTCTCACATCACCGGCGGCGGCTTTTACGAGAATATCCCCCGTTGTCTTCCCGAAGGAAGAAAAGCGGTCATCCAGAAGGACAAGCTGGAAGTTCCCCCTATCTTCCGCCTGATGCAGAAGGTCGGCAGCATCCCCGAACGGGATATGTTCAACACCTTCAACATGGGAACTGGTATGTGTGCAGTAGTCAGCGGCGAGGATGCAGACAAGGCGGTTTCAGTGCTGAATTCCTGCGGACAGAAAGCCTCTATCATTGGTGAAATCCAAGCGGGTGAAACCGGCGTGGAAATCCTGTAACCGGGGGAAGCACAATGGAGAAAAAGAGAATCGCCGTCCTGGTATCGGGCGGCGGGACAAATTTACAGGCGCTCTTTGACGCGCAGCAATCGAAAAAAATCGCCGGCGGGGAAATTGTGCTGGTGATTGCATCTAACTCGAAAGCTTATGCTATCCAGCGGGCAAAGGACAATAATGTTCCCGCTGTGGTGGTCAGTAAGAAGAAATACCCCAACCCGGAGGATTTTGATTCCGCTATGCTGGCGGCTTTAAGGGAATACCGGGTGGATTTGGTGGTGCTTGCCGGGTATCTGTCCTTTGTGGGCGACCAGGTGACAAAGGAATACGACCATCGGATGCTGAATATCCATCCTTCCCTGATCCCCTCCTTTTGCGGAAAGGGCTTCTATGGGCTGAAAGTCCATGAAGCCGCCCTCGCATATGGTGTGAAAGTCACCGGCGCGACAGTGCATTTTGTCAATGGGGTTTACGATGGCGGACAGATTGTTCTCCAGAAAGCAGTGGAAATCCTCCCCGGCGATACCCCCGAGGTTTTACAGCGGCGGGTGATGGAACAGGCGGAATGGCAGATACTCCCCCAGGCGGTGGAAATGTTCTGCCGGGGGGAGATTGGACCGGATACACACCTATAAATTGGTTGAAAGAAGGTTTGGCATTGTATAAAAATATACAGGCGCCTCCCCATATGCTTGGTTTGCTCTGTACAAAACAAAGCTGACGGCATTTGTACAGAATATCCCAAGCCAAGGGCCGTCTCACTTTGTTTTGTTTCTATCGTAAAATAAATAGAAGGAGCAAGACAAATGAAATATACCTTTGAAATCACTATTGCCGGATGTGCAGTAAACTGTGGACATTGTTATGTAAACGGTGGGCCGGATAAACCTATACTGCTTTCCGATTTTGCATTTGCAGTAAACAAAATACTTCCTGTTTTGAATCGTCTTGAAGGAGATATATCCCTGACGCTTGGCAATGAAATTTTCTGTCACCCGCAGATTGCAGAAATCCTTTCCTTTTGTAATGTAACCTGTAAGGAATATACTTCTTATGAAAATTTTGCAGTTCCAACAACCGGAATAGCGCTGATAAACCGTCAGGATAAAGATAACATATTATCCGCTTTGCATGATGCAGAGACAAAGCGTTTTATGCTTGCCGTCCATGGGGGGCGGCAGCGGCATAATCAAATTGTGCAAAATACTGCTGCCTATGACGATCTTTTTCAGACAGTTGAGTTTCTTCGCAGCCGTGGATTTGGAATTCTTTTCAATTTAATGGTAAGCAAAGCCTTAGCACAGGATTTTGACGAAATTCTATATAAAATTGCTCAATATCCAGAAGAAAAAGCCCGCCTGACAGTTCCGTTGTATGTCCCAACGCCAAGGATGAAGAATTATCAAGCATTAAGAGCAGATGTCAATGATTGCATTCAAATATGCCATACAGCAGAACAATATGGAATCAATACGGCTGTACTTTGGGAGTGCCTTCAAAACCATTGTGAAAAAGCTGTGGTTGAGCGGGTAATGCAGGACGGGTTTGATTCTCCCTCCTATTTTGCGCAGTCTCCTGAATGGGCCTTTTTCCATATTACCCAGAACCTGGACTTTTATTATGGGAATGTGGGGGCCCATACGGAATACCTTGGAAACTTTTACAGGATGGATGAGGAAGAAATATATCGTTCCATAGTTGAAAAGCCATCCAATTATAATTACACTGCAATATATCCAAAGGAAGTCTGGGACACATTGGAACAGAAAATCGCCAATCTGCCGGAAAGAACTTCAAATCTGGTTTATCCCTCAAACGAAGATTGCTTTTATGCTTTACTGGACGAGCTGGAAATTCAAAATTTACTGATATAATATAGTCCAAATATACACAAGAGCATAGTATAATGATAGAAAGCAGAGGATAAGTGTGTTTACAAAGGAACAGCGTGAGCGGGATCATCAAAAAGATTTAGAGCGTCTGCGGCTTCTCCGGCCTATGGACGACGATTTTATGAGATGCCTTTTTAAGGATAATATCCCATTGGCAGAATTTGTATTGAGGATTTTCGTTGAAAGGTCAGATTTGGTCATCGTAAAATGCCAGACGCAAAAAGATATGAAGCGGCTGGTGGGTGCTTGTTCCCTCTGCCTGGACGCTTATGGGGAGGATTCCGAGGATAAAAAGTATGATATGGAAGTGCAGCGTGCAGATAAGGGTTCAGAACCTCAAAGGGCGAGGTATCATTCCAGTGTGATGGATGTGGAAAATTTGGATGCTGGGCAGGATTTTACCGCATTGCCGGAAACATATACGATTTTCATTACGGAAAAGGATTTTTTCGGGGAAGGAAAACCAATCTATCATATAGAGAGGGTTAATCTTGATACCGGCAAACCTTTTAATGATGGCGAACACATCGTCTATATCAACGGCGAATACCGCGGAGACTCCGATATTGGAAAGCTAATGCATGATTTTAACTGTTCCAATCCCGATCAGATGAATTTTAAGATTATGGCGGATGCCACACGATATTTAAAGGAAAACCCGAAAGGAGTGGGCCAAGTGTGTAAGATTATGGAAGAAATGCGGGAAGCATCTTGGCAGGAGGGCAAAATTGAAGGTAAAATTGAGGGTAAAATTGAAGGTGCAAACGAGGAAAAAAAGAACACTGTCCTTCGGATGCTGGCCAGCGGTTCACTGCCTTTGGAAAGAATTGCTGAGTTTTCCGGGCTTTCCCTGGATGAAGTGAAGAAACTGAGTGAAGGCAGGACTGCATAACATTTAGTCATGTGTCAAATAAATATTTCTAGCAAAAAGGAGTTTGTTTATGACTTACGAACTTACCAAGCTTTTACAGCAAAACACCTACCCCGGACGGAGTATTGTATTGGGCAAACATAAGGACGGCAAACATATGGTTATCGCCTATTTTATCATGGGGCGGAGCGTCAACAGCCGCAACCGCATCTTTGTCGCCGATGGCGACGGGCTGCGCACCCAGGCCCATGATCCTGCAAAGCTTTCTGATCCATCCTTGGTAATCTATGCACCTGTCCGTGTTTTGAACGGTGTGCAGATTGTCACCAACGGCGACCAGACCGACACCATCTATGACTTTATGTCCCAGGGAAAAACCTTTGAAGAGGCCCTCCGAACCCGTACCTTTGAGCCGGATCCGCCTATCTATACCCCCCGCGTCTCTGGCATTGTTGAGAAGGGTAATTATAAGCTGTCTATCCTGAAAAGCGCAGACGGTGATTCTTCCAGTGTGCGGCGGTACTTTTTTGAGTACACCAGTCCTATGGCGGGACAGGGGCATTTTATCCATACCTACCGCTGTGACGGCAACCCTGTCCCCTCCTTTGAAGGGGAGCCGGAGCAGGTGGAGATTGACGGAACTTTGGACGAATTCACCAATGCCATTTGGGAAAGCCTCAACATGGACAACAAGGTTTCCCTGTTTACCCGGTTCATTGATTTGGAAACAGGGAAATTTGAAACACGGATTGTCAACAAAAACCAGTAATTTTTAGAAAGGCGGAGCGTAAAAGATGGCCAACGAACTGCAATTAAAATACGGCTGCAACCCCAACCAGAAACCATCCAGGGTGTATATGGAGGATGGGAAGGAACTTCCCATCACTGTTTTGAGCGGGCGGCCCGGATATATCAATCTTCTGGACGCTTTCAATAGCTGGCAGCTTGTTAAAGAGCTGAAAGAAGCAACCGGGCTTCCTGCCGCTGCTTCCTTTAAGCACGTCAGCCCGGCGGGGGCGGCTATTGGACTTCCCCTCTCCGATGTGCTGAAAAAAATCTACTATGTGGGCAAAGGGGAGCTTTCCCCTCTGGCCTGTGCTTATGCAAGGGCAAGGGGTGCAGATCGCATGTCCTCCTTTGGAGATTTCGCCGCCCTTTCCGATACCTGCGATTTGGCTACTGCCAAGCTGCTGAACCGGGAGGTTTCCGACGGGGTGATTGCCCCCGGTTATACCGAGGAAGCGTTGGAACTGCTGAAAGCCAAGCGGAACGGAACTTATAACGTTATCCAAATCGACCCGGACTTTAAGCCCGCTCCCATTGAACGGAAACAGGTGTTCGGTGTGACCTTTGAACAGGGGCGCAATGAAATTAAGCTGGACGGAAGCATTTTAGAGAACATTGTCACCGAAAACAAGACCCTGACCGCTGAACAGAAGCGGGATTTGGTAATTTCCCTGATTACCTTGAAATACACCCAGTCCAATTCGGTCTGCTATGTGAAGGATGGACAAGCTATCGGCATCGGCGCAGGGCAGCAGTCCAGAATCCACTGCACGAGGCTTGCGGGCAACAAGGCGGATATCTGGTGGCTGCGGCAGAATCCAAAGGTGCTGGCCCTGCCTTTCAAGAAGGGAATCAAACGGGCTGACCGGGATAACACCATTGACGTATACATCTCCGACGACTATATGGATGTGCTGGCAGACGGCATCTGGGAGAACTTCTTTGAAACCAAGCCGGAGCCCCTTTCCAGAGAGGAAAAGAAGGAGTGGCTGAAACAGCTCACCGGTGTGGCGTTGGGTTCTGATGCGTTCTTCCCCTTTGGTGACAACATCGAGCGGGCGCACCGGAGCGGCGTGGCCTGTATCGCGCAGCCTGGCGGTTCGATTCGGGATGATAATGTGATTGAGGTCTGCAACCGGTATGGAATCGCCATGGCGTGTACCGGAATTCGTCTGTTCCACCATTAAGCGCCAATCTGACAGTACATAAGGAAAAAGGTTCGATTCAGCATAGCTGCTGAATCGAACCTGTAAGGCGTGTAATACTTGTTGTTTTGCGGACTTTGGCAGCTTAAAGTATAAGAACGTTAAAATCCGATTGACAGGAGGGCTTGCCTATGAATGCGCTTATCATAAATTGCAGTCCTGTGCGGACAGGAGCAACGGCGGAAATCGTAAACATCGTTTCGGAAAAATTATCCCATAAATACACTACGAAAAGTGTTTGTATTGACGACTATCATTTTCATTTTTGCAGGGGGTGCAGGAGCTGCCATACCACCGCAAAATGTGTTCAAAATGATGATGTGGATTTGCTGATGGATGAATTTGAATGGGCGGACATAATTGTTTCGGTTTCTCCCTCCTATTGGGCAGATATTCCGGGGCAATTTAAAGCGTTTATTGACAGATGTACCCCCTGGTGCAATACCCATGATCCCCACGCGGCTGTCAGCGCCGGTAAAAAAGGCTATGCGATAGCGCTTCGGACAGGTCCCGGTATGAAAGAATGTGAGAAGGTCATCGGCAGTATAGAGCATTTTTATGGTCACTTGGAAATTAAATGCTGTGAATCACTCGGATTATGTTCAGTCGAATTTAAAGAGGCGGTAAAATCCAGAGAAAAGGAAATAATGGCTTTTTGCGAACAGATATAATAAAGGACAGTTTAGAGGGAGGGCGATACCTATGGTGAAAGCGGTCATTTTTGATATGTTTGAAACCCTGGTGACACAATATTATAACTGCCCCCTGTATTTTGGAGAACAGATTGCCGCGGACATTGGCATCAGCAATGAGGAATTTCAAACAATATGGGAACCCTCTGGAGAAAAAAGGACAATAGGCATTCAGACATTAGAGGATGTGCTGGAAGAAATATTAAGGAAGCATAACCTTTATTCCGAGTATTTGTTAAAGCGCATTGTGGAAAAAAGAATCGCCACAAAGCAGGCGTGCTTTGAAAATTTGGATCCAGAGATCATCCCCATGCTGGAGGAAATCAAGCGTTCAAAGAAAAAGCTTGCGCTAATCAGCAACTGCTTTTCGGAGGAAGCGGACGTTATCAGGCAGAGCAAAATTGCGGGTTATTTTGACAGTATGCTCTTATCTTTTGAGCAGGGAATGAAAAAACCGGATGCAAAAATATTTGAAAAGTGTGTCAAAGAGCTGAATGTAACGCCAAATGAATGTTTATATATTGGGGACGGCGGCAGCAGCGAACTGGAAGCGGCAAGGGACGCGGGAATGACAGCATTGCAGGCCGGATGGTACATGGAGCAGAGCGGCTGGCTGGATAACGGCAGGAAACCGGATTTCCCGCTGCTGCATACCCCAAAAGATGTGCTGGGGTATTTGGGAGAGTGATTTCAGGTGTGGGGGGATTTTCATGAATAATATTATGAGCATTGTTAATGCAGGCGTTTGCACAGGGTGTAATGCGTGCGGTTTCTGTGAACATATTTCTTTTCAGCAAAATCAATATGGCTTTTATTCGCCTGTTGTTGATGACAAATGTAATAATTGCGGTAAATGTGTAAAGGAATGTATTTATGATCCGAATAGAGAGGATGATGATTGACAAGTTTGTTAGAAATTGTTATAAAAGAACCAGTCAATAAATCGGGATTTTTTAATAAAATGGAAAATTATGTGGAACGGATGAGAAAATCGTTACTCTTGGTGAAATTACTTCTAAGTGGTGGTTATAAACAACTTTTCTTTTGTAGAGGTAACACAAATGGATATATCTTCTTTCTCTAATGCTTATACTGTGTGCCGCATGGAAAAAACGTCTGCTTCTTCGGCGTATCCGTTATACAAGTTATCAGAAGCATATTAGCCTGGTAATTCACATTTTAGGAGAGAATATGGCCAAAAAGCGTAAAACACTTCCAAAAGAAATAGTTCCGCTTTTGGAAAGTAAGGACATAGGGGCTTTAAAAGAGCAATTTTTGCGGTGTGAGCCAAATGCTATACAAAATAAATACAGCTCCAATATTTTTTCTCTGTCTCCCCTGCCGCGGGAATTTGCTTTTTGGGCAAAAGAACAGGGAGCAGATGTAAATTTCAAAGATTATTATGGACAAACGCCGATCTTTAACCACGCCTCTGCCTGGAATGGCGATGTACAGCTTTTAATTGACCTGGGAGCTAATGTCAATCTTGCCAAGTATGATGGAACTACACCATTGCATCTTGCGGCAATGTATGGGCGTTCAGAAGCTGTCAAGGCTCTGCTGAATGCCGGTGTTGATGTGAATATCAAATCAGGCAGAATTGATTGGCCAGGTTTTCTGACCCCTCTGGAAAAGACTCTTCTGCAAGAACGCCTTCCCTATGAAAAGCTGCTGGAAATCTGTACGCTTCTTCTGGATCATGGAGCTGTAATTTCAGAACGCGCCCGTGAATTTTTCCGGAAATCGGCAGAGCGGTTTCAACGGGTTAAACGTGGAATCCAGGACCCAGAATTTCTGCGCAGTCAGACAAAAGGGTTGGAGGAACTTTATAAGCTGTTCAGAGTTGAGCCAGTTGGAGAAGTGCCCTTCCACGATGGAATATCCCCCATCCGTATACCGGAACAGAGCGGAAGTGATTCATTTCGTATGCTTTGGAATTATCTTGTCCCGCCCAGCGGAAAAGCACAGACTGCACAGGGAGAGGCGATCCGAATTGCAGGTAAAGTGAACCACGAGATTATGGGAAACGGAAGTATGAATTGGGATAAAGATTATCAGGAAATGCTCCGTATATTTCCGGCATATCTCCGCTTGGGAAATCCGCTGAAAGAGGAGGATATTGCACAGGCAGAAAAGACAGCACAGCTTTTGCGGTACGGCCGGGATGATGGGGACCTGTCAATCGCTCTGTGCGCTTATGCAGTAGCTTGGGTATTACGAAACCCGGAAGTACTTCCTCTGCTGGAAGCAAACTATTCAAGATGAGTCCCCTGCTGTGTACATCTGCTTTTAGTTTATTGGGAAGCCGTCAGATTTGCTGAAACGATAACTGCAAAACGGAGGATTCAGGTGTGAAAGAAGAAGTCCCTCAACCGCATAAGGGAAAGCTGCAATATCATTGGAGGCTTACAAAAGATGATTATAACAAACGCCAAGGAGGGCTACAATGGAAAGATATGAATTAAACGAAAAGGACAAAATGCTGATAGAAACAGCCCTTGCTGTGTTAAAAGAGAATTTTGATGACGGAGTATACAACCACACGGTTGGATGCGCAATCTTATGTAAAAATGGCGCTGTCTATAAGGGAGTAAACTGCGACGGAATCCACGGCTCCTGCGCAGAGTACATAACCATGGGGATTGCCGTTTCAGCGGGGGAAAGAGATTTTGATACAATCGTGGCGGTTCACGAGAAACACTTGAACAGCGTTATCCCGCCCTGCGGGAATTGCAGGCAGATGCTGTATGAGTACTGCCCCGATATAAAGGTAATTGTGAACGATGAAAGCGGAAACCTGATTAAAGTGAAAGCAAGAGATTTGCTGCCGTTCGCATGGCAATCGGTAATATGTTAAATTGTAATTTGTAATGGATAACTATATATGAGATTAAACATAAAATGTAAACTGAATCACTTGTGCATTGCAATATTCACATTTTGTCTGTCTGTAAGGTTTGCCGAGTATTTTCTAATTGGAACAGACAAAACGGTTATTGGGGAAAATGTACTTCACAAAGTTGTTGGAATTATTGTATTAGCAGTGATATTAAAAAGCTTAAATCTTACATGGGGTGATATTGGATTTCAAAGAAATGGCTTCCTAAGCGATATTTTGAAAGGTTTGTTATTGGGAAGCCTTTGCTTTATGATTTCATATGGGTTGGAATTTTCAATTTTAGCTCTGCAGCACAATCCTGCACATTTTGAAATATATATCAGCAGTTTTTCTTTAACTGGTTTTCAAGTAAAAAATACAGATTTTCTTTTCTTTGCGTTGTGTATATTATTCAATGCCATCAATGTATGGATGGAGGAGGGCGTTTTTCGCGGACTGTTTATTAAAACGCTCTCTGAATCAAATTCATTTATGAAAGCGAATTTTACTGCCGCTTTTTTATTTGGTATTTGGCACATTGTAATGCCATTCAGAAGCTATATAAATGGTGAAATGTCATTTGCGGCAATGGCTCTAATGGGGATCGGCTATATTATCCTTTCTGGAATTATGGGGATAAAGTGGGGACTTCTTTACCGCATGACAGGAAATATATGGGTAGGAGTTGGGGACCATCTATTAAATAATACCGTTGCTACAAATATGCTGCACGTTATTTCTTTAAAGGGTGCAGACGAATTGCAAATTGTCCGAGTTATGGCTGCACAGCTTATTTCCTTTGCCGTTGTGTTGGCGATTTATTATTACAAGGGCAGAAAGGGAAATAAATAAATTCCGGTTTATAGAGGTAAAGAACATGATGAATAAATGTGAAAGAAAAATGCATTTAAACGGATTTTGCAGCAGAGGAATGATATGAATAAAAAAACAGAAGAATCAAGAATTGCGTACAATAAAATCGCATCCGAATACGATTCGTCGCGGGAAGGACAATTTACCAGATTTCATATTAAGGAACTATCTGATACAATAGATTTGAGGGAAGGTGACGTTGTCCTTGATATTGCGTGTGGGAATGGGACACTGTTGAGGGAATTATCAAAAAAGGCAAAAATTCAGGCAAATGGAATAGATGTATCAGAAAATATGATTCTTGCTGCAAAAATGCGTTATTCTAATATGAATTTTGAGGTAAAGACATGTTTTCCACTTGAATGGAGTGATGAAAGCATTGATGTTATAACGGTATGCTGTGCATTTCATCACTTTGATAATCCACAGGGATTTGTAGATGAATGTAAAAGAGTTTTAAAGAAAAACGGTACAGTATATATAGCTGACCCTAACTTTGGAACAGTGCTCAGATTTTTTGCAAATCAATTTTGGCTTCCCTTTTCAAAAACTGGCGATGTGAGGATATACAGCCCAAAAGAGTTAGAGGCTTTTTTTTATCATTCTGGATTTGAAACAGTACAGGTTTATAAAAAAGATAAGGGTTTGTTTCTTAAAGCTAAAAAGTAACAACAAATTCCAGTTTATAAGGAAGAACAAATATAATAAAACCAAGGAGGTTTGACATCAATGTCACAAAAAACGTCAATGGATATTCTGGTAGTAGGTAGCGGCGGACGGGAACACGCCATCATTAAAAAGCTGAAAGAAAGCCCTGACTGCGGAAAGGTCTACTGCTGTCCCGGCAACGGCGGCATTGCGGCGGACGCGGAATGCCATCCTATCAAGGCCACTGATATTGACGGTATGGTCGCTTTCGCAAAGGAGAAGCAGGTCGATTTGGTGGTCGTCGCGCCGGACGATCCCCTGGTGCTTGGCATGGCTGACGCCATGGAACAGGCAGGTTTCCTGACCTTCGGGCCGAGCCAAAAGGCTGCCATGATTGAGGGAAGCAAGGTTTTTTCCAAGGGGCTGATGAAAAAATACGGCATCCCCACAGCGGCTTATGAGGTTTTCGACGATCCCCGGAAAGCCCTTGATTACATTACCGAAAAAAATGAGTTCCCCGTTGTCATCAAAGCCGACGGCCTGGCTTTGGGGAAAGGGGTCATTATCGCCAAGTCTCTAGACGAGGCAAAGGACGGGCTGCACACCATCATGGAGGAAAAAGCCTTTGGCAGGAGCGGGAATCAGGTGGTTGTGGAGGAGTTCCTCACCGGGCCGGAGGTTTCTGTTCTGGCCTTTACCGATTCCAAGGTTGTCAGGCCGATGATTTCCTCAATGGATCACAAGCGGGCCAATGACAACGACGAGGGCCTGAATACCGGCGGCATGGGCACCATCTCCCCCAACCCCCACTATACCCCAGAACTTGCGCAGCAGGCTATGGAAAAAATTTTCCTGCCCACCATCGCCGCCATGAATCAAGAGGGACGGCCTTTCAAGGGCTGTCTGTATTTCGGGCTGATGCTCACCCCTAAGGGACCGTATGTCATTGAATACAACTGCCGTTTTGGAGACCCGGAAACACAGGTTGTCCTGCCCATGCTGGAAACAGATTTAATCGCCATTATGAAGGCTGTGGCAAATGAAACTTTGGGCGATCTTGAAATCAAGTGGAAAGACGGGGCTTGTGCCTGTGTTATTTTGGCAAGCGGCGGATATCCCCAAAAGTATGCCGCTGGCAAGGAAATCGCCGGGCTGGACGAAAAGGGACAGGTTCCCGGAGCGACTGTGTACCATGCTGGGACAAAATCTGAAAGTGGGAAATTCCTCACTGCCGGCGGGCGCGTCCTTGGGGTGTCTGCTGTTGGGAAGGATTTGCAGGAAGCTCTTAAAAAGTCCTATGGCTGCGTGAAGAAGATTTCCTTTGAAAATATGCACTATCGGACGGATATTGGAAAGCATTGACGGGAGGCGGCAAACACACCATGGACAAAAACGCCTTTGCCCCTACCCCTCCTATGGGGTGGAACAGTTATGATTATTACGACACCACTGTAACCGAAGCACAGATTCGCGCCAATGCCGCTGTTATGGCGGACAAGTTAAAGGGCTATGGGTGGGAATACATTGTTGTAGATATTGAATGGTACGCTTACAAAGCAGGCTCCATGCGGGACAAGTTCCAGTATATTCCCTTTGCTCCGGTGGCAATAGACGAGTATTCCCGTCTCCTGCCTGATCCGGAACGCTTTCCCTCCTCTGCGGGCGGAAAGGGCTTTGGTCCCCTTGCAGAATATATCCACAGCCTGGGGCTGAAATTCGGCATCCACATTATGCGGGGGATTCCCCGGACAGCCGCCCATCAGCATATGCAAATCAAAGGCTGTGAGATGACTGCCGACATGGCCGCCAATCCCTCCTCTGTCTGCCGCTGGAACCCGGACATGTATGGTGTAAGGGACTGCGCCGAAGGGCAGGCGTACTATGATTCTTTGATAGAATTGTATGCGTTCTGGGGAGTTGACTTCATCAAATGCGACGATATCTGCAACACTGACAACCTAAACCCTTCCGGTTTTGGCAGATACGAGGGCCGCCATGAAATTGAAATGCTGGCCCGCGCCATTGAAAAGCAGGGACGGCCTATTGTCCTTTCCCTATCCCCCGGCCCTGCGTTAATCGAAAAATCCTGGCATTATAAAAAATACGCCAACATGTGGCGGATTACCAACGATTTCTGGGATGAGTGGCGGTTATTGAAGGATATGTTTGAACGGTGTGAGCTTTGGCAGGACCATGTGGAAGCCGGATGTTATCCTGACTGTGATATGCTTCCCCTGGGGATGCTGGGCGGAGGATTCGGCAAAGGGGAACGAAAAACAAGGTTTACCCCCGACGAGCAAAGAACGATGATGACCCTCTGGTGTCTGTTCGGCTCGCCGCTGATGATAGGCGCAGAGCTTACCAGGCTGGATGACTGGACGTTATCCCTGCTGACCAACCGGGAAGTTCTGGCCATGCTGCCGCCGGAATGCCGTCCAAGGCAGATAGAGCGAAGCGAGGAAACAGCGGTATGGACAGCAGAAAATGCCAAGACAAAAGACCGCTATGCTGCACTGTTCAATCTCTCTGAATCTTTTAATGCAGTCAGCACACCGTTAAAAGATTTGGGTATGGAATTTTCCAAAGGTGTAGAACTTTGGACAGGAGCAGAAGCTATAATAAAAGACGGATGCCTGATATCCCAACTCCCACCCCATGCCTGTGCAGTTTATCAACTGATATCATTTTACAATCAAACAGAACCGGAGGTATCAACTGAACCATGAACATGAACCTGATTCCCTTGGATTCCCCATACTGGGAAACCTATACCGGCGCATACGGCAGCGTCCTGCCAGAAATTAAAATACTGATGGGAGAGGCGCCAATATCCCCTCAGAGCAAACTGCGCCGTTTGGATATGGAGGAAAAAGACGATTATCGGATTGCCTTTGACAACCTCTGTGAAGGCCTCAGCCATCAAATGACCTGCTATGACGCACTTTTCCTGGCTCTTCCCTACTTAGTGAAACTGTATCAGCTCAGGAAAGCCAGCTTTACCTGGAGGGTGGAGATATTGTCACAGGCTGGAATCTGTCTGGCAACGGATCTTCCCGAAGTCAACGGAGAAAATCCAGAGCCCATGCCTGAGGAGATCATGTCCGGCTATAACGCCGCTGTTCTGCAGCTGAAAGATCTGGCGAAGGAATTCATTCTGGAAAACCTGGAACAGATTGGTCTTTTGGAGGACAGCGCACGTAATTATTTAATTACAGGCCTGATCGCCATTATGGGGGATCGTCTGCTGGCAAACGTATTAACCATGTCAGGCTGGGATGAAGATGAATGTTATCTTGGCTGCCCGGACTGCGATTTCTGTGATGAAGAATCTTCACTGACTGACAGGAAAATAGAGGGGCAGCTCGTTCCGGCACATGCTAAGCCCTGGGATGGGGAATCCTTTGACGATCCTCTATGCTGGCTTACTGGAATTTTGGACAGGTTTGGGGCAGAAGCCGAGAAGGATTTTATCACTTGCTGTTACGGAGCTTACACCTGCCCGGAATGCGGCAAAAAAGCTTTTATGCTGGATTTTGCCAAGTGTTATTTGTTTGGGGAATAATTCATTTGACTTTAACATAATGTGAATTTGATGGGAAACTTTCTGAATTGGATGGTTTTCTGTTTTAGGTACGCCATCATGGCAAACTTTCAGTTTGCTGGATGGCTGCAAGAGGGGACTTTTAGGTTTGTCCAACGCTGCGGCGTTGGACGAAGCGGAAGAAGCCCGCTTATATGGGGCGCTCCCTCGAAGCTGGTTACATTTTCGGTCTTATCCCTCCTCCGAAGCTTTTTAGCGGGCTTTTATTCGAAATAATAGGGTGTTTGTCTTTTTTGTTTTTGCTGTTTTGGAGCAAGCAGGGGTATTTCGCGTCTGCGGACGCGACCAGAGGAACTTTTTAGGAAAGTTCCTCTGGACTCTTCAAACCTTTTTGAGCCGCTTTAGCTTGTGCTTGTCTTAGGCTGTGCCCGTAAATTTGCTTTATCGAACTTATGTTTACATTAAAGCCAAGAAAAATTCAGGCAGGAATGGGGAAATTTCCCTGTTCCTGCCTATTTTTATCGAATATCAAAAACACATTCTGTCTGTGATGAATCCAAAAAGTTAATTTCCAGCCCTAACCCTGGGCCGTCTGGGACACGAATACGGCCATTTTTTACTTGCAATCCGCCAGGGACACAGTTTTCTACCCCGCAATATCCCTTATACTCATGATAATGTCCCGCATTAGGGATTATAGGCGCATAAAAGCAGCATATTATAGGAGGCATATCCACCGGAAACATGGGGCGTTGCCACTTTTCCCGCTGCCTGTGCCATACGCGCTGCTTTTGCGTTGTTGTGAAGGCTCGCCAGGCGGCAGCCTGCCTTCGCCTCCACGCCTTGCAGCTCCACCGTCAGAACTGCTTTTGGATCTTTCGGAGTTTTTGGCGCCGTTTTTTACTTTGTTATATCTGCGTTCTCCTTTGCCGGCCACAAAAACCGTGTTTTCCTTTGTCAAGCAAAGGTAGTAAACGGATTTTTAAGAACCAACTATATTTTATGGATATAGTATATTAAGCCCTGTGTGGCTGAACTGAAAATTTAAATAAATCCATTTAAAAATTTTTCAACCTGCCTGTAATCTGTCAAAAACCAGTCAGCAGTTTCTTTCAGCTCCCTGGAATATTCCTGGTTAAACGTGTCATCGACAGCCGCTGTCCAGAAGCCGTTTCCTGCTGCGGTCTTTACCGCATGGAGGGCATCCTCAAAAACAATGGTTTCCTGCGGCAAGGCTCCCAACTCCCTGGCAGCATGTTCAAAAATTTCAGGGGTATGTTTTGTCAGCCCCATTTCCGTACAGGTAAACATTTTCTGGAAATTTTCCCAAATTCCCAGCCGTTTACATGCCGCTTCCACATGATACCGTTCTGATGCGGTGACAATACCCAAAGCGATACCGTTTTCGGAGAGCCAGGACAGGGCGGTTTCAATGTACGGTTTTCCCTGAACCTTGTAGAAGTATTCCCCTTCTACCATTTTACAAATTTCATCCATTGTTTCCTCTGCGGTATCATGCAGGCCAAAATGTTCATTGAGGAACACAGCGGTTTGCCGCAGCGTCAAAGCATCCAGTTCCTTTTTCAGTCCGGGAGGCGGTACAATATGATGTTGTTTTAAAAGCATTTCATCGGCAGATTCCCAGATATACATGGAATCGGTCAAAGTGCCGTCCACATCAAATAAAGCGGCACGGATGCGTTTGGGATTTCCGTTGGAGGCTGCCATTTCTTCGGATAATTTGCACAGCCTTCTCGCCGCTGCCGCTGCGGATTGGGGCGTTATTTTTCCGGTTTCATCTTTTTGATCGAACAGTGCAGAGATTACAGCTACTCCGTCTGCCCCGCTCCCGGATAGTTTCAGAATATTAGCTTCTGATATTCCGCCAATGGCAACTATGGGCAGGTCTACCGCCTGCCGGATTTCCCTGAGCGTTTCTATTGGCAGATAAGAAGCGTCCTGTTTCGTGGAAGAACCAAATACAGCTCCAACCCCCAGATAGTCAGCCCCTTGTTGGGCGGCACGGCGGGCTTCTTCTGCGTTGTGGGCGCTGGCCCCAATAATTTTTCCAGGCCCCAAAACAGCACGCGCTTCCAAGACAGAAGTATCGTCCTGCCCTACATGCACCCCGTCTGCGTCAACGGCTTTTGCTGTTGCCACATCGTCATTTATTATAAATGGGACATGATAGGCAGCGCATAACGGTTTAATTGCCTGGGCTTCCTTGAGCCGTTCCTCCTGAGTGCTGTTTTTTTCCCGTAATTGTACACAGGTAACGCCTGCCTTTAATACTGCTTCCAAATATTCCGCCAAAGCCTCCCCTTCGGAAAGCCATCTCCGGTCGGTGACAGCATACAGGCGCATTGCATTTTTATCTATCTTCAATCTGAAAACCTCCCTGCAGTGCCAGATAGTCCATCCTGCCCGCTGCGTCAATCAGGTATGTCCTCATGGAACTATAACCAGTATTTAAACATTCCATATTTAACGCTGCTGCTTCTCCAAAGCGTTTCATCATTGCAGAGGCAATGGTAGATGCTTCCAAAGGGGAATCCGGTTTTACTGCCAAAAACGCCCCTATCAGCGCTGAAAGCATACAGCCTGTCCCGGTAATGCACGTCAGGGCTTTACTCCCGCCTTTGATATATACCCGCCGGATTCCATCCGTGATAACGTCTGTTTGCGAGGTGATTTCTACAATCGCCCCTGTAGTGTTGGATAGGTTATGGGCAGCGTCATACAGTTCTTCCTCCGAAAGAGATGGATCGTCTTCTGAATCTACTCCCTTAGATTTGCCGGATAAATCGCATAATGCCATAATTTCAGAACAGTTCCCCCGGATAACGGATAACTGGACTGATTGTATCAGTTCCTTTGCGCTTTGCATCCGGTAAGAGGATATCCCAACTCCTACAGGGTCTAAAACAATGGGAATATGCTGTTGGTTCGCTGCTTTTGCAGATTTCAGCATTGCCTCAAAACGAAGGGGATTGAGCATGCCAAGATTTAAAACCAATGCCTGGCTGGAAGAAGTTATTTCCGCACTTTCTTCCGGGGAATCTGCCATAATAGGAGAAGCGCCGCAGGCAAGCAGGAAATTGGCGCAGTCGTTTAGGGATACGGGATTGCTGATACAATGTACCAAAGGACGTGTTTCACGGAGTTTTTGGACTTCTGCATCAAACATAAAAAATTCTCCTTACAGTAAATTTATAAAAGCCGGATTGCATACGCCTCTATGTGAAACCAGACTGAAAATAATATGAGTTTGAAAAGGCTAATTTGCGGGAAAAACCTCAGACGAGTATAAGCTAAAGCGGATAAAAAAGGTTTGAAGGTCCAGGGAACTTTCCTGAAAAGTTCCCTGGTCGCGTCCGCAGACGCGAAATACCCCAGCTTGCTAAAGAAAGCATAAGCAAAACGAAAAAAGCAAATACTTTAAAGTATAGAAAATCCCGCCATTTCTTTTGTGGGAGCCACGGGCAAAGAATTTAGAACAGCTTCCAGGGGGATATACGGCGGGATTTTTAGCTGAAGGTTATCACTTGCAGCCAGCGAACAGCCAACGGCTGCTGAGATGGCGTCCCCTGAACCCTAAACCTTAAAATTAAGAAAGGTTTTCACCGAACTCATGTTAAAATAACGGAAACAGTATAAAAACCGCTTCAAAACTGGCTTTTATGGTGAAAGCCAGAAAAGAAGCGGAATTTCAACAGACAATATTCTATACCTGATTTGCGGAAATGAAACTATGATCCTCCGTTCCATTTCTATTATACTTCATGTCCCTCTGTCTTGGCAAGTATAGCAGGATAAGTTTTACAGGCTTTGTGCCCAAATGGTTTTATTCTTTGGTATAATACTGTGCCTGGGCGTTCCAAAGCTCGTAATACTTGCCGTTCACATCAGAAACCAGCGCCTCATGTGTCCCTTGCTGTACTACCTCCCCCTCATGGAAAACCGCAATCTCGTCGCAGAACTTGCAGGAGGACAAACGGTGGCTGATGTAAATGGCTGTCTTGTCCCCGGCGATTTCGTCGAACTTGGAGTATATCTCTGCTTCCGCAATGGGGTCCAGTGCCGCTGTCGGTTCATCCAGGATAATAAAGGGCGCATCTTTGTAGAGGGAACGGGCAATGGCGATTTTCTGGGCTTCGCCGCCGGAGACGTTTACACCGTCCTTGTTGTAGCTGGTATACAGATAGGTGTCCAGTCCGCTGGGCATCTCTGCCAGCCGATCCCCGAAACCCGCCTTTTCCAAACAATCGGCGGCAAGAGCTCTGTCGCAGTCTGTGCCAGAGGCCACATTTTCCCCTAATTTCAGGGCAAGCAGCTTGAAATCCTGGAACACCACCGAGAAAATCATCATGTAATCCAAATAGTTATATTTCTTGATGTTAATTCCATTGAGTAATATTTCACCCTCTGTGGGATCGTAGAGGCGGCAGAGCAGCTTAATAAAGGTTGTCTTCCCGCTTCCGTTCATGCCCACAACGGCAAGGCGTTCGCCGACCTTGAACTTCATGTTTACATTGCGGAGGGAGTAGTTTTCACTCCCAGGGTATTTGAAGGAGACGTTTTTAAACTCCACCTCATAGTTGCGGTCACGGCGTTTTTCCACTGTAAGGCTTCCTTGATACATACTATTAGGAATGTCCAGGAATTCAAAAAGCAGGGATAAAAACGAACCGTTCGCCTGCATATCGCCTATGGTGGATATAAAAGAGGACACACCGTTGGCAACCTTTGTGACGGATGCCACATACTGGGTAACAGAACCAAGACCGAACGCCCCCGCCAATGCCTTCATGCAGACAAACAGATATACAATTCCTGTAAAAATGACAGATACCCCAGAGGCCGCTGCACTGTACAAACCTTTGGGACCTAAAGACAGCTTGGCAAATGCGCCTTTGGAACAAAAAGCGCCTTTCTTATCGCTGTTATGCCGGTCACAAATAATATCCTGACGGTACATCCTTACATCTTCCGCAATTTCCCTATTGCTGCCAAGCCAGCCGAAATAACTAAACAGGCGGTTTGCAAGCCTGTGCTGTCCAGCATGGCTGGACCAATAAGACTTTGCTTTGTTGGAGAGCGCAGGCGCGATATATGTTACAGCAAGCATGACTGCCACCACCAGCAGAACAAATAAGGGATGGTTCAGAATGGTATACACCCCTGCGCTTTCAGGAACCTTACTGGTAAAAAGGGTGACTGTCAAAGCAATACCGCCTAAAAGGGTAAATACAGATGAAAACAGATTTTCATAACTGCTGATTACCTTCATAATACCCCAGCCCCCACCATTTTGATTTTGGCGTATCGTTGAGAGCAGGTCATGGGTTTTGGTATCGTCAATATCCGCAAAATCCATGTCCAAAATCTTTTTGGAATAGAGCCAGTCATATTTTTGCCATCTCCCGGAATTCTGCGTATCTGTCCATTTGGCAAGGAGTGCAGAACCGAATCCAATAACAGCAGCAAACGCCAATGCAACCAGTACCAGGAATTTCAGACGTTCTGCATCCCTATTTCCCGCAATCTCGCCGATGATAAGGGCAGACAGATAGATTTCAACATATGGGGTAATGGCCTTCCATATTTGGGAAATCAGGTTTGAAAGAACCATCTGGGGATAGTGGTGATATATAACTTTTAAAGCCCGCATATTCATTTTGAGGGATTCCTTCATTGGCAGGCTATCTTTATTCTTCATTTTCCCTTGCCCCTTCCTGATAGTATTTACTTTGTACTTCATACAAACCAGCATACTTGCCACCCAGCCTCAAAAGCTCATCATGGGTTCCTTCCTCACAGATACCAGCCTTGTCAATCATAATAATACGGTCGCAGAACCGGGTGGAGGCAAGCCGGTGTGAAATATAGACCGAAGACTTTCCACTGGTCATTTCATTATATTTTTGATACATCTCTGATTCGGAAATCGGGTCAAGGGCCGCTGTCGGTTCGTCAAGGATAATAAAGGGGGCATCTTTGTACAGAGCGCGGGCGAGCATAAGGCGCTGGATTTCACCGCCGGACAGCATCGTTGCATCTTCATATACCTGGCGGTTCAGGTGTGTTTCATAACCGTCAGGCAGGGATTCTATTTTTTGTCTTAGGCTGGCTTTTTCCACGCAGCCCTTTACACGGTCCAAATTGATATCTGTTTCACTTTGGGCTACATTTACCGCAACAGTTCCTGCAAGCAGAGAAAAATTCTGGAACACTGCTGAAAACATCTCATAATAGTCCCGGCGGTTAAAGTCACGAATATCCCTGCCATCCAGCAGGACTTTGCCCTGGGTTGGATCCAGATATCCGCAGATTAATTTAACCAATGTTGTTTTTCCTGCTCCGTTAAGCCCTACGACAGCCAGCTTTTCACCGGGATGGAGGGTCAGGTTAATATTGGTCAAAGTGTCCTTTTGGGCTCCAGGATAACGGAAGGACACATTTTCCAGTTTAATCTCGTAATCTTTTTTCATTGCTTTCAGTGGTTCGCCGTCCTCAAACCGGAAAATTTCAGGATATTCAAGGCATTCCCTCACAATAGAAATGTCAAGGGATTGTTTATAAAGCGTGCTGAATCCTGAAAGGATGCCTGTGACCCATGTTGTAAAACCGCTGATTGCCGTAAAGTAAAGGAGGAATCCCGCTGCACTGATCCCGCCGGATATAACCTGGATAGTCAGATAAGCATAGGCAATCCCACTGCGAAGGAAAGCAAAAATAACATCAATGATTTTTGCCCAGAGGTAAACCCCTTCCGCCCTCTGACGGAACGCCATAAATGCGCCCATTGCTTTGTTATACAGATCATCAATCCATGAGCGGAGGCCGAATATGCGTATATCTTTAGCCGCGCTCCAATCTTTAGCCTGGCCGGAAAGATACTCCATCTGTTTGACATATTCCGACTTTTCATCACGATGGCGGTATTCGTAACCCTTTAAGTAATTTCCGAGAAAATAACCGGCTGTCGTTGTCACCAAAACAACCAGGATTAAAACCGGCTGAACTGCTGTCAGCATATTTACATAGATCAAAAATCCAATTAAATTTGTGATAAGGGTTGTAAGTGTTTCCCATACTGCTTCAGTAGCCTGGCTGTTGCTGCCGGCAGCTTCATTGGATTCTGCAAGCAGCTTTTTAAATTTGTCATGATCCAGGTTGGGATAGGATGTTGTCGCTGCTTTATGGTTTAAAAGCTTGATAATCTCTGTACGAACCGATATCCTGCCATACAGTTTGTTTTCGTTGACATAGGAGGATGCCGCTGATACAAACATAATGCCGGCAGTAAAAGCGATTATCGTCCATAACAGCTCCGAAACAGAACCTTTCCTTTCCAATACCGATAATATAGTTGGGGATACATACAGATTTACCAGGTTATTCGCCACTGCCAGCCCTGCTGCCAGCAGGCTGAGGATAATGACTTTTTTCTCCTTTGCTGTCCAGGCCAGCTTTACCATGAACCATGCGTTTTGGAACATATTGTATTTTGGTTTTGGTGCTTTTTCCTTTTTTGCTTTTAGGGACATTGCGTTGTTTGCAGATGCCATAGGAAACCACCTTCCTTTCTGATGGTATATTATCAGAAAAAATCGCCCCCGAATGGTTTCGGGGACGAATTGTTATTTCCGGGTGATGAATTGTAATTATGTGCAGCAATGAAAGGTCATTATTTTTGGGGGACAAAGCCCCCTTTCAAAAATTTATTAAATCTGCGGCAGCAGTATCTCGGTAGTAAAGGCCCCGTCCTCGCTGTTGCGGCTGATATATCCATCCAAACGCTCTATAATTGTGTCAATCCGAACCAGCCCGAATCCATGGCCTTCCCCTTTGGTGCTTTGGAACCGTTTTCCTTCCTTTTTCAGCTTCTTTCCAGCGGTAAAGTTGGTAAAGGAAATATAAAGCTGTGTATTCTTCATGTCCATATACACACGGATAATACGTTCCTTTTCCGGCAGCTTTACACTGGCTTCGATTGCATTGTCAAACAGGTTCCCAATAATACAGCAAAGGTCAATCTCCGACGATTTCAGCTTTACCGGAATATGTGCGTCGGCAATAACACGAATCCCCTTGGACTTTGCCAGGGAGATTTTAGAATTCAAAATTGCGTCAGTCATAGGGTTTCCTGTCTTAATAACTGGGTCAACTTTCATCAAATCTTCGTCCAGCAGGTCAAGATAACGCCTGATTGCCTCCCAATCCTCCTTTGCAGCATATGCCTTCATTGTCTGGATATGGTTTCGGTAATCATGCCGCCATCCCCGTATCTGATGGTACATATTATCTACTTCCCGGTAATGTGTTTCAATCAGTTCCTGCTGGTATGAGGCGATTTTTTTATCTATTTTCTTTGAAAAGAATCCCATACATTTCACCTCATATTGATAATTGCCCGGTTGACCCCTTCATATGCCCCTCTGGGAAGCGGAATCGCGGCTCCGTCGTTTAATTTGATTTCCGTTTTTGTTACCCGGCTGATTTGTGTCAGATTTACAATAACAGAACGCCCTGCACGGTAAAACCGATCATCCAGCTCCCTTTCCAATTCCCCAAGGGTCATTTTTACAACATGGTCGGCGGATGCGTGGATTGTCACATAATTGCCGGATACCTCTGCATATCTAATCTGGTAAATTGGGACGCGGATCATTTCTCCGCTGGTTTCAAAATTCAAAATCTTTTCATTTTTTGACAATTTTTCCGCCGCTCGGTTTAAAACCGTAAATAGTTTCCCCTCTATTACAGGCTTCATTAAATAGTGAAGGGCAGCCACTTCATAGCCTTCGGAAATATAATCCGAATAACCTGTAATAAACACAATTTGGATTGTATCGTTATCCCTGCGTAATTTTTTTGCCATGGTTACTCCGTCCATATCTCCCATTTCTATATCAAGCAAGAGGATATCATAATCGCTTTCTTCGGCATAATGGAACAGGAAACTTTCTGCAGAGGGAAAAGAGGAGATATGCACTGCATGACATTCCAAACCAGCCCATTTATTAACCAGCTCAGATATATACTGTCTGTCCAAAGAGGAATCATCGCAGATTGCAACTTTGTACAGCATTATATCACGTTCCTTTCATACAAAGATGTTTTTCGTCTGTGCCGAACGCTCATCCTGCAAAAAAGGGACCGCCTTTTTATTGGCTGGCCCCTTCTAGTTAGACGCTTCATTTTTCAATCACACGGGTTTTCTGCAAAGCAGCAATTACGACGGATGCTATCAATGTCCCCCCTGTTGTACTGACCAGAAAGGGCAGGACATAGCCAAACAATACTGCGTCTTTTGCCATAAAGAAAACCGCTATTGGATAAGCCGCCAATCCTCCAATCAAGCCAGTTCCAAGCACTTCCGAAATATACGTTACAGAAAGTTTCTTTGTAAAATGAAATGCAAGGCCGCAGAACAAAGCGCCGCACATACTGCCAGGAAAAGCAAGCAGGCTGCCTGTTCCAAGGGATACCCGTATCAATGAAGTAAGGAAAGCCATACCTATACCATATCCAGGGCCCAGGAGGACCGCGGCAAGGACATTGACCATATGCTGGACAGGAAAGCATTTCGATGCACCTACAGGGAAACTGAAGGGAGAACAAACAACCCCCAGAGCAACGAGGATTCCGGCAAGCGTTATTTTTCGTATCTGCAATTTTGACATGGAACCAACCTCCCGAATCAAATAAAATAGGGACACCCTGGCACGCCTGCGCAGGCACGTCCCACCTAAAAGATTCGGTGAAGTACATCCCTACGTTGGCATTACCCAAATCAGGTTATCGGGTCGAAACCGCAATTAGTTTCCTCTCAGCCGGCAAAGGCCAGCTCCCCGTGTGTCTTACAAAAAATTATAACGGATTCTAAAATTTTTTTCAACCTTTTTTTGCAGAGAAAACCATGTTCTATATGAAATATTATAGCATTTCTATAAAAATTGTGTTAAAATACTAAAAAAGACAGGAGGGATTTCCCATGAACGTCCAGTTACCAAAAATACAGGTTCCTGAATTCCCTGAAAAAAAGGTAAGTATTGAAGAATTTGGCGCAGTCCCCGACGGCATAACTATGAATACCCAGTCTATCAACGCAGCGATTCTTTCCGTCAGCGAAGCAGGTGGAGGAACAGTCGTCATTCCGGCAGGATACTGGAAAACAGCGGCAATAGAATTAAAGGACAATGTCCATTTACATACCGAGCAAGGAGCATTTATTAAATTTTCCGGCGATTGGCGGAATTATCCATTAATTCATTCACATTTTGAAGGGTTTCCCACAGCACGGTGCATCTCCCCTATTTATGCCAACGGTGCGGAAAACATTGCAATTACAGGAAACGGCGTATTTGACGGCGCAGGGGAAAACTGGCGCGTTTGCAAAAAATGGAAATTTACAGCTCCCCAATGGGAGGAACTAAAACAAAAACCAGGCATTTACTATGAAGAAAAAGGGGAAAACAGCCTAATATATCCCTCTGAAGCCAGTTATAAAGGAAACAAGTATAACAACGCCCATGGGGGAATGGTTGACAATCTGGAAGAAGCGGAAGCATATCGGATTTTCTTCCGACCGGTGATGGTGAACCTTGTCAACTGCAAACGGATCTATTTGGAGGGGATTACCTTCCAGAATTCTCCGGCGTGGTGCTTGCATCCCCGTATGTGCGATGATATTCTCATGGAAAAGGTCAGTATGCGCAATCCCTGGTATGCACAGAACGGTGATGCTTTGGATTTAGAATCCTGCCATAATGTAGAAATCCGCGGCTGCATTTTCGACGCCGGTGATGACGGCATCTGTATTAAATCCGGCAAAAACAAACCTGGACGGGATACAGAACGGGCAACAGAAAACGTATGGATTCATGATTGCATTGTGTACCATGGCCATGGAGGGTTCGTTGTAGGAAGCGAAATGTCCTGTGGGGTTAAAAATATTTTGGTGGAGAACTGTACCTTTACCGGAACCGATGTTGGCCTTCGGTTTAAAAGCTGTCTTGGGAGAGGCGGAACAGTGGAAAATCTTCTAATCCGCAATATCCGTATGGATAACATTAAAGAACATGCCATTGTGATGAACATGGGGTATAGTTCAGCTATTGGCAGTGAAAAGGATATTGAAAAGCAATATCCAGATGAAGATGTTCCAGAATTCTGCAATATCCACATGGAAGATATCCTTTGTATTGGTGCTAAAAGGGGAATTGAAATCAGCGGCCTGTTGAAAAAGCCAATTCATGATATTACAGTGAAAAATTCATTTATCCAGGCAGAAGAAGGCGTGCGCTGCCGTCTCTGTAAAGATATTCGTTTGGAAAACGTTACGATTGCCTCTGACGGAAAGGAACAGCTCTTTGCAAAAGAGAATATCTGCGGAGAATATCAGTCAGAATTTTAAACGAACGGTAATGTGTGAGCAAAAACCGCAGATTCGCACTGACATAGTAAAGAAAAAGGGATTCGCGGCCAGGGGGATGTGCAGCATAGCTGCACATCCCCCTGGCCGCGCCAGTTCAGCTCCGCTGAACCGAACCCGTAAAACGCGAAACGCCCCTAACCTAATATGTATGCTGTGGATGCGGTCACAAAACAAATGAGGGAATATATTCTATCAAAATGCAAAAACGACACCTGCTGTCTACTTTACCTTTGCTTGACAAGGGCCAAGCAAAGGTAAAGTATTGGATTTTTATAATAGAGAAAAATGATGAATTTACAAGGAGGTGCTTTTATACTATGTTTATGTGAAGGAATAATAGCGACAGGTATTGATTAAGTTGAACAGCTAAATGCACATCCTTGATATTGTATTGTATATAAGAGCCTATTCAAAATCCCACCCCTCATCAATCCACACACGTTGAGAGACTGAAACTTCTAAGAAAAAATCCCACCTATAGGATGTTTATTCCATAGGTGGGATTAAATATTGGTCGTTTTGTTAGGTGCATTAGCCTTTTCTGTCAATGGTGGCAGCTATGCTCGCCGCATCCTCCATTATGGTGGCTGCAATGATGCCCTTCTTCTCCATCATGATGGTGGCAGGAAACCGGGGAATCATTGTCCAACGTTCCGTGCAAATAGGCATTAACAGCCTCTTCCGTTGTACCTTCTGCACCGGAAACAACTTTTATCCCCATATTTTCCAAAGCATTTACTGCTCCAGGGCCAATTCCACCGCAGACAGCTGTATCCACATGAAATTCCTTTAAAAATCCCGCCAGCGCCCCATGGCCGTTTCCCATGGTCGGCTGGATTTTTTTGTCCGCTATTTTCCCATCTTCAACCGTAAACAATGTAAACTCCGGTGTTTTGCCAAAATGTTGAAAAACGTTTCCACTCAAACTTGGAACTGCTATTATCATAGAAATTTCCTCTTTTCCGTTTTTTACAAAATAAAAGTACTATCCCAAGTTATTTTGAACAGAATGAAACTACTCTGTCACATACATGATCCATCAAATCCGTTTGATACTCTTCAATCCGTCCTTCGTCGCAGGCACGGGCTGCCTTTGGGTCAATAGGAAGTTTAGCCAAAACAGACAGATCATGTTTAGAAGCAATTTCATCAATATGGCTTTCCCCAAAAATGTGGTATTCTTTCCCACAGTCAGGGCATTTAAAGTAACTGTAGTTTTCCACCAGTCCAATAATGGGAACATTCATCATTTCAGCCATCTTTACCGCTTTGGCAACAATCATGGATACCAGGTCCTGGGGAGAAGTCACAACAATAATCCCATCTACTGGAATAGACTGAAACACGGTCAAAGGAACATCGCCAGTTCCGGGAGGCATATCAACAAACATAAAATCAACGTCAGTCCAAATAACGTCAGTCCAAAACTGTTTAACAGTTCCTGCAATAATAGGCCCGCGGACAACAACAGGATCTGCATCGTTTTCCAGAAGCAGATTGACTGACATAATATCAATACCGCCTTTAGAAGAAACAGGGAGAATTCCCATTTCATTACCTGCAGCCGGGCCGGTAACGCCAAAAATTTTAGGGATAGAAGGGCCGGTAATATCCGCGTCAAGGATTGCCGAAGTGTATCCTTTACGGGTCATTGTTACAGCCATAAGGGATGTAACAAGGGATTTCCCTACGCCGCCTTTGCCGCTGACAACTCCTATGACCTTTTTAATGGAACTAAGCTTATTGGGTTTTTCTAAGAAGCTTTGAGGCGTACCACCTTCCCGCGAGGCACAGTTGGCGGAACAGCTTTCACAGTTATGGGAACACTGGGGTTCACTCATTTTTATTCTCTCCTTCATTTGCAGGGGGATGTGTATGGCAGCAATGGCGGCAGGGCCGCTGGCTGTCACAACAGTCGCTTACTACATAATTACCCCCGTCTATTAAAATTGTTTTGCCCATTGTTAACGCCAGGGCTGTTTTCTGCCGGGCTGAATACAATATCCTTTGAAATGTTCCGCGGGATATCCCCATACGTTCTGCAGCCATATCCTGTTCCATTTCTTCTAAGTCTGCTAAACGCAGAGATTCCAGTTCTTCAACAGAAAGGGTTACTGGTATCCCTGTGTGGGGCGCACCGGAAAATTTCCTGTGAGATGGCTCTGAACAAACCCGCCGGCATTTTGATCCACGCGGCATTGTATCCCCCCTTGCATGGATTTTGATTGGCTCTTTCAGTATAACGTGCATATGCCCATTTGTCAATAAGGGAATTGCCCATAAATAAGGAAAAGCTGATCTGTGGGCACACCCTGAGATGAGTATCACCAAAGGTAGATTAAATATTGCTGTACGAAACAAATTGACGTTAATATTAACTATCTGCTACCATATTTATATATTTCAAATCAATTGGGAACCGTGTTGCTTTTGCCCATAGCTTCTTTCATTTTATAAAGCTCCCCTTTTTTATCCATTAAGTCATCATAAGTTCCTATTTCAAGAATTTGACCACCAGCAAGATAATAGATCTTTGTAAACTGGCTCATATAGGAATCAAAAATATCATGAGTAACCATTATAACAGTACACGGCAGTGACAGTAGCCATTGCACCATGCTGTTAGTGGACTTGGTGTCAAGCGATGAGGTAGCTTCATCAATCACAAGCACGCTACATTCCCTTATTAAGGCCCTTGCAACAGCTATTCGTTTTTTCTGGCCCCCGGAAATATTTTGACCTTGTTCACTCAAAACGGTCTCCAGCCCATCTGGCAGCAAATGAACATAGTCACCTAACCCAACGAAAGAAAGAATCTCCAATATCGTTTCTTCAGGGTAATTTTTCCCTAAAGAAATATTGTTTTTTAAGGTATCTTCAAAAATGAATGGGTCTTGAGGTATGTATGCTATTCTGTTGTAGTAACTGACAGATTGTATTGTTCTAATATCTGTTCCGTTAATCTGTATCGCTCCATCTGAAAAATTATAAAATTTACACAGCAATTTTAAGAAGGTAGATTTACCGCATCCGCTGCTTCCAACAATAGCAATTTTATCCCCTTTTTGAATATGGAAACTGAAATCCTTTAATATTTTGTTTTCAGAATTTGGGTAGGAAAAACTAAGGCCTTCAACGTCAATGCTCTCAAAGTCATTAATGGAAGCAAGGGTGTTAGTTTCTTCAACAGCGTAATTCATTAATGAGCCAACCCTTTTTCTTATATCGGCTGTCCCCTTAATAGAAAGGTAGGCATTGGCAACATTCCGAAACGGCGCAATGATAAAATTGATTAAAGAATTTGCAGTCACTAAGTATCCTATTGTAATTTTGCCGTCAAAAACTAGGAACACGCCTATAACCAATACAAGGAAGCCGGGAATCCATGCAATTAAAGAAGTTATAATAGATGAGATATTTGATACCTTTCTCATATTATAATTGAGATCAAGGTTTTCCTTTGACACTGCCTCAAGCCTTTCTTTGAGAAAGGGTTTTCTATTGTTCAAAAGTGTTGTTTCATATCCATGGAGCGATTCATTTACAATTGAATAATATCGGGCTGTACTTTGTGAGAGCAGATTCTTCTTTTTGCTTAGATAAGGTGCCAATACTTTGGGCGCTATAAAGGGTAATGCAGACAAAAAGAGTGATACCGCTAAAAGGACAGGGGAAATAACTGCCATGTATATAACAGCAACAGTACCTATTCCTCCCCAAAATAAAAAGTCAAATATCTTGTTATAGTAATCCTCATTTATTACCTGTAAATCATTCGTCATTCCAGGAAACCAGGTTTCAGGGCCTTTCTGGATGTATTCATAAAGCGACATATTTGTGAGTTTATCAGCTAAAAACCGACGTATATCTCCAATCGCTGATGTACTCATTTTACTAAATGCGTCGCGGCTTGTATACTCAAATAAATGACTTAATGCTACAACGATTATTCCAAAAAAGAGGCTTAAAAGGGCATCCTTTTTTGAACTTGAATCTAAGAGCCATTGCAGAACAAATGATTTTAATGGAGCGAATATTGATAAAAAAATCAAGGAAATAAAGAGAAAAAAAGTTAGCACTTTTTGTGAAAAAAGAATTTTGATGCAGGTTTTCTTTTGGGACATATTCAATTTACTATCCATAATCAATTTACTCCTTACTCTACTATCAGTTTTCTCCATAGCTGCAATAATGTCTTCCTGATTCAAATTTGCAGTAATTCTCCTTAGATCCCCCATCGTACTTACGAAAATCTAATTAACCCCAATTTTAGATTACCACTAAATACCATTTTTGTCAATTTTTCGCCCATTTTTTGTTATATTGGAATAAAAATATTTGGCAACATAAAAGATAAAAGTAAAAAAGTGATTCCCTGAAAATTGTACATCTCCAATAAAATCGGACTGGAAAAATAACATGATATATGGTAAAATAAAACGGAAATTATCAAAAAATGCAGAAGCAGGAGGTTGTTTATCAATATGAGCAAGCTGAGGGGAAAAATAAAAAACCGGTTCAGCCGACTGCTTGCTTCCATAGCATTGACTTATCTTCTGTTGATGCTGTTTATTTTTGGAATGGGGATACTCAGCTATGCCAAAGCTGAAGAGATGATGGGGCGCCAAATAGAACAATATAATTATCAGCTCCTGCTGCAAACACAGCGGTCAGCAGACGAAACACTGTCGCGGGTTCGCCAGCAGATAACCATATTATCTATGGATACAACGGTTAACCGTTTTGCCTATATCCGTCAGTACCTGTCCACCAGCCAAAGCATATTAGACAGCCTGGATGTAATTAACCGCCTCAACAGCGCACGTGATGTGCTCCAGGAGGCTGCTGATATTTTTATTTATTATAATAATTCCGATATTATCTTGAATACAGCAACATATTATACACCCGAGGATTATCTTTCGGTAAAACTGCCGGAGTTTGACATTGCTCCTGACGAATGGCGGGAAACACTGAATACCTATCATTTTGGAAAATATTTTCTCAGCCGGGAAGTCAATGGGGATATCCTGCTTTTGCAAACTATCCTATCCTTTGGACGTTCGGAACTGAAGGCGACCATCGGGGTCCGAATTAAAGCTTCTGCGCTGAATAAAGGCTTTGAAACTTTTGAATCTTTAGGGCAATCTGCCCCAGGACGAACAAAAGCGGAAAATGCTGTCTATGCAGCAATGATGACCGAAAAAGGAGAAATTGTATTACAAAATTTTCCATTTCCCTATGAAGCAGAAATAGAAGAGATCTGCTGGGAATTGTATATATCCCAAACGACTGGGGAATATACCATCCTGAATGGGGAACAGGTATTGATTGCCAGCGCACACTCTAAGGAACCAGAATTTTACTATCTGGTTATTGCCCCGTCAGCCCTTATCCTGCGGGACTTGCATTCTCTTAAAAATTATCTTGCCATTCTGACTGCGGCGGGGCTGATTCTGGGGGCAGCAGTGTTTGTATATGCCAAAAAGCGGAACTACAATCCAATACGCCAGCTTTTCCTCCTGCTGAAAAGCAAAAACGCCGATCCAGCAGAAAATGTCGATGAAATCCGGCTGATTGAAAAAACAATTCAGCGTATTGCCAAGGAAAGCGAGGATATGAAAAACGCCGTCTCCCAACAATATCCAATTATACGGAACAACCTGCTGATTAGACTGATGTCCGGCACACAGGATGCAGGAGAAGTATGCAGCAAACTGGAAACTTTGGATATTGTTTTCGCAGAACCAAATTTTGTTTCCCTCCTGCTGGAGATGGAGCAGGACGACGAAAAGGATGAGAAATTTCAAAACCAGCAGGAACGGCTGCTGGCTTATGCGGCTGTCACCAACATTTCCCAGGACTTGTTCCGAATGGTGGGAACCGTTTATTCCAGCGAAAGCCCGGACGGTCTTTTGTACCTTTTGGTTAATACGGGGATTGCAGCCCCTGATGCAATGGAATTAATTGATAAAACCGCCAGCGAATTGATTTCGCTGATGAACCATCTGTTCGGGATCCAGCTGACCATTGGAATGAGCACCTGCCGCCAAGGCACAGAACAGATTTCCCGAACAGGCCAGGAAGCAAGAAAAGCCCTAAAAAACCGGTTTGTGCAGGGGAGCAATACAGTCTGTACTTATGAGTCCAGTGCAATCAGCTTTGGCGGTTATTATTACCCACTGGAACTAGAGCAGAAACTAATTAATTATGTCTCTGTGGGAGATCAAGAACAGTCAGAGCAGATTTTACAGGCCATTTACCAGATTAACTTTAAAAGCGTTCAGCAGCCGCCTCAATTCTCCAACTGCCTTTTATTCGATATTCTCAGCACTGTTGTAAAAATCATGGCGGATTTGGACATAAACCCATCTGATATTTTTCCAGAAGGTTATTCCGTAGAGAAAGAGATGCTGAAATGTTCTACTGTTACAGGGATGTTTGATGTGCTGAACCAGGCGATTGCCAAAGTCTGTGCTGCCGCCAAGGCTAACAAAAGAAGCAGCAATACCCGGTTAATGGAAAATATACAGGGCTTTATTGATGAAAATTACTGCAAGGACAATATTTGCATTACACTGATAGCTGACGCGGTAAAGATTACACCAACATATTTGTCGCACCTGTTTAAGGAAAATACGGGGATCAGCGTTATGAGATATATTGAACAGCGCAGGATGGAAAAGGTAAAACAGCTTCTATACGATACCAGCCTAACCGTCAACGAGATTGCCAGTCAGACAGGTTTTACTAATTCCGCGGTTTTGATACGCACCTTTAAGAAAATTAACGGCATTACTCCGGGACAGTTTCGGCAGGCGGCCAGGGCAGGGCAAAGATAAATATCAAAAGTTTCCAGGGAAATGAATAAAGGCTCAGAAAAAAGCAGTTTTTTCTGAGCCTTTATTTTTTCTGCCCCAAAAGTGGGGGATTCGCAGGATTTGCAAACATTTCTCAGGAATAGAACATACAAAAAAGAAAGAAAATCATATAAATATTCCTCTTGACACAGAAAGAGCCTATAGAAAAGAATCAGAAAATATGGAACAATGAGAGCATCTCAAAAAGGGTATACCTGATAGGGCAGAATCTGGTGAATTTCAACTATTTAATGATTACAGGAGGAAAACAGAAAGCTATGAACAAAATAAAGAAAGCGCTATCCCTTGCCGTATGTACAGCCATGCTCATTTCCGCAGCAGGATGCAGTAGTTCTTCAAACAGTACATCATCTACAACTCCATCCACCAGCTCCAGCAATATTCCTTCAGCATCACTGTCAAACAGCCAGCCGGCTGGCTCGGAAACAGCTAGCATGCCTGTATCAGACGGAACCATTTCCATGCCCATTTCCGCCGAGCCCATTACCCTATCCTATTTTATCAAAATGAATGGGGCTATGTCTGCTACTATGCCTACATATGAGGATGTAGAGTGTTTCAAAAGGCTGGAGGAAATAACCAACATTCATATTGAATGGATTCATCCTTCCAGCAACGACCAATTCAATCTGATGATTAGTTCCAATGACCTTCCAGATCTGATTAACTGGCAGCTCACCACTGCCAAGGGCGGCTCTGAAGCACTGATTAACGATGGCATCATTATCCCCCTGACTGACAAAATGGCAGAGTTTGCCCCCAATTATACCCGCATTATGAACGCCAATCCAGAGCTGAAAAAGACAACCCTTTTAGATGACGGCACCCAATACCAATTCATTAACTTCAATTATGATCCCACTGACAATACTATCAAAACTTTTAAGATTTTAGGGCCGTATATCCGCAAAGATTGGCTGGACAAGGTCGGACTGGGAATCCCTAAGACCACTGACGAAATGTATACTGTTCTCAAAGCTTTTAAAGACAATGATGTAAACGGCAACGGAGACCCCAACGACGAGATTCCTTTTGTATGCGGCAAATCCCTGGAGCCGGTGCGGGTACTGTCAGGCGCTTTCGGCACACGTGACAGCTTCCATATGAAGGATGGGGAAATTGTTTACGGCCCTATCCAGCCGGAATTTAAAGAATATCTGACTATGATAAATAAATGGTATTCTGAGGGCCTGATTAACTCCGATTTCCCGGTAAACGACAACCCTGGAGCAAAGATCCTCAGCAATGAGGCTGGTTCCACCTATTCTTCCATGGGTTCAGGCCTTATTATGCAGTCCACTGCCTTGGCAGAGGAATACCCTGGTGCAGAGCTGGTTTCCATGCCTTGGCTGGTTGGGCCCAACGGCAATCACAGCGTCATATACGATTCCAATGCCAACCCCCGCGCCACTGCCATTACTACTGCCAACAAACATGTAAAGGAATCTCTCCGCTGGATTGATTACGCCTACTCTGCCGAGGGCTCTATGTTGACCACCTTTGGGATTGAAGGGGTAAGCTACGAAATGAAAGACGGATATCCCACCCTGACTGATCTGGTAATGAACAACACCATGGGCTATAACCAGGAGGAAGCTATTGCCAGATACTGCCTTGGCCCGATCAACTATCCCAATGCCAGAGACTACCGTTTTTATGAACAGGTAAATTTGGACACTGAAATGAAACGGCAGATTCAGGTAGACTGGAACCAGGCCACAGAAGATATTTGCATGCCCCCTATTACTTTGAATACTCAGGAATCCGCCCAGTATTCCAGCATTATGGCAGACATCAAGACCTATGTAGACGAGATGCAGGTCAAATTTATGATTGGAAACGAATCTCTTGACAATTTTGACGCTTTTGTCAAGAATATTGAAGGTATGGGGATTGAACAGGCCAGGGAGATTCAAAAGGCTGCTTTGGAACGTTATAACCAGAGATAAAAAGCATGAGTTTGTTAAAGTAAATTTGCGGGAGCAGCCTTAAGATGAGACCGCCTAGTTTGGGTTAAAAAGTTTTTGGGGTTAGGGGTGCAGTGCAGTCCTCAAAAGCCCCTAGCAGCCAGTTCTGTTGAACCCAGCCCGCCAGAACTTGACAAACCTGAAACTTTTTCTTGCAGCTGCATGGTGGCATCCCTAAAACCCAAACCATAAAATTAAGGGAAGGCTTTTCATCAAAATTACATTAAACACAGCATCTTGAATAGATAAAGATCTATAAAAGCCGTCAGGGGAGCTGCCGCTGTATCCTCACAAATGTGGAAGCGGCAGCTCCCCCTTTTCAGCGGCAGCCGCTGGAAAGGGAGAAACAAGACCATCTATGCAATACAATAAAACGAATAGAAAGGAAGATCTGCCATGGCAGCGAAATCAATTACCCCATCAACTGCATCCAAAAACCGTAAGAAAAGCATAGGGGCTATGTTGAAACGGGATTTTATCAAATATAAGGGAATATACGCCCTTGCAATTCCAGTTCTGGCCTATTTTATCCTTTTTAAGTATGTCCCCCTGTACGGCATCACTATCGCTTTTAAAAACTATGTGCCAACCAAGGGGATTTTTGGAAGCCAATGGGTAGGGTTCGAGCATTTTATGCGTTTTTTCAAAAGCGTATATTTTAAGAGAACCATATGCAATACCCTTTTGATTAGTATCTATGATGTTATATTCGGCTTCCCCGCTCCCATTATTTTCGCCCTCCTGCTTAATGAGGTAAAAAACAGTGTCTTTAAACGCACCATCCAAACAATTACCTATCTGCCCCACTTTATTTCCACTGTGGTTATTGCCGGTATGATTATTGACTTTACCTCCCAAAACGGACTGATTAACAATATTATCTCTTTATTTGGATTTGAACGCTCCGATATGCTTATGAGGCCGGAGCTTTTCCGAACGATCCATATCGGAAGCGGCATCTGGCAGGGAGTTGGCTGGGGCTCCATCATCTATTTATCCGCTTTGTCCTCTATCGACCAGGAGCAGTATGAGGCCGCCTATATTGACGGCGCCAACCGTTGGCAGCAGGCATACAGCATCACCATTCCCGGCATTATGCCCACCATTACCATCCTGTTTATCCTGAAAATCGGCGGGCTGATGAGCGTTGGCTCTGAAAAAATACTCCTTCTTTACAGCCCTGTCACCTACGAGACAGCAGACGTTATCTCCACCTTTATTTACCGCAAGGGTCTTTTAGATATGGATTACAGCTTTTCTACCGCTGTCGGTCTGTTCAATTCGGTAATCAATATCATTCTTTTGACCATCGCCAATACGTTGAGCCGCAAGGTCAATGAAACAAGCCTGTGGTAATCCGCATTATTGATTGAGAAAGGACGGGCAAAAAATGGCTGTAATGAAAAAAACGCTGGGTGATTATGTCTTTGATATAATTAACACCATTTTTATGTGGTTTATGATTATCATTACATTATATCCCTTTATTTATGTTGTTATGGCTTCCCTGAGTACCCCCAAACTGTTCCTGGCCCATACTGGGCTGTTGTTTAAACCAGTAGGATTCAGCCTGGAATCCTACGAGGCAGTTCTCCGCAATCCCAATATTAAAATCGGATACCTGAATACCCTTTTTGTTGTAATAGTGGGGACTTTTTTTAACGTAATCGCCACTTCCATCGGGGCTTATGTCCTTTCACGAAAGGGGCTTTTCTGGAAAGGTCCTTTGATGGTTGTTATTGTTATCACCATGTTTGTGGACGGGGGGCTTGTCCCCAACTATCTGCTGGTTCAGAACCTAGGGCTGTATAATTCCCGGTGGGCCCTGATTCTTCCTGGGCTGATCTCCACCTATAACATGATTGTTATGCGTACCGCTTTTCAGGGAATCCCTGAAAGCCTGGAGGAATCTGCCCGTATTGACGGGGCCAATGATTGGACGATTCTCTTTAAGGTTATAATCCCGCTGGCAATCCCCACTATGGCAGTTATTTCCCTCTTTTATGCTGTCAGCCATTGGAATTCCTGGTTTAGTGCCATGATTTATCTAAAGGACAAAACCAAATACCCTTTGCAGCTGATACTGCGGGATATTATTGTTCAAAGCCAGGTTAGCGATATGACCACTATGGATTCCTATATGGATCGCTATGCAGTCAGCCAGACGGTGAAATATGCTACCATTATGGTCGCTACAATTCCCATCCTCTGCGTCTATCCCTTCCTGCAAAAATATTTTGTTAAAGGCGTTATGATTGGGGCTGTCAAGGGCTGATGTTATATGGTATACTAATACTATAGAAAATGAATTATATAAAAGGATGTGTTCTGTTGTGCCTGTTGAAAAACTTCCAATTACCCGAAAAATGGAATCCCTTGGAGAAACCCGCATGGCTATGTTCCTCCCCAAAATTTTTGAAACCTGCCACGCGGCGAACCTCCTTGAATTACATAACCATGACATCCTCTGCACCTGGTTTGCCGGGAGCGGGGAGGGCAACCCCGATACCTGCGTTGTACTCAGCCGGATGAGTGCCCAAACCGGTGAATGGTCTGCACCGGAAGTCATGTCCAATGACCCGGAGCGTTCAGAACAGAATCCTGTCCTGTTCCAATCCCCCGACGGTCCTATCTGGCTTCTATATACTTCAAATGAACCGCACAATCAAAAAACAGCCCATATTTGTCTGCGGGTTTCCGACGACAACGGACTAACCTGGTCGGAGCCAAGGATTCTTTTTGAAGAAACTGGCATTTTTATCCGCCAGCCGATTGTTACGCTTTCTAATGGGGACTGGCTCTGCCCTGCCTATTATTGCAAGAAATCCGGTGATTACAGTATTGTAAAGATATCCTCTGACAAGGGCGCAACCTGGACAGAGTATGAACTTCCCAACCCGGTTTACAGCGTCCAAATGAACGTAGTGGAATCCAAGCCCGGACATTTAGTGGCAATCTTCCGCAGCCGCAAGGCGGATTATATCTACCGCAGCGAGTCTGACGATTTTGGACGTACCTGGCGGGGGCCTGTAGCTACCGACGCGCCTAACAACAACGCTTCCATGCAGATGGCTGCTCTCCAGGATGGACGGCTGATGATGGCATGCAATCCAACCAACATTTTGAAGGAATACCGCATTATGAAGCGTGAGGATGGAACCACCTTCCATAAAACTTACCGTACTCCTTTGGCGGTCTGCTTCTCCGAGGACGACGGATGGACCTGGAAGGATTACCGTACCATTCAGGATGTTTATCAGGGAGCTACCAGGGAAATCCAGGGTTTCTCCTATCCCTCCCTAATGCAGTCCCAGGATGGTACTATCCACTGCTGCTTTACCTTTAATCGTGAGAATATGAAATATATTGCTTTTAAAGAAGAACATTTTAGCAAATTTTAACGGAGTTGTGTCAGAAAGGGAGAATTTCCATGAAGCTTGCCTCGCTTTTTTACCTGTCCACCCATCTGCTAATGGCAATTGCCAGTATGATAATTGATTTTACTATGTTTTTCATTTTATTAGCATTGGAATGGATGGGGCCTGCTGCTTGGATTTTCCCCCTTTTGCTGATTGCTTTGGCTTTCTGGTGTTGGAAAAAACGGATTGATTTTGGAAAGGGCTGGACAACTGGGGCAGAAATTTTCCTGCCCTTTATGGTTGCAGCTTTATACTCCCTTATTCGGGGGCATTTGCAAAAAGATGGTTTCACAAACTATCAAAATGGATTTTCTTTAGCTGCCTGGAGCCTGTTCCTGCTGCTGGGAATGTGGACGCTTTATTTTTGTCTGCGTCCTCTTTGGAAGAACGCAAAGGAGGAACGGGAATTACCAGATCCGGAATTGGCGGAAAAACTTCTTCAAAGGGGGAAACTTCCAGCTGGTATTATTGGGGCTTGGGGTTGTGCCTTTCTGGAAGGAATTGTTATTTTGTCAACGGTTGGGATACTCTTTACTGTTATTTTAGGCGGTTTGATTGCCGAAAAAAACGCCCTGTGGGAGTATGATTCTACAGGGCTGTTTGCCGGTTTGGGAATTCTTTATTTTATCCAGCTTGCCTGCCTCCCAAAAGCCGCCTTACTGCTGGAGGGAATCCCTTTGGAAAAAGAATCAGGCAATGCCATTATATGGATGCTTATTCCTGGATTTGCCTGGATAAAATCCCTCCGCCTTTTGGCAAAACTGGAAAGGAGAAAAACTCCTGCAAAAAAATAGAGAGTGCAAACTCAGGCTGATTCCCCTAATCCATTATATAAAAAGAGGTGCTGCACGATGTTAGAGGTTGACAAAATCCTGCGCTATGAGGAACGCTGTCAGCGTATTCAAACCGGAGCGCTGCTGTTCGGCCCCACAGGGGACAGGCTTTTTGCGGAAACACTGGAGAAAAGACCTGGTTTTGTGGGAAGGATTGATTTTATCCATAAAATAAACATAACCTCTCTGTTTGAAGTCTGCTGCGATACAAATCCGAACTTTGATACAGGGAAAGCGGTCTGGTATCCCAGCCATATGGTTTTTGATTATTCTGACGAGGACATAAGCCTGTATGAAATAAAGTTCATTACGGAAGACGATATAGCGGTTTCCTGGCAGAAATGGGAAAACCACTCCGGCATTCCCGTTGCCCTGACTCTGCGGGTGCAGGCGGAATTATGCCAGACAAAACAGGAAAAAGACGGTGTGTTCTTTTTGGAAACACCCAAGACCTTCCACGGCTTCCGGGTAGGCGCGGCGGTTTGTACCAATATCAATCTTGAAAATATGCCCCAAGGGTTTATAGTAGAGCCGGGGAAATCAGTAGAATTTATAGTTGGTGCTGCCGCAGTCAATTTGGAAGCTGAAACCTGTTCCAATGCAATCCAAAAAATAAAAAGCTATCTAAAACAGGCTTCATCTGAAGAACAATTCCAGCTTCACGAAAGAAAGTATGGGGATTTCTTCCAAAACGCGCCGTCTTTTGAGTGCAGCGATAAAATATTAAACCATACCTGGATGTACCGCTGGTTCCTTTTGCGCCATTGTATGGCAAAGCCAAACTTTGGATATCTCCAACACACAGTAGAATATGAAGGACGTTCCCATAAAGTGAGCAAGGTTCCCTTTGAACGGAAGGGCTGGGAGTTTACTAAGCTGATTCCCCTGTCTACACCTCTCCATTTAACTGACCTCCGCTGGCATACAGACTGGGAACAAGCCCATGAAATCACCCGTTCCTTCTTTTCTACTGCTGATGAAAATGGAATTGCCCGGACTGCCTACGTCCATGAGTACGGAAAGCCATACGCCAACTATATGGTTTGGGCAGTTTACCGGCTCTACCTGATAGATGGGGATTTGGATTTTGTGCGGGAAATGCTTCCGGCCATGATACGCTTTGTGGAAGGGCATGTAAAGGCATATGGCAATCCTGCCGACCTGCTTCAAATTGAGGAAGTCCATCAGCGCACCGGAAAAGAATATCAGCCAAGTTACTGGTACTTCCATCGGGATGAAAATGGAGAGTATCCCAAAAATCCAAAGGATTCCTCCCGCTACACGCCGCTGAAACGGGTAGACCGCAGCGTTTACCATTACCTGAATTTAAAAGGCCTCTCGGCAATGTGCCGTCTGACAGGAGACCGGGAAAGAGGACGGAAATATCGGCAAATGGCGGAACGCCTTTCCACAGAAATAAACGAAAAGATGTGGGATCCTGAAACAGATTTCTATTATGACCTTCATTTCCAGACCGACGAGAAGGCAATGGTAAAAAATATTGTCGGCATATACCCTTATTGGGCGGAAATTGCCGGAAATCGGGAGAAAAAAGGAATTTTAAGGTTATTTGACCAACAGCATTTTGCCACTGGTTCCGCCTTTGCGTCAGTCTCCAGGGAATGTCCTGCTTATCGTCCCATGGGAAGCTGGATGGGGAACTTTATCAAGGGAAGGGACGGCTGCGTATGGTGCGGCCCCTCCTGGCCTTATACAACTGGCATTGCCCTTGACGCTGCTGCAAGGCAGAGCAAACAGGAAGGCCACATTTATGATAATGAATTTGGGAAATTCCTGCGGCAATATTGTATTCAGCATTTTCGGGACGGGGTTTTGGAACGCCCCTATCTGGTAGAACATTATAACGCTGAAACCGGGGAACCCCTAAGCGATGATGCAGACTACAACCATTCCTATTGGCTTGACCTGGTAATTACCCACGTGTGCGGGCTGGAAGCAGGAGAACAGGAACTTACAATTGACCCTATAGACATTGGACTAAAGTACTTCAAGTTAGACGGAGTGAATATCCGCGGAAGACGCTATGGGGTTTTCTATTCCAAAGACAGGGACAGAAAACATCTTGGTTTAGAAAAGGGATTTACTGTTACACGAGATGGGGAAACTATCTTTCATAGTGAACAGCTTACGAAAACCATACTTCCACTGGAATAAGGAGGGACGTTATGCTGCAGCTTGTGATATTAGCCGATGATTTTACAGGGGCGTTAGATACAGCGGCAAAGCTTGCCAGCCGCCATATTCCTTGTTATGTAACTTCTAACCGGGAAATCAGCGCTTCTGATCTGCCGACTGGTTACGATGTTTTGACGATTGATACAGAAACCCGCCATATTTTACCGGAAAAGGCTTATTCCATTTATCTGGATTTGTGCCGGAAGTGGGCAAAGAGTTCCTGCTGTCTATACATTAAAACTGATTCTGTTTTGCGCGGGAACATATCTGCGGCCTTGGCAGGGGCAATAGACGGGACAGGCTGTCCGGCTGCCTTTATCCCCGCCTTTCCTGCGGCTGGGAGGATTACCTGCGGCGGTAAGCATTTTGTCAATGGGATTCCTTTGGAGCAATCCCCTTTTGCTGCCGATCCCTTAAATCCCGCAATTACCAGCAACATTTCCACTATTATTTCACAGGATTACCCAATTGATACCAAACTGGTTTCCCAGGGGGAAGAGCTTTCCTGCTTTCCTCAAAACAGGTGTTCTGAAAGGTGCGCGCTGCTGTTTGACTGCTCTGCTGACAGGGATTTGGAACAAATTGGCGAAAACCTAAAATCGTTGGGGCTGCTCCGACTTACTGCGGGATGTGCTGGATTTGCATCAAGGTTTCCAGAACTTCTTCCCTTCCGCTTTTCTTTTGGTCAGGGGACTTGTCCCGGAGGGGTTTTCCTGCTCAGCGGCAGCGCAAACGACATTACTTATCAGCAGTTGGATGCCGGGGAAAGAAGCGGCTGGGAAATTCTTTCGCCGGAGTGGGAAGATATTTTAGAGGAAACAGTCGAACCTGTCCTGGCCCGCCTGGAAACATCTTTCTATCAAAGCGGAAGTTCAAGGGCTGCTTTGGCAATTTCCCGAAGCCGTTCACAGGCAGAAGGGTTTACCCGATTTGCAGCCTCCTGTGGGCTGGACGGAAAGCAGCTTCATGATAAAATTCAACGGTTTATTCAGAAGCTGGTTCCTTCCGTTTTAGAGAGAATTCCCATTTACAGTTTTGCTGTCTTTGGCGGGGACGCCCTTTTTTCCTCCCTGGAAGCTTTACAATGCCGTTCCCTGCGGGTTCAGGGAGAGATTGAAAGCGGTGTTCCCTTCTCTCTGGTAAATATCCACAAAAAGGATTATACTATTATCAGCAAATCCGGCGGATTGGGGAGTATAGGGGTTTTAGACGCCATTGGAAACGCCTGCTCCCCTCAAACATCAGATAAATAGAAAGGAACTAACTACATGATTGCAATTACTATGGGCGACGGCAACGGCGTAGGGCCGGAAATCATCTTAAAGACTTTTACCGAATACCATCTTGACGATTACTTTGTTGTAATCGGGGACATATCCTGTATGGAATTCTGTTCGGAACAGTTAAGTATATCGATCCCCTTTCATGTGATTCACAGCATAAAAGAAGCAAAAGCAGGGGTTTTAAACGTCTGGGATATGGGGCTTTTGTCTAAAAGCGACATTCAGCCGCGCATGCTCTCTAAAAAGGTTGGAGCAGCGGCAAGGGATTATGTAGAATTTGCAGCACGGGAAACCCTGAAAGGCACTTTTGATGCAATGGTGACACTGCCTGTTAATAAAGAGGCAGTGCGTTTGTCTGACCCTGGCTTTACCGGGCATACAGAATTAATCGCTGAGGTCTGCGGACAGGATGACTTTACCATGATGCTTTCTTCAGATAAATTGACGGTTACACACATTAGCACCCATGTTTCAATGCTCCAGGCTGTGGCAAATGTAAAAAAAGGCAGAATTGTAAAAGTTGCCGAACTGACAAATGGGGCTTTGATTGGAAAAAAAGAGGGAAAGCCTAAAATTGCCGTAGCCGGGTTAAATGCCCATGCAGGCGAGGGCGGTGCTTTCGGAGATGAGGAAATCCGCGAGATTATCCCTGCTGTAGAGGAATGCAGGAAGATGGGATTGGAGGTTTCGGGGCCATATCCGCCGGATACTATTTTCCTTCGCGCTTCCAAAGGGGAATTTGACGCGGTTATATGTATGTACCACGATCAGGGACATATTCCCATGAAAGTATTGGACTTTGCCGGAGGTGTCAATGTGACATTGGGTCTGAAGGTGGTTCGGACCTCTGTTGACCATGGGACAGCTTATGATATTGCGTATCAGGGAAAAGCAGACTGCAGAAGCTTTGTAGAAGCATATCGGTTTGCACAGCAAATGATCCAGGGGAAGCAATTGTATAAGATGAATATGACCTAAGCCCTAATGAATCCGCCTTTGACTGTATTTAACTAATATATATTTTTCATTTTAATCTAAAGATTTTCTCGAAAAAAGCAAAGATAAGATTGACAGAATCCCCAAATTCTACTAAACTGATAGATAGTTCTTTATAACATTTTTGAAGGGAGCCAAACCCATGAAAACCAATATCTTTGATATCACAGAATATGGAGCTGTTGGCGACGGCATTGTAAGCTGTACAAAGCCTATTGCCGACGCAATATCTGCCTGCCGGAAGGCAGGCGGCGGGATGATTTATATTCCAACAGGAACATTCCTGACAGGTGCAATTCAACTTTACAGTAATATGGAACTCCATCTGGAAACGGGAGCAACACTGCTTTTCTCCAACGATATGGAAGAATACCCCCCAGTAATGTCCCGTTGGGAGGGTGTTGACCGCCTGGTTCATATGTCCTGCATCTATGCAGAAAAAGAACGCAACATTTCTGTTACTGGCCGTGGAACGCTCAATGGACAGGGCAAATTCTGGTGGGATGTTCTGAAACAGGACAGAGAAGTAAAAGATTTCCCCAAGCCCCATATCAAGTATCCCCGTCCTAAGTTTATCAGTTTTGATTCCTGTGAAGATGTATATATTGAAAAGGTAAGGATAATTGATTCTCCCTCTTGGACCATCAACCCCATCCGGTGCCATAATGTCCATGTAGAAGGCGTCACAATCGTCAATCCAGCCGATTCTCCCAACACAGACGGCATTGATCCAGACAGTTGTAAAGATATGCACATCTCTAACTGCCATATTGACGTGGGTGACGACTGTATCGCGATTAAAGCAGGCACTGAGGATGCAAAGGAAAATATTTCTACTGAAAACATTACCATTACCAACTGTGTGATGGTACATGGACACGGCGGGGTTGTGCTTGGGTCTGAAATGAGCGGAAGCATCCGTAATGTATCTGTTTCCAACTGTGTGTTCCAGGACACAGACCGCGGAATCCGCCTCAAGAGCCGCAGAGGGCGCGGGGGAATGATTGAAAACCTTCTTGTCACCAATATTATGATGGATGGCGTTCTCTGTCCCTTGGTTGCTAATTTGTATTATTTCTGTGGGCCCAAGGGTGATGAAAAACTGGTCTGGGATAAAGAGCCCTATCCTGTTTCTGATATAACCCCAATGTTCCGCCGTATGAAGTTTTCCAATATCATTGCTGTTAATGTGCGTGCCTCGGCAGGATTCTTCTATGGTTTGGCTGAAATGTTTATTGACGATGTTGCTTTTGACAACATTTCTATTACCCTTGCTGATGAGCTCCAGCCTGGCGAACCTGATATGATGGCGGGAATTAAGCCCGTTGCCGGCGAAGGGTTTTACTGCAATAATGTCAGCAACTTCTCCTTTAACCGTGTTACAGTCTATAATCATCTTGGTTCCGCCTATCGTGTCGGCAAATATCAAAACGTTGACTTTATTGCCTGTAAAGCTTCTTCTAAACGTTCAAAGGCGGAAATGGTTGTTTATAACAGCCCGGATATTACCTAATTTTCTTCTTTATAGGCATATGAAAAATAATCCGGCGGAAAGATTCCTTTTGAAATCCTTCCGCCGGATATTTCTCTTTATGATTGGCTTAAAGGCAGAAACTTGTCCCTTAAGAGTCTGCTCCCACAGGAACAGCCTTTTCTGCAGTTTCCTGATTTTCTTCCTCCTGCACGGGTTCCTGCTGTGGAGGGAACAGGAATTTTTCTGCCCCGTTCAGTGTTTCCTCCATAGCTGCAAAGTTATCCTTCAAATTTCGGAATGTATTGACAACAGAAGTCTGCATCCTTTCCATTTCCCGTCTGAAGGCATTTAAATGTTCACCCATCTGGTTAGCAGCTGCAAGCGCTTCATTGCGTGTTTGGTCGGCTTCCTCATTGGCAGCCCGTAAAATATTATTTGCCGTGTGCTCTGCTTCCAGAACAATCGAGCCAACATTCGTCGAAATAACATCGTATTTTTTGCCCTTTTCGGTAAGTTCTTTTTGATGGTTAATCATCTGTTCGCTCTGGGTGCGCAGGTACGTTAAAGCATCCTCTTTTTGTCCCAGCATTACCCTCGATTTTTCCAAATCCTTTGTTAGAGCGTTAAGCCTTGCCTTTAACTGGGTGATTTCCTGGTCTCTGGCAGCAATCAATTCTGAAGTATCTTCATCCTTGTCCAAGCGTTCTTCATGCCGGCGGATAGCCTCAGACTGATTGCGAAGCTGCTCTTCCTGCTCACGAAGTGCCTCCTCCCGCTCTGATAATTGGGAGTTTAACTGTTCTGTTTGTTTCTGTAGACGCTCATTTTCCTGTTTTAAGTTTTCCGATTCTACCGCCTGTTTTTCACTTTCTGTATGAAACATTGTACAGAGCTCGTCTATATAATTAAGTACGGCGTCTTTTTCAAAGCCCATCAGAACTGTTTTAAAGATAATCTGGTTTTTCTCCGGCATCCTCGTTCCCTCCAATATAAGATATGTGGGGATTTATATTTATTTTTAATTATACAATAAATTATCCTTGACCACAACCCCCAAAAATGGATTTTCTTTCGTCTTAATCCGACGGATCATGAGGTAATTATTGGGTTTTAAAATATATACCAGAATTATGTAATATAAGACAGTAATTCTTTTCAATTCAAGTTAGCGTTTTTTGAAACCTAACATGGAAATAAAACTTTTTAAAATAATCTTTTCCTTCTGATAGAATTCAGAGAGGAAAAGCGAAATGGTAACTGGAGGCACAAAAATTCTTCTTTGCGATACCGGCAGCTTATTTTAAAGAAAGGATGTGGTGGGAATTATGGTCAAGCTCCCTATGGATTTCTTCATTAAACTCATGTTATGTTACAACTTCTATAAATGATATTTTATACAAAAATATTATTCATATTTTATTTAAAATATGAATTGTTTCTAAGGAAATGTTGTGATATCATGTCCACTGTAAGGCATGAATACGTATTCTCAAGGTAATGTATATGATAACAATGACTGAAATCGCAAAACTAACCCATGTTTCTCAAGCAACTGTTTCACGGGTACTCAACGGCAACATGAATGTAGACCCAGAGCTTAGGGAGCGGGTGTTGGCCTGTGCAAAGGAACATGACTATCAGCTAAACGCACTTGCAAAAGGACTTCAGGGAAGCAAAACCCAGCTTTTAGGGGTATTGCTGACAGATATTTCCAACAGTTTTTTTGCAGATCTGGCCAAACAAATTGAAGCGGAGGCGCGCAGCCTGGGATATAGCATCATTCTGTTCAACAGTGATTACAATCCCCAGCGGGAACGGGAATATATTGATGTTGTCCGACGTTATCGTGTAGACGGTTTGGTAGCAGTTCCGCTGATGGAGAAAAACTCCTTTTGGTTGGATGGCAGTGTGCAAAAGCTGGATTTTCCAATTGTGGCAATCACCCAGCATGTGAAGGGAATGGATTCAGTGTATCTGGATCATGAGGAAGCTTCCCGGCAGGTGGCCCATTGTATGGCCAAGCGAAAGTATGAACGGTTCCTGTTTATTGGCCGCGATCATGATGTAAAGTATTTGGGTTTTCATCAGGGGCTTATGGATTTGGGACTGGAAACCCAGTTCAGCAGTTTTGAGTATGATAACGATCAAAGGCTGAAAGAGGATTTACAGAAATACTTCCAATATACTGAACCAAGGGCAGGCATATTTGCTAATAATGATATTTGTGCACTGCAAGTTTTAAGTGTTTTGCGTTCTTTGGGGATTTCAACACCTGGCCAAGCGGGAGTAATCGGTTTTGACGATACTTATATGAGCCGGTATCTTCATCCATCTTTGAGCAGCGTTTCCCAGCCTATTAACCGTATGGCAAAGGAAGCGGTTACGCGTTTGGCATACCGCATTGATTCTTCTGGCGAAATTCCAGTTTTAAACCTCCCCCTTCCCGGAAAGGTTTTGGTTCGGGAAAGTATTTGAAAAGGACTAAAAACAGCAGTCCTTTTTTAATCCATATTAAGAATACGTATTCACAAACAAAAATAGGAACAAATTTAGCGAGTTGTTGGAAAAGATTCGTTAAAAGTCTTTCTGAAAATATGATGCAGCTTTCTGAGATTGCGGCTTTTAGTCCAGTTTACAGTATAGTCCACATTGAAACAGCTTAAATGTGGTTTTCCCGCAGACGCTTTTTCAACTTTCCCTGTAAGTTGTATATGAATGGGCCGTCTCCATTTGAAAACAGGAAAACACTGGAAATGTGGGTTTTAAGCCGTATTCAGTAGTGATTTTTGGCAACGCAGGAAAAAAGATTCCCTCCGCTATCATCTACTCCCCCCAGAATTCGGTCAAATGCAGGAAATGAATCTATGGATGTGGAGCGGTCTGAAAGCCGCAATCTCACAAGGCTGCATCTTTTATCATTATCGAACTTACCTTTGCTTGACAAGGGAAAACATGTTTTTTGGGACCGGCAAAGGTACCGTTAAAATAAGGAGGGCCATCATGACAGACATCACAGCTATTGGTGAAATTCTAATTGACTTGACCCAAACCCATTTCAATGAATTTGGCGTTCCCCAGTTCTCCGCCAATCCGGGCGGAGCGCCTGCAAACGTTGCAGTAGCTGCCTCTCGTCTAGGCGTTAAAACCTCTTTTATTGGAAAAGTAGGAAATGATGGGTTTGGTGCATATTTACGCCGTGTTTTAGAAGAAAACCAGGTAGACTGTAAAGGGCTGCGTATTTCTTCCCATCCAACTACCATGGCGATAGTATCGGTTGATGGTGTAGGAGAACGCAGTTTCCAGTTTATCCGGGGTGCGGATATTGATCTTTCCCCGGAAGAAGTAGACGAGTATTCTGTTCTCGACACTAAAATCCTGCATTTTGGTTCAGTCAGTCTTACTCCTGGAATATCACGCAGCGCAACTATATTTGCTGCCCGTACTGCTCACCGTGCAGGAGGTCTGGTAAGCTTTGATCCCAATTACCGTGAAGCGCTCTGGAATTCTGAAAGGGATGCGATAGAATGGATGACAATCCCTCTGCCGTTAGTGGATATTATTAAACTTTCTGAAGAAGAACTTCCCCTTATTACAGGCACATCGGATTTAGAAGAAGGTACCCGGCTTCTGGAAGAAAGGGGGATATCTTTAATTTTAGTAACTTTAGGCGGAAAAGGAGCATTCTGCCGGTGGAAGGGGGAAACATTTTTCACTCCTGGCATTTCTGTATCGGTAGCGGATACCAACGGGGCAGGGGATACGTTTTTGGGAGCAGTATTAAGCCGTTTATGTCAAAGAAATGGGAGGCCTTTAGAGGGCCTGGAAAGATCGGAATTAGAGAAAATTTTGAATTTTGCCAACCAGGCAGCCTCTCTTACTTGTTCCCGAAGCGGAGCTATTCCCGCTATGCCAACTTTATCTGAATTTGCGGAGGTGGGGAGCTGGTGAAAGGGATACAGCCCAAAGAAACGGTTTTTGAACAACGGTTAAGCCATAGAATGGATGAACTGCATAATCTTTATAACAGTCTGTATCCCCAGCAGACAGAATCTTTTGAAAATTTTACGTCTATGCTCAGGGGCGCATGGAGCCAACGGAAGGATTCTCTGCGGGTGCAGGATGAAAAGAGGAAGGAAAACCCGGATTGGTTTCGCCGCCGTGATCTGTTGGGGATGATGTTATATGTCAATGCATTTGCTGGCACGTTAAAGGGTGTAGAAGAAAAACTGGAATATTTGCAGGAGTGCAGGGTAAACTACCTGCATCTAATGCCCCTGTTAGAAAGCCCCAAAGGGCGCAGTGACGGAGGATATGCAGTTTCCAACTTTCGAGCTGTTCAACCGGAATTAGGTTCTATGGAAGATTTGGAACGGCTTGCTGATTCCTGCCGTGAAAAAGGGATCAGCCTGTGTCTGGACTTTGTAATGAACCATACCAGCGAAGAACATGACTGGGCAAAACGCGCCCGATCTGGGGAAAAAGAATATCAGGATCGGTATTTTTTCTATAATAGCTGGGACATTCCCAGAGAATTTGAAAAAACGGTTCCACAGGTGTTTCCCACTACTGCACCGGGAAGTTTTACCCAACTGGAAAACGGACAAATTGTTATGACCAATTTTTATCCTTATCAGTGGGATTTAAACTATGGGAATCCGGTTGTATTCACCGAAATGACCGAAAATCTGCTTTATTTAACGAATCGGGGAATTGACGTTATCCGGTTAGATGCAGTGCCGTATATCTGGAAAGAATTAGGGACTTCCTGCCGCAATCTGCCCCAGGTACATACTCTGTCAAGGATGCTGCGGATAGCTTGTGAAATTGTCTGTCCCAGCGTGTTGTTATTGGGAGAAGTTGTAATGGAACCAGCAAAGGTTGTCCCCTATTTTGGCACAACGGAAAAGCCAGAATGTCATATGCTTTATAATGTCACTACGATGGCGACTACATGGCACACATTGGCAACTGGAGACGTTTCTTTACTTCGGCGGCAAATGGAAGCTGTATGTTCCCTGCCGAAAGATTTTCTGTTTTTAAACTATCTTCGCTGCCATGACGATATTGGCTGGGGATTGGACTACCCCTGGCTGAAAGAACAGTTTGGTATAGAAGAAGTTCCTCATAAAAAATATCTGAACGACTATTTTACTGGCAAATGGCCTGGCAGTGACAGCAGAGGGGAACTCTATAACGATGATCCCCGGCTAGGAGATGCGCGCCTTTGTGGTACAACTGCTTCCCTATGTGGCGTGGAGGCAGCAGATTTTGAGAGAAATCCCTTTAAATTGGAACGCGCTGTTTCCTGCGATCTGGCCCTTCACGCATGGATGTTATCTCAAAGCGGCATTCCCGTTATATACAGCGGCGATGAAATCGGTCAGCTTAACGATTGGAATTACCGCCATAATCCTGAAAAACAGGAAGACAGCAGATATATTCATCGTGGAAGCTTTCAATGGGATTTGGCTGAAATGCGTTTTGACAGTAATACCCGGCAGGGAAAACAGTTTGAGGGGCTGCGGCGTTTGGAAATGATTCGCGCACAGGAACCTTGTTTTGAAATGCAGGCGGATGTTTGGACAGAGGATAGTGGAAGTTCTCATGTTCTTGCTCTTTGCCGCCGTATGGGTAAACGGGAGCTGGTCTGTCTGTTTAACTTCAGCCCGGAGTTTGTTCATGCTGGGGTGGACCGTGAGGGAAGCTATACAGAATTGATGTATGGAACACATTATAGCCAGATACGGGAAATCCAGCTTTACCCCAATGGTTTTGCATGGCTGCTGCGTGATGAGTGAAAACCCGATGTGTGGGCGTAAATCAAAGAGAAACAAATTTCGGAATCAGGGGCAGCGTTGTACACAACGCTGCCCCTGATTCTTAGAAAACAAATGTTGAATAAAAGGACTTTACAGGTATTTCCAAATTTATAGTTGTACAGCTGCAAATACGAAAACTGCTCACTTCCCCGCTTTCGCATCTGTACAATCAACGATAAAACCAGAAGATATTCTGATACAATTCCCTTGCCTGAGCCTCATCACCCCAGGATAAGCAGTCGTCAATATAGGACAATGTCCAAAAGGGTTCTTTCATACTGATATCCTGTGGCAGCATCTGCCATATTCCATATACCCTTGATGAAAACTCACGAAAGGGAAACATATTTTGATGATAAGCATTTTCCAAGCCTTCCAAAAGCGGCTTGCCAAACTTTTCTAAATGGAGAGGGCGAATCGCTTGTTCCCAATATGACAGGAGGAGGGACAAACTTTTTTTGCTGTCGTTGGTGCAAAACTCCAGTTCTAAAAGACAGTCGTCAAAATCCTTTATAAGAAAAAGCGAATCCAACCTTTGCAGGTATTCTTCCCTGTCTGTCAAACCATATTGAAACAGAAGTGCATAAATAAATAATTCCTCCATATTTTTTCTCCATATAAGTAAAAGGGAACTGATTCTTTTCTGAATCAGTTCCCTTTTACTGAATCTATGAGCCATCGGAGATTCGAACTCCGGACGCCTTGATTAAAAGTCAAGTGCTCTGCCAACTGAGCTAATGGCCCGTCCTTTTGAAACGGACAGTTGATATTATAGCAAATCTACAAGCATTTGTCAAGAAATTTTTGAAAAAATCTTGTAGGACACCAAATGAGGCTGAAACTGCCTATTGGGGACAGGGTTAATTCTGTTCCCATTTAAAATTTTCTGAAATTGTGTCTATTTTATTGACTATACTTCAGTCTGAATAGCTTCATATTCCTGGCCATTTGATGCCATATAAATGGCAGTCCTAAATATCCACTCTATTTCATATGAGATGATAAGGAACATATGCCCGCAAAAAAGAATTTGACAATAAAAGAAAGGAGGATATAATTAATATGAACGTTCAAAAGCACCTTACGTCAGAATAAGTCCTATGAGTAAACCAAATGACAGACAAAGTTATTGAAAAGCTGGGAGCGTTCCGCAGTGAAAATCCCTGCTGGAGTCATTGACAGTGTCCAAATGGCTGTTTGCCTGAGGCAATTGGCTTGGTATTGGATATCTGTTCCTATCCTCAGCCAACCTGTTGGCGGGTCAGTTCAACCCTGCCAGCAGCTATACTCGCTCTTAGTATGGCCTACTCCCTGGATTTGCCTCTGATGATTCAGAGATGTACATATCCAGATATGGTGATTATTGATGTATCGTCTCAACTTGGTATATTCAATCTTCCCTTGCTTTACTGGGGTGTTGAGGTTACTGAGGCTCTCTAATATCGTTATATTGCCATAAAACATGCTAATATAGCAATACGGAAGGGTGTCTGTATCTGGTAAATGGAAGTAGAGGCTGCTCCACAAATAGTTTCTCTATCAATCGAGTTCAAGGTTTCAATTGATTGAAAAGGTGTAGCTGCCTATAAGGAGCTGAGAATTGACGCTTATGACTATGTTTGCTATGTTACCGGCAAGGATACTGTCCAGGATTTGACGGCCTGGATTGAAGGAGAGATTGGTATTATCAAGCGAATTTCCATGCGGGAGATGGCTTTTCAGGACCTTCAACACTATAGTGGATATTGACCTCAGCGGCACTTTCATTATGTCCAAGTCCGTATTCCTGGAATGATTAAAAAGGCGGCAGAAAGGGCTCCATAATGAGTGAGCAGGGCAGGGAATCTGTCTATGCTGCTGTTAAAGATGGGCTGACAATACAATATCCAATGTAATAAAATTAGCACTGGCTATATTTTTACTTCACAAATATGGACTTACGTGAGGAAAGCCCTTTGAACAGTTCATTTTTGCAGGGACTTTGTTCCATTGTTGGGGAAAGGAGCAGGTTCAGTGATATTTCTGGCCTCCCATATGTCTGACTTTGTAAATGGACATATCCCCTATATGGACAGTGGCCTTTTCGCTCATATTGGAAAACAGCCTTGAAAGGGAGAGAAATCATGAAAATTGCACTTATCAACGAGAACAGTCAGGCAGCCAAGAACGGCATAATCCTGGCAGCGCTGAAAAAAGTAGTGGAACCTATGGGGCACACAGTAGATAACTACGGAATGTATGCAGCAGATGACAAAGCACAACTTACCTATGTACAATGTGGTATTTTAGGAGCTATTCTGCTGAACAGCGGTGCAGCAGACTTTGTAATTACCGGCTGTGGTACTGGGGAAGGAGCTATGCTGGCTATGAATAGTTTCCCTGGTGTGATCTGTGGTCATGTAGAGGATCCGGTAGACGCTTATACTTTCGCTCATGTCAATGACGGAAACGCTGTAGCCATGCCTTTTGCCAAGGGCTTTGGCTGGGGCGGAGAACTGAATCTTGAGTACGTCTTTGAAAAACTGTTCGGCTTTGGACATGGCCAGGGTTATCCGCCGGAGCGGGTAGAGCCGGAGATGCGCAATAAGCGTATTTTGGATGAGGTACGGGCGAAAACCCTGCGTCCGTTAGTGGATGGATTGAAAGAAATTGACCAGGAATTGGTTCGTGGTGCAGTAGCAGGAGAGCAGTTCCAGAAGCTGTTCTTTGCTAATTGCAAGGATGAGAAAATTGCGGAATTTGTAAAAGGCCTTCTGTAATATTGCAGGCAAGCCCATCATAAAAAGCCCTGATGCTATCCAGCATCAGGGCTTTTTATGATTAAGCTGTTCCTGCATATTTGTTTTGCTGAATTCACATTAAATCAAAATCCTATCTCCCAATTATTGCAAAACTTGCCTCATAATATCAATAAAATCCCGTGCATAGGTTGTAAGGCAGGAATTTTGACGATAAGCAAGCACTAATTTATTGACAAGAGGCGACTCGCCAACAGAAAAAGCACATAGAGGCCAAATGGAAGATGCGTACTGTACATATGTCTCTGGGGCAAAACAGACACCCAGCCCTTGCAATGTAAGCTGAATACAGAGTAAGCTGCTGCGGCTGCGCAAACTGATAGGCGGATGGATGTGGTACTGTTCAAACAACTGGGCAGCAGCGCGCCCGGTATTCTGGTCGGAAAAGTGAAGAATAAACGGGTTGTCTGCAAAAAGCTGCAGGTCAATCCATGGATAGTTATATCCCTCGCGCTGTATCCCGCTGGCAGCCAGCGGATGGTCAGCAGGAAGAACAAGCAGAATTTCTTCCTGTGTCAAATCTTCATAGGTCAATCCAATCAGTGGCTGCCATTTGCTGAAAATAGCAAAGTCCAGTTTGCTGTCTGTCAGCAAAACCTCTTGAATAGAATAACTTTCTTCGTAAATATTAATATTTACACCGGGATGTGTTTTGTGGAACTCCGGCAGAATACGCGGAATAATACAAATGCCCCGCATAGACGGAAATGCAACATTGAGTTCTCCTTCATAGGAAGAATGCAATTCTTTCAGTTCTTTTTCCCAGTTTTGGTCTAGGATCAATGCTTGCTGGGCATATTTCAAATATCGCTGTCCCAGAAAGGTAAGATCATAGTGGTGCCCGCTGCGCCGGAACAGTTCCCCGCCAAGTTCCTGTTCCAGCCTTTGCAGGAACTTAGTGAGGGTTGGTTGTGATATGTATAGTTCCTGTGCTGCTTTTGTCAAATTTTTATGTTTAACAATAGCTATAAAATACTCAAATTTTTGGAAATCCATCTCTGCCTCCCATCTTCTGCTTTCCCATTATGGAAAAAGTATGCAAAAGAGTAATAAAATTTATAATTATTATGAATTGGACAAATATCTTCCCCTATATTACAATAAATTTATAGAAAATGCAAGAAACCGGGAGTGAGATAAATGCAAAAATGGCTCAACAAACAATTTCAATTAGAAGCAAATCAAACAACAGTGCAAAGGGAACTGCTCGCCGGAATTACAACCTTTGTCACTATGGCCTATGTGTTGGCTACTGTGCCCAATATATTGGGCGGTGCAGGTTTAGATAAACATGTTATGCTGACAGCTATGGTTCTGCTGATCGTTTTGACTACCTGCGCCATGGCACTTTACACAAACCGCCCCTTTGCATTGGCCCCAGGGCTTGGAAGCGTTGGGATTGTTGCCTCTATGGTTACAAATGAGGGGATTCCTTCGCAGATTACAGCAGGCGTTATCTTTTGGAGTGGTATATTGTTCATTTTGATTTCTTTTTTAGGACTGCGCGAGGCTGTTGTCCGGGTCATACCAGCCAGCCTGAAGCATGCGGTGAGTGCAGGAATTGGCCTGTTCATTGCGCTGCTGGGAGCAAAAAGCTGCGGTCTGATTGTCGCTGTGGAGGCAAAGAATAATTTGGCATTCGGTAAGCTGACTTCCCCAGGGGTCATTGTCTGCGTAATCGGATTTCTGATTCTGCTGATTATGAAAAGCCGTAAAGTGCCTGGGGACATGATCTTAACAATTGGATTGACAACCTTGGTCGGTATTCCCTTCGGTGTAACCAAACTTCCAGACAATATATTCTCCATGCCTGCTGGGTTAGGAGACCAATTTTTGAACATTGACTTTTTAGGTTCTTTAAAGTTTTCCTATCTGCCCTTTTTAATTGCCCTGTTTGTCCCTGACTTTTTCTCTACATTTGGTACTGTTCTGGGAGTAGGTGCGAAAGCCGGGTATCTGGATGAAAAGGGCAATCTGCCGGGCATTGACAAATGTTTTAAAGTGGATGCAGTTGCAACAAGTTTTGGTGCATTGTTTGGTATGCCTAGCATGACTACATATCTTGAGTCGTCCGCTGGCGTCGAAGCAGGCGGAAAAACAGGTTTAACTGTAATTTTCACCAGCATCTGTTTTGTCCTTGCGTTGTTTATTGCTCCCTTGGCGCTTATTATTCCATCTGCCGCCACTGCTCCGGTACTGATTTTTATTGGTGTTAATATGTTAAGCGGTATGCGTAAAATCAACTATGAGGATATGACCGAATATTTACCAGCTTTTCTTTGTGTTACATTTACCATATTTGCTAATAATATTGCTAATGGTATCAGCGTAGCGCTGCCAGCCTATTTGATTTTAAAACTTGCAGCAGGCAAACGCAAAGAAATTTCTCCCGTTATGTGGATTCTTGTCTGCGTCTGTTTGTTGTACTTTTTCACACTGGTGTAGGGGATTTGGCCTGAACGCGAATGAACGATGAAAATGTCCGCTTTAGCGACGTTTGTAATAATTAAAGGAGGGTTTTTATGAATAAGAGACCAATTATTATTGACACAGATCCGGGGATTGACGACGCATTAGCCATTGCAATTGCGCTGTTTTCTGAGGAACTGGATGTCCGCTTAATTACAACTGTGGCGGGGAATGTTTCTCTTGAAAACGTTACCTTTAATGCACTGCGTTTGCTGAGTTTCTTCGGGAAGGATGTGCCAGTTGCAAAAGGAGCAGAGCTTCCGTTGCTGGCTGAATTTGTGGATGCGTCCAATGTACACGGCAAAACCGGGATGGAAGGTTATGATTTTCCTGCCCCCAAGGAAGAACTGCTGCTTCCCGATCATGCAGTCAACGCCATGCGCCGTGTGATTTTGGAAAGCCCAGAGCCAATAACATTGGTTCCAATTGCGCCTTTAACCAATATCGCCCTGTTGTTTGCTCTTTATCCAGAGGTTAAGAAGAATATCCGGGAAATTGTCCTGATGGGTGGTTCAGCTTCCCGCGGCAATAAAGGCGTTATGTCAGAGTTCAATATTGCCACTGATCCAGAAGCTGCACAAATGGTTTTCCAGAGCGGTGTTCCAATTGTTATGGCAGGGTTGGATGTTGGCCTCAAGGCCCTGGTTTATCCAGAGGACAGCGAAGAAATCCAGCGGATGGGCCGTGTCGGAGATATGGCTTATCAGTTGTTCAAACGTTATCGGGGCGGCAGCTTTAAAACCGGCCTTAAAATGTATGACAGCTGTGCAGTAGCTTATTTATTATGCCCGGAGCTGTTTGAGGTTGTGGAAACTTATGTTGGTGTAGAACTCCACGGTTCTATGACAGCAGGCTGTACAGTGGTTGACCTGAAAGGATATCTGCACCAGGAGCCAAATGCGCGTGTATTGCTGGATATTGATGGTGAAAAATTCCGGGAATGGTTTAAACAAGCTATTGCAAAGTGTATTTGAGAAAGAGGGGAAAGGAATGTCAGCATTCATTATGTATGCGTCCGCAATTATTGCGGTTGCTGTTGTTGTTTTTATGCTTATCAAGAAAATGGATATCAAAATTACCTTGTTCTTGATGGGAATCATTTTAATGTTTGTGGGTGCGGCTATAGGAAACCCAATTGGCGGTGCAGATTATGCATCAACAGGGGCTATGTGGCTTGATCCGCTTAAAGTAATTGCAGATCAGTTTAAGAATACCATTTCTTCGGCTGGCTTTATCATTCTAATTTTAGGCGGCTATTCCGCTTATATGAATTCAATCAAGGCGAATAATGTTACAGTTAGCGCATTAACCAAGCCGATTGCAAAGATCAAATCTGTATATATTTTAGTACCGCTCGTATTTCTGCTTGGCAACCTGCTTTCATTGGTAGTTCCCAGCGCGTCAAATCTGGCGATTATTCTGCTCGCCACATTATACCCTATTTTGATACAGGCGGGAATGAGTACTTTAACTGCGGCAGGCATTATTGCTACAACCGCAACGATTGTACCTACACCTTTGGGCAGCGATAATGTTGCCATTGCAGCAGAGCTGGCACAGACAGCGGAATTTGCAGGCATGACTGCAACTGAGTATGTTTTCCGCTATCATGCTTTGGTTTCAATCCCAACCCTGCTTCTTATGGCGGCTGTCCACTATTTTTGGCAAAAGTATTGCGACAAGAAAGATGGAGGCAAGGCAAACGCTTTAGATAAAGTAGAAAAGGTTGAGGAAATTCCAGGCGGGCCGTTATTCCGTGTTGTGTATGCTGTTTTGCCGCTGCTTCCGATTTTACTGCTGATTGGTGTTTTTGCCATTCAGAAGCTGACTGGTGTGAAGATCAATATCAGCGTTGAAGTTGCAACCCTGTTTTCTTTCCTAATCGCCATTATCTGCGAATTGATACGCAATAAAAACGGCAAAGACACTTTGAACCAGACCGAGTCCTTTTTCAAGGGGATGGGCGGCTCAATGCCAATTGTTGCCTTGCTGGTTGCAGGTACTATTTTTGTAACCGGACTGAAATCCATTGGTTTGATCTCTGCACTGCAAGATGCGATGGTCGGAATGCAGGGAAGCGGAATGGGATTTGTTCTGCCGTTGCTGCTGGTTGGTTTGACTGCCTTAATTGTACTTCTAAGCGGAAGCGGTACTGCGTTGTTCTTTGCCATGGTGCCTTTGATGGTTCCTCTGGCTGCTGCTGCGGGAATTTCTGTCTTTGCAGTATCCATTCCAATGGGGTTGGCCGGCAACTTGCTGCGTGCGGTGTCTCCGGTTTCGGCAGTTGTTATGATCGTTGCAGGAAGTGTCAAGCGTGAACCGCTGGCCGTTGTGAAAAGGACCGCAGTTCCAATGATTGTAGGCACAGTATTTATGTTTGTGCTTTCCATGCTTTTGTTCCTGTAAGGAGGAAGACAGAATGAAAAAAATTGGAGTAGTTGGCAGTATCAACATGGATATGACTGTGTTGGCTGAGAGGATTCCCCTAAAGGGTGAAACTTTGAAAGGGGAGAACCTCCGTTATATTCCTGGGGGCAAGGGCGCCAATCAGGCGGTTGCCATGGCGAAGCTGGGTGCGGAGGTTGAGATGTTCGGCTGTGTAGGCGATGACGATGCAGGCCAAAAGCTGATTGCCAATCTTCGTGATGTAGGCGTTGAAACCAGAAACATTCGTGTAATGCCTCAAACGTCCACAGGGCTGGCTATTATTACCACCGGTGAAAATGACAATACAATTATCGTAGTAGCAGGTGCGAATGACTGTGTGGATATTGCCTATGTGGAATCGGTTCGGGAGAAAATTTTAGAATGCGAACTGATTCTGCTTCAAAACGAGATACCACAGGAAACAATTGCTTATGTGGTTGATTTATGCAGGGTAAACGGGGTTAAGGTACTTTTAAATCCGGGACCGGCACGCCCAGTAAGCGAGGAATTGATTGAAAAGCTGACATATATTACCCCAAACGAACATGAGGCGGTAATATTGTTTGGAAAAGAGCGCACCTTTGAAGAAATGATGGCGCAATACCCAGAGAAACTGATTATTACTCAGGGATCAAGGGGTGTGAGTGTCTGCCTGAAAAACGGGGCGATCCTGCACATTCCTGCATTTAAAGCCAATGTAGTTGATACAACCGGTGCAGGGGATACCTTGAATGGGGCGTTTGCCGCAGCCGTTACGCGGGGCGAGCCTATAGAGAAAGCTTTAATGTATGCAAATACAGCGGCAAGCCTTTCAACAGAAAAACATGGTGCGCAGGGCGGTATGCCGACAGATGATGAGGTATGCCAAGCCATGAATACGCGGGATTGATTCATACACAGGAAACTATAAAAATTTTTCATCGAACTCACGTTAAGATAAAATGAAGGCTTATGGAACTTTTTTAGAAAGTTCCATAAGCCTTCAAATCTTTTGAAGCTGCTTTGGCGGGTATTTGTCTTAGGATGTGGCTATATCTCTGCTCTAAAAATCCTGTACGGTTATATCCAATCAAAAACATTAGAAAACCTTGTGAAAACTGTCAATATGAAAAACCTTTTTCATCCGCTATAATATTTCTGTAATCGATTACATTATCAAAAAAGGAGGGTGGTATCATCCAAACCATTAAGGAAGTTGCAAAAGCGGCAGGGGTTTCAGTGGCAACTGTTTCAAGGGTGCTCAACAATGACCCGGTAGTCGCTGAAAACACCCGCAAACACGTTTTGCAGGTCATTAATGAGGTAGGCTATTCGCCTAACGCATTAGGACGCAGCCTGCGTAAAAATTCCACCCGCCGAATTTTAGTTCTTCTCCCGTCAATTGCTCATCAATTTTTATCCGGCGTGGCAAGAGGCGCAGAACAGGCTGCATGGCGCAGAGGATACCAGATTGTTTTTTCGGTTACACATTCCAATGCCGAATTAGAACGGAAATATGTTAATATGCTTCTCCAGCGCAGCGTAGACGGTATTTTATTTACGACCTCCCAGTTAACCGCCCAGGAGTTAAGCGGGTTATCTGCCCATTATCCGGCGGTGATGTGCAGTGAATGCGTGGAAGGCGCAAACCTTCCTTATGTGGGAATTGATAACGAACAGGCGGCTTATGATGTGACCCGGTATCTTATAGAAGGAGGATGCCAAAGAATTGCCATTATAGTCCATCTGGAGGATTATTCTTCCAGACTGCGTTTAAAAGGATATCAAAAGGCTCTTTTGGAAAAAGGGATTCCTGACAGGATAGAGTACCATATCAAAGGGGACTATTCCATTACTTCCGGTGCTCACGCCTGCCGGCGGCTTTTTTCCCTTCCCGAACCACCCGACGCAGTTTTTGCTGGGTCTGACCTAATGGCAGCCGGAGTTATTCGCCGCATGTACGAAATGGGCCTGCATCCTGGAGAGGACGCTGCAATTTTTGGTTTTGATAATATTGAACTTGCGCGGATTCTCACCCCAAGTCTGAGCACAGTATCCCAGTCGAAACTGCAAATGGGCCGGAAGGCTATGGAACTGCTGTTGGAGCAGATCGAAAATCCCCTGTGTAAACAACAGAACGTACGAATTGGGCATAAGCTTATTTTTCGGGAGTCAACCCGTCGAATAGAAACAAAATACAAACAGGGGCGCGTTTAAAAAATAATGGCGCATCCACGGAAAGAGAGGAATATGTTATGGAAAAGAAATTAAGGATTGGTATTATCGGCTGCGGAGGAATTGCCAGAGGAAAACATATGCCTGCGCTCAAAAAAATAAAAGAGGTTGAGATGGTCGCTTTCTGTGACATTATCCGGGAGCGGGCTGAAAAAGCAGCTAAGGAATACGGAATTCCCGACGCTAACGTTTACGAAGATTATAAAGAACTTCTGGCGGATAAAACCATTGACGTTGTACATGTTTTAACTCCTAACCGGGAACATAGCTTTATTACAGTTGACGCTTTGGAAAGCGGAAAGCATGTTATGTGCGAAAAACCTATGGCTATTAATACAGAAGAAGCACAGAAGATGCTGGATGCCGCCAAACGTACCGGTAAAAAGCTGACCATCGGTTATCAAAACCGTTTCCGTCCAGATTCCCAGTTTCTCAAACGCGCCTGCGAAAAGGGCGAGCTTGGCGATATTTATTTTGCAAAGGCCATTGCCCTGCGCCGCCGCGGAGTTCCAACCTGGGGCGTTTTTCTGAATGAATATGAGCAAGGCGGCGGCCCGTTAATTGATATTGGGACCCATTCCCTGGACTTGACCCTTTGGATGATGGATAATTATAAACCAAAAATGGTTGTAGGCAGTGTTTACAAAAAACTTGGAAACCAGAGCGAACCTGCTAACAGCTTTGGAGACTGGGATCCAGAAAAGTTTAAAGTAGAGGATTCCGCTTTTGGCTATATCGTTATGGAAAACGGCGCTACTATTATGCTGGAATCCTCCTGGGCGCTTAATATTCTGGATTATGGAGAGGCCCAAACCGTCCTCTGCGGAACCGAAGCGGGAGCAGACATGAAAGACGGACTGCGTTTGAACTCGGTTCGGTACAATCGCCAGTGTGAGGAGAAAGTCAACCTGAAGGCCGGGGGAGTCGCTTATTTTGACGGCGAAAAGGTGGAGCCTGCCGATGTGGAAGCGCGCCAATGGATTAAAGCTGTTTTAGAGGATAAAGAGCCAGTTGTTAAGCCGGAACAGGCAATCGTCGTTACAAAAATTTTGGAGGCTATATACAAAAGCGCCGCTGAAGGCAAACCTGTAATATTCTAATTGCTAAAATCAGGGGGTTCCCTGCGGTATTCCCCTGATATCCGAAAGGAGACAGTCAGAGATATGAAGCTGGGTATTATTGAAAAGCCAACGGAAAAAGGCTTTGAACACGCCGCACAGTTTGGGCTTTCCTTTGTGGAATACTGTATCAATATCGGTCAGGATGTAGATGAATTTGCATCCCGGACAAAGGAACTGAAAAAACTTTCTGCACACTATAATATAGCAGTAGGAGCCATTGGACGTTGGGGCACTGATAAGATAGACAAAAACGGTTTTTTAATTGAAGAAGAACTGCAAAACAGCTACAAACTGATTGATGCCTGTGCAGAATTGGGAGCAGGGGTATTCAATACTGGTGTTAATTATGTAGAGGAACTTTCTTATTATTCCAATGTAACTGCTGCAATCCAATATTTGGAGAAGGTCTGTCAATATGGGGAAAAGAAAGGGATTCGGACAGCTGCCTATAACTGCCGCTGGAATAATTTCGTCCATTCCGATCCAGCCTGGACACTGGTTCAAGGGCACCTGCCGCAATTAGGAATTAAATATGACAGTTCCCACTGCATTTATGACCATGGGAATTATTTGGAGGAAATGAAGAAGTGGGGAAAAAGATTCTATCATGTCCATATCAAAGGTGCGCTTCAGATTGGCGGTGAACGCTTTGACGATCCGCCTGCCGGATTGGATTTGACTGATTGGGGGGCTTTTATGGGCTGCCTTTATGCCTGCGGTTATGATGGGCTATTGAGTCTTGAACCACATTCGGCCATTTGGAGGGCAGGGGAGCTTGGAGAGAAAGGAATTGCCCTTTCCATTGAAACCATCCAAAAATACATGCTTCGTTAAATAGGGGGAGAAGGAACATTTATGAAAATTGCTTTACAGATGTATAGCGTGCGGGATAGTATTTCAGATGCAAAGTCCCTTATGAATGCTTTGAAAAAGGTCAAGGAAATAGGTTATGAGGGTGTAGAGCTTGCTGGCTGCTTTGGAGCGGATGCGGGAGAACTGCGGGAATGTTTAAAGGAGCTTGGACTGACAGCGGTAGGATGTCATGAATCTCTGCGTAATATTGATGCAGGGAATATAGATGAAATGCTTCATTTTTACCAGCAGGTGGGAGTAGAAAACTTTGTGTGCTCTTATGCCCCTGTCAGCACAAAAGAAGAATTAGAACACTTATGTACCCAAATGGAAAAGGTAAAGGCAAAAGCGGAAAGCCTTGGAATGAAAGTAGGTTATCACAATCATTCCCATGAGTTTAAAGGAGCAGATGGAATACGCCCAATTGAAAAAATCGCTGCCTGCTGCCCTCTGGAACTAGATACTTACTGGTCATTGATAGCTGGGGAAGACAACAAGGGTTTTATCCGCCAAAAAAGGGAACAAATCGGACTTCTCCATCTAAAAGATGGCAGTGCGGATGGGAAGCCATGTGCAATTGGTGAAGGCGTTGCAGATATTCAGGCGGTTCTGGATGCTGCAAAGGAAATTGGAAGCCAATGGATTATCGTAGAAAACGACAACCCCACACCTGACGGATTTTCCGATGTACGCCGTAGTTTGGAAGCACTGAAAACGAGATACACTTTATAGTAATTTTGATTCGGAAAGGAATGGCGTTTTTATGAAACTGGGTGTATTTACAACTTTACTGTCCAATCTTCCTTTAGAGGAAGCTCTTAAATACTTCCAATCTCTGGGAATTCAGATGGTTGAAATAGGGTGCGGAAATTATCCGGGCAATGCCCACTGCGACCCTGAAACACTGCTGGCAAGTGAGGAAAAACGAACAGAATTTACTGGGTTGATTCAAAAGTATGGGATGGAGATAAGCGCTCTTTCCTGTCATGGAAATCCGGTTCATCCCAACAAAGAAATAGCTGGAAAAAACGATCAAGTAATGCGCAATACAGTGCTGCTGGCTGAAAAGTTGGGGATACATCAAATCAATGCATTTTCCGGCTGTCCAGGAGACCATGAAGGAGCTAAATATCCAAACTGGGTTACTTGTCCCTGGCCGGAAGATTTCACCAAAATTCTGGAATGGCAGTGGAATGAAATCCTGATTCCTTACTGGAAGGACTTTACAGCCTTTTCTAAAGCCCATGGTGTAAATAAAATTGCCCTTGAACTTCACCCTGGTTTCTGCGTTTACAATACCCATTCCCTTTTAAAGCTGCGGGAAGCGGTGGGACCAGAGATAGGCGCAAATCTTGACCCCAGCCATTTAATCTGGCAGGGGATGGATCCTGTAGCGGTAATAAAGGCTTTAGGGAATGCAATTTTCCATTTCCATGCTAAAGATACCAAGATTGATAAATATAATACAGCTGTAGACGGCGTTCTGGATACCCGCCATTATTCCGACGAAGCCCATCGGTCCTGGATTTTCCGAAGTATTGGATATGGAAACGATTCCCTGTATTGGAAAGATATTATCAGCGCTCTGCGGATTGCCGGTTATGACTACGCTATTAGTATAGAACATGAAGACGGCCTTATGAGCCAAAATGAGGGTCTTTCCAAGGCGGTTTCCTTCCTGAAAGACGTTATTACATTTGAAGGCGTCAGCGAAATGTGGTGGGCTTAAGGGAGCTTTACCTTTGGAGAGGAGATAATAGACGATATGAGCGAGAAATTCGGCGTTGCAGTTATTGGTTATGGAGGCATGGGGGGATGGCATGTCCGCCAATTAAAAACAATGGATGAAATCCAGCTTTGCGGAATATATGATAGAGATCCAAAACGAAATGCTACCGCAGAAAAGGCGGGGGTACATGTTTACCAGTCTATGGAAGAGCTGCTGGCTGATCCTATGGTAAAACTGGTAACAATTGCCATTCCAAATGACCAGCATAAAGATGTATCCATTTGGGCAATGCAGGCAGGGAAAAATGTTGTATGCGAAAAACCTGTAGCACTTTCTACCGACGAAACAGTAGAGATGATTAAAGCTGCAAAAGCAAATGGGGTATTATTTACCGTTCATCAGAACCGCCGGTGGGACGAAGATTTCCTTACCATAAAGAAAATTTATGAAGAGGGACAGCTTGGACGGGTCTTTAAGATTGAATCCCGTGTCCATGGATCACGGGGAATTCCCAGCGACTGGCGAAATCAGAAAATTTATGGCGGTGGAATGGTTCTGGATTGGGGCGTTCACCTGCTTGACCAGATTTTAATGATGGTCAAAGAACCTGTTGTTTCTGTCTATGCCGATCTGGATAATGTAACCAATCAAGAGGTCGATGACGGATTTAAAGCCATTATTCATTTTGCGCCTCATATTGCGGGAGAACCTCCGCTTTCCTGCCAGGTGGAAGTAGGAACCAGTAACTTTATTAATCTTCCCCGATGGTATATGTTAGGGGAGAATGGTTCGGCTGTAATTGAGGATTGGGATTTGAACGGTAAAATTGTAATGGTTTCCGATTGGGAAAAACGAGATGCTGTCCCGGTTGTTACTGCTGCTGGATTAACAAAAACAATGGCTCCCCGTACAAAAGACACTATTCAAGAATATCCATTGCCAGAGGTACATTCGGATGTGCGGGACTTTTACCGTAATTTGATTCAAGCGGTTGACGGTAAAGCAGAACAGATTGTAAAGCATCAGGAGATATTGCGGTCAATGCGGTTAATGGAAGCTGTCCTGCATAGTGCGGAAACAGGAGAAACCGTTCATTGGGTGATATAAAGGCAAATCTATGGGTGCAGCCTTAAGCAGATAAAAAAGGGTTCGGGGTTAGGTGGTTATGTACGGCAAAGCTGTACATAACCACCTAACTGTCAGTCGCAAAATGTCCCAGCATACTAAAAAGTTACGTGATGTTTATAATTTTTATTTTTACCTAATATTAAAAAAGGTCTGCTACAAAAGTTACACATTTTGCAGCAGACCTTTTTAAAAACACTATATTTTATTGACAAGAATGTTAATTTCCAAGAGAAAGTTTAACCTCTTCAATGGGAATACTCAAAATTTCAGCTATTTTCTCAGCAGAAAGGAATTTTGACATAGAACGGATATTTTTTTGGCGTTCTTTTATTTCACCTTTTTGTTCACGTTCGTTCCCAAATTGTTCCATATATTGTTCCAAAGCCTTTTCCTGATCGAATAACGCCATCATAATATCTATTACCTCCTTTTCCCGGCTCTCAAGATATTCCTTTAAAATATTCCGGTTCCAACATATCTGTATGGTTTCCATCACAGCCTTCCGAGTTCTTCCATATATCTTTATCTGCTCAGTATATACATTTGTAAATTCCACATACTGGCTGATAATATCTTCTCCGCCATTCCCACAAAAAATTCTGACGTTCATTTCAAGGAATGTTCCATCTTCCCGAAAGAACTCTTTGGAAAGATGGATCCATTCTGGAACCTTCTTCTGCCCACCAGTGTAAATAACATAAAACTCCGGCTTAGGAAGTTTGAGTTTTACACTTCCATAGCGATTTTGCTTGGTATCCTCTATATACCTGTTCCAAGTATACGCCAGATACAATAAAATACGTATAATAATGTTTACAGACCAGGTTGATTGTGCTTCGAGAAGGACAAGGAGTGTCCCGCGTACCATCATACCCAGATCATTGTATTGTTGGTCAGTCAGGATATTGTCTATGGTAACATTGCTGATATCGTCCTCAGTAACATCTGCATCCTCTGGATGGATAGCCTTATATAATTGCAGGGCGTATTTCCGGGTTCCAAACAAATCGCGGAAAACAGAATCTTTTACTGTGGCTTTAATATCTATCGCCGGCTTTTTTATTGCTATGGATTTCTCGGCTATGTCTAGCATATTGTCAGTCCTTATATATCTGTTATGATGTTTCTTTTTCATCCAATCTTATTATAATTAAAAATCAGCTAAATAACAAGATAGGCAACATTATTTTTAATAATTAATATATAGGTACCAAATTTCAAATAATTTTTCTCTATTGAATAAAAAACTGCCCTGTCCGCTTAAGGACAGGGCAGTTTAGAGACTTAATAAGTCAGCCTGATAACTTGATGAATCTCAATTTCTGGTAGTTTCACTTTCCAGAAACCATTCTCAGTTTCTAAAACAAGAGGCTTTGTTTCCGGGTAAACTAATTCTGCGCCTTTCAAAGAATACTTTTTCTGGTCTAACAGGAGAATGCCGCCGTCCACAGCAGGAGCATCTCCATTGAAATGTTCGGCAATATGGGAAACTTCATGAACAATTACTTCCTGATGGGAAGGACGGTCATAGGCCACAAATCCCAAAGCATGATGATTCCCAGTCTCCAGTGCAATAGAAGGTTCCTTCAACGCTGTTGCAGTGATCTCCCCAAAGATACCATCCAGATAGTTCAGTTCTGTTTCAGCCATCATATCAAAGGCCGCGTAAAATACCTGACCTTTTCCACAGGAATTCAGAAGAATAGCCGGATCGTTGGTAGGGGTTTTGGGAGGCGGGCACCACCAGTTGACCCAGGTGTTGGCGGTCAACTCCGTGGCGGGGTAAACAAAGCGGGTCAGAATTTCTGCGCCAGTCGTCCGAACCTGATAATAAACACTTCCTACAGGGGCATAAGTCCTGCTGATGGATTTCAGAAGGGGATGTTCTGACGGTTCCAGGTATCCACCCCATTTGGCATCTTTATAACGGGTGATTTCCCCAATGTACCCTGCTCCCATCAAATCCGCCAAAGCAAAGTTGGAACGCATCTTTCCATCCTTTTCAAACATACCAGTCAGCCCAGAGAGTATCAGATATCCGCCGCCCTCTACGAAGGCTTTCAGTGCAGCATGAAGTTTCTCACTGACATGGAATACGTTAGGCAGGATCACCATCCGGAATTTTTTCAGCATATCAGTAGATACATCCTGTTCTGGGACGATCTTCCAGGTCATGCCGCTGGCATCACAGAGTTTCATTGCACCCATAACCGCTGTACGGTGAACACTTCCCTGTTTTACCCTTCCGATAGCGTTGGGAACCAATACAAAATGATTGTTAATGCTGGCGGAAACATCGCTTTGGAGAATAGCGATGTCAGCGATTACTTCCCGGTCAGAGAGATATTTCTCAAACTTCTCCACCTCTTGGTAAGCTGCTCCAACATGTTGGGCCTCTTCATGCTCCAAAGTTCCGTCTGGATGTTGAGAACCAGAATACATAAATACCCGGCATCCCTGTGCGGCAATCTGTGCAGCAGCCAGTTTGTAGATATTTTTGTTTCTGTAATTATAAACCTCTGAAACATCCCCTGGCCCAAGCTGAGGATATTGCCCAACAGCAGTATCTCTTGCATAGGCAGCGGACAGCCAATTCCCTGCAAAGGGTTCAGTAAACTGGTAGTCCAGTTTATCGCGAATATCTTTGCAGTACAGAGCTGCAAAGTTTACAGTTATCTTAATATCCGGCACATGCTTCTGCATAACGGCACGGATATCATCCAGCATAGAGGATGCACTGCGGTCTAGGAAGTTATTAATATCTTGATAATGGGCGACAATCTCCTCATCTTTTTCGGGCAGCGGATAGCCGCATTCCTTTTCAAATTTAGCCCGGCAGGAGGGACAGTAACAAAGGGATTTCCCAAATATGTCCAGGAACAATGAATCTGGATGGTAGTTTTCAGCGATTTCATTCAACTGATCCAAAACATACTGGCGGTATCCTGTTTCGTAACAGGGCATTTTCCAATGGGCAATTGGGGATGCGCAGATAAGGGGAGTGCCGTCCGGTTTTACAATAGCCCATTCGGGATGGGCTACCGGCGCATAGGTGTCATATTCCAGGCAGTAGTAAGCATTAAATTCAATTTTATTCCGGGTCAGAACTTCCCTCAGTTCTGCGATCCAGTCCCGATCTCCCAGACCGGGATGCTTTTTACCAACCTTGGTATTGTAGTAGCTGGCTCCCCAGTGGTCTTTGGTGTAAACCATCAAACTGGTAATATTAGCCTCTTTGAAAAAGGTTTCATATTCCTTGGGATCAAGCTTGTCAAGAGTGATAATAGGCGTGTCGGGAGAGTGATGATCCACTAAGTAGCCCCGGTATGCTGTTTTGTAAAGATTTGACATTGTTGCACTTCCCTTCCCATATTGGGTATGATACAAACATGGGGATCTATCCTTCCTGCCCTTCAGAAATCCAAATAAATCCCCATGTTTTACGTTTTATTTGATGAGCAAGCCTATTGCTATTATCGTTTTTTATTTAACGAAAACAGATTCATAAACTTTCTGCGCTTCATCCAAAGTAGCTTGGCCGCCGCTCTGGAGCCATTCGTTTACATAATTGTCCCACTCAGACAGAGGTCTTGTTCCGGTAACAAAGTCTACCATGGCTTTAGAAACAATAGTCTGGAGATTGGTTTTATATTGGGAATCCGCTTCCAGAGGATAGCTCTTCATAATGTCCATGGGGCCTTGTGCCAGGGCTCGTTGTGCGTTGACATAGGTCATATCTTTGACCTGGGGATCGTATACGTCGTAGTTGGGGCAGACGGAGAACGCACCGTTTGAGCCGTACCAGGAACGCTCGTCAAAAGTATCGAAGTTATCCATATAGGTAATGGAATTGTCAGCGTTGCGGGTAAAGGTTTTTCCTTCCTCTCCATCATACATCAGAACATGCCAGTATGGATCACTCTGAAGGACATCCTGTACCTGGAGCCAGCGTGCAATTACTTCTGGCTTGCTTTCCAGCTGTTTGCCAAAACCGACGGTGGGAATAACCAATTCCATAACCAACTGAGTAACACCGGAATCGCCATGAGGTCCAGTCATAGGCGCAAAGTTGGTTACTTTGGCGTTGGGATTGGCGTCAATGACAGGATCGTACCATTTGCCGGAGAAGTACTTGGCAGCCGGGCCGGAGGTCCACCAATAGGAACTCGCTATATAGCCCTGCTTGCCGCTAACCCATTTTTGGAGCCAGGAATCGGCAGTATCAACCTTAAATTCAGGGTCAATCAGGTCTTCCTGATACCACTTGTTAAGAGTTTCCAGAGCTTCCTTGGTTCTAGGATCAATAGCACCGTAAGCTACTTTCCCGTTTTCATCCAGATAATAAATGTTGGGATGGGAACCGAACATCCCAAAAATACCAGGCCAGATATTTTCCGTAGTGGTCTCTGGCAGATAGCCGCCCATACCGTAGGTGTTCTTTTGGCCGTCGCCGTCAGGGTCGTTATTGCGGAATGCCTTTAAAACTTCATAAAATTCATCAATATTGGTGGGGATGGACATACCCAATTTTTCCAGCCAGTCCTCACGGATGACATTTACACGGGAGTGATCTCCCAAAGGCCAAACTACAGGCACACCGTAGTTCTGCCCGTCTACCTGGGTGAAAATCCAGGCGTCTTTATCCTTTTGCTCCACATATTCCATCATTTTGGGGGCGTTGTCATAAATGACTTGGGGATCGACCTTGGCAAGCACACCCTGACGGGCATACTTCTGGGTAATCTGATAAGTGGTGCAGAGGAATACATCGGGAATATCACCGGATGCAACTTTCAAGTTCAGCGCTTGGGCATAATCGTCGCCTGTGTAGGTCTCAAACTTGATCTTTACGTTGAAATTGCTTTCAATCTGCTGCTTGACATAGGAATCATCCGGGGAGTCCTTGCCTACTGCGTAATCGCTGAAGAAGGACCATTCAACGGGGGCTGCATCAGAAGCCGCAGATGATGTGGAGCTGCCAGAGGAAGCGGTACTTCTGCTCGGTGCATTGCTGGCCGAGGGGGCAGTGCTGCTGGAATTTGTATTCCCGTTGCATCCCGCCAGCATCAGCGCGGCAAGAGTAAGGGCCAATGCCGATTTTGTTGCTTTTTTCATCATAAACTAAAACCTCCTGAATATTTCACAGGCAAAAATTTGCTCCTGTGATTTTCTGATTTCGGGGTTCTGTATGCAAAAGATCAGCCTTTTACAGCACCAATCATAATGCCTTTTTCAAAGTATTTGTAGACAAAGGGATAAATAATTAAAATTGGAATAAGGGAAATCATAATTAAAGCAGATTTTACCTGTATTTGTCCAAGCTCTGTTCCCTCTACCGCCTGTTTAAAGAAGTTAGAAGCATTGTCATTGCTCATCAAAATCAAGGTATTGCGGAGCACTGCTTGTAAGACAAGTTTATTTTTGTCCTGTATGTACATGGTGGCAGCAAACCAGGAATTCCAATGGCCTACACCTACCCAAAGGCCAATGGTAGTCAATACCGGTTTGGAAAGCGGGAGGACAATTTGAAAGAAGGTGGTAAAATGTCCCGCACCGTCAATACGGGCAGCTTCCTCCAAATCTGTTGGAATGGACATAAAGAAATTACGGATTACCATGATATTAAAGGCACTGACAACATTCTGACACATCAAAACAAATAAGGTGTTGAGAAGGTTGAGCTGTTTCATGGCAATGTAAGTAGGGATAATTCCGCCGTTAAAAAGCATGGTGAACACAAGCAGGAATGTAAAGATATTGCGTCCCGGCAGATCACGGCGGGCCAGCGGGTAGGCAAACAGGGTGTAGACGATGAGAGCCAGAAATGTTCCGCCTGCTGTTACCAGGATGGTATTTTTATATCCAATCCAGACAGAAGGGGCTTTCAATAAATTTTTATAAGCTTCTATAGTCATTTTGCCAGGGATGGGGAAGAAGTGGAAGCCTCCCCGGAACGCTTCGTCGTTGGTACTCAGGGAAACAGAAGTGACATGGAGGAAGGGGTACAGGGCAGTCAGGGCGATAAAGCCCACCAATATGGCCACAACCCAGCCAAAAATCGCATCCCCACGGGTTTTACGGATGGCGTTGGGATTTTTCTTGCTCATGGGTAAACCTCCTTCAAGTTTTTTGAAACTTTCTTACAGTACAATGGTTGTATTGGAGAAGAAAATTAGAACAATGTGCTTTCATCCCCGCCCACAATAGAAGCAATTTTATTAGTAGCCAGGACGAAAACCAATCCGACCACCGATTTAAAAAGCCCGATTGCGGTGCCGTAGGAATAGTTCATCTCTTGAAGGCCCTTTTTGTAGACGTAGGTATCAATAATCTCAGCCTTATCCAAAACGGCAGAGTTCATCATGTTGAAAATCTGGTCAAAGCCTGCGTTGAGAATAGATCCGACGCTGAGAATCAGCATAATCACTATGACATTGGAGATAGCCGGAAGGGAAATGTGCCACATTTGTTTAAGTTTGCCCGCTCCGTCCAAAACAGCAGCCTCGTAAAGCTGAGGATCCACGCCGGACAAAGCAGCAGTATAAATAACACTGTTCCAGCCCAAAGTCTGCCAGATGCCAGTAATAACAACAATCTTTACAAAGGTATTGCCGTCCCCAAGGAAAACGGTAGGCTGTCCGCCGAAAATTTGAACCAGGTAATTAAAAGGACCATCTAGGGAGAACAAATTGATGAAAATACTGGAAAGGACAACCCATGAAACGAAATAGGGGAGAAAGGAGAAGGCTTGAGCGACTTTTTTATACTTCTGGTTGGTAATCTCGTTTAAGAGAAGGGCGAAAATAACAGGAATGGGAAACCCAAAGATCAGTTTGCTGAAACTGATGACAACCGTATTGCGCAGAGCCTGAAGGAAAAACTTATCCTGAAAAGCCTGCCGGAAGTACTTCAATCCCACAAACTCACCGCTGAGTATGCCGCCGGTAAAACTAAATTCCCGAAATGCCAAACCTATACCGTACATTGGCATATAGTGGAAAAAAAACAGACAGACGAGGCCGGGAATAAGCATTAGGTAAAAGACACGGTAACTCCAAATGTGTTTGCATTTTTGGGCGAACCCAGACTGTTGATTTTGTGTGCGGGCGGCGGGCGCTGACTTACTCAAAGCCATTACCTCCTTTATTAAGATTAATATGATACAGTTCAGAGGGAGAAGCACCTCAAAAACTGTCACAATCGTTTTAAGTAAAAGTTCCCTATGGAATGGTATTATTGTAGCATTTTTATGGGTAAATTGTCAATCACCCATTCAAAATTTTTTCACAAAAAAGGACAAATGTTAATTAAAATCATATATTTAAGCAGTAAATTAGTATTAATACTACTGTTTAGATGCTTAAAAATCATTTTCATTCATTTTTTACGACAAATATTCATTAAAAAAGATAAATACAAAAGTATAATAATATTCACTTTTATAAAAAGCAAAATTAAAGAGAAAGTATCCAGACTGCCTATTTAAAATAAAATTTGAAATGAAGATAATTTTTTGTTCTTTCTACTTTAGTTGATTTATCATTTACAAAATCCTTTCACAGAATAACTATAAAATAATCAAATATAACTGATAAAATGAACTTTTTTTACATATGATATTTTGATGATTATATTAAACGTATGTTTTTTAAATAGATAAATACACACATTTTATTGGTTCTTTTTAAGAAAAATCAACTTTCAATTTTACAGCTTTTCCAAAAATAATTCCTTTCAATGCTTTTTTAAGCGGTGCATCATATATAACTGAAAAAACAGGCCAACAAATTTCTATATGATTGGAATATTTGAAAACAAACGGTACAATTCCATCAAAAATCCATAACAATTGTACTTGAGTAAAATACAATTTTTTATCCTTACTCTAATAGAAAAATTTCTTATTTATTATTAAAAATCATATTTTTGTTTAGGTTTTAATTCTGAAATTCTTTAAGAGCATGACATTATCTGATGAATACATTCTTTTAAAAAGAGAAAAAACTTTTATATACTCCATATTTTGATGAAAATTGTACAACTCTAAATGGCTGTATATTTGGGCAAGTTGTATTTATATAAAGGACAGAAAAGATATTGGTATTTATAATTACTTGTAATTATCACCCTAATTGTATTTGTTAAAGATATATTTGCTGACTTGATAGATTGCCGTCTGCATGATACAATAGAGGGAAAGCGAACGCAAATGGGCAGGAGGCTTTAAAATGGCATTAACCAAATCCTCTATCAAAAATTTCACTTCAAATCCATCGGATTTTTTTGCAGGCTGTATGGATTACCAATCCAAGGGAGTATACTCTTACCGCTGCCTTGAAAAAGAGGAAGGGCTAATAGAAATTTCATCTAATGTTTTGGATGGAATGCACCAATCATACAGCGTAACGATAGGGCTTGTCCAGGACAGGCCAAAATGGTATCAATGCGGATGTTCCAAGACAAGGGAAGAAAAAGGTTTATGCCGGCATGGAGTCGCCCTGCTGCTTCGGTATTGTGATGAAGAAATCATTAAGTCTCTTACTTATACCCCAACGCTGGAAAAAGATTCAGAAAGTTCTGAAAAGCGGAAAGCGGATATCCCAAAATCCCGCCGGACAGATTACCATGCCCTGCGGATGATGGAACGGTATCGCAGTAAGGAGGACGGTCAAACTCTGGCAGGTTCTATACAGGAAGAGGAAAAATTAACAGTGCGGCTATGCCTTACAACAGATACATCCAGCCATCCGCAATTATATATGACATTGGGAAACCGCCGCCCTTATATTGTAAAAGATATTGCAAAGTTCTGCATAAACATGGAAACCAGTCAAAAAGAATCCTATGGGAAAAACCTTGAAGTAATTCATCATATGGATTCTTTTTTGCCGGAGTCACAGGAACTTGTAAAATTTGTACTGGACAAATTTGAGGACTGCCGGAGGTACCGCTTTTGGACAGCAGGCACGGAAATAGAGAAAAGATATCTGCCGCTGTCGCCGTCAGCCCTGGATCAGCTTATGGACTTGTATATTTCCAGGGGATATCCTGTATTATACCGCGATGAAATTCAGCATACAGAGAGCGAATATCCATTAATCAACAGCAATCCTGAAATAGAAGTTTCCGTACGGGGCTCGTCATCTGGATTTACATTCAGCACCGTTTCATATAAAGTGCTACAAGGGGAAAGACATTGTTGTATTTTGATAAAAGACAAAATTTATTTTTGTACAGAACAATTCAGCAGAAAAGCAGTGGAATTTTTACGGGCAGTCAGCCAGTCGGAAGGATACTTATATATTTCTCATGAAGATATGCCGCCGTTTTGCAGCGATGTATTCCCGGAGGTGCAGGACATATTGAATTTTACAGGGGACACAGATCGGATGGAGATGTTTTTCCCCGATCCATTGGAGGTTGAATTTTTTCTGGATGCTCCAAGCCGTTCAAGGATTACAGCTAAAGTTGTATACCGTTACGGGAAGGAGGAGCTAAACCCTTATCTTGAGCCCCCGCCCAAAATAGAAGGCAAAAGAGATCCCCGCGGGGAATTTAAAATGAAGATATTAACACAGAAGCAGTTCCCTTATATAGAACCGGATCACAGCCATCTTTATCTGGAAGGGGACGACAAGGACATTTACCAATTTATATCCGAAGGGCTTCCCATTTTGATGCAGACAGCTTCTGTGCATGTTACCGACCGGTTCAGCAGCATTGGGATGCTCCCCCCGCCCAAGGTTTCTGTTGGGGTGCGTATGGACAGCAGCCTGTTGGAAATGGAAATTGATACCGGTGAATTTCCATTGGAGGAATTAACTGAGGTTCTGCAAGCGTACCGGATGGGGCAAAAATACTACCGCCTTACTGACGGCAGGTTTTTGCAGTTAGAGGATAATGCGGTTGGAGGGCTGTCCCAGTTGGTGGATGGGTTGGATTTAACGAGGGAACAGCTCAGGGAACATGCTGTTCGTATTCCTAAATACCGGGCGTTATATCTGGATCGGGTTCTCAGCGGTCAGGAGGACATTATTCTAAGCCGTGACCGATATTACCGCAGCTTAATACGGGAAATGAGGGATGTGGCAGACAGCGAATTTGAAATTCCAGACTCTCTAAAAAACATCCTCCGAAATTATCAGAAGGCAGGGTTTCGCTGGCTGCGCACCATGGAGACCTATCATTTCGGCGGAATATTGGCGGACGATATGGGCCTTGGAAAAACCCTTCAGGTAATTGCTTTGCTGCTCTCCTATATTGACAAGGAAGAAAATGAGGGGCGGCTTCCTTCCTTGGTGGTTTGTCCAACCTCCCTTGTATATAACTGGGAAAGTGAAATTCGGCGGTTTGCTCCGTCTCTGCGCGTACTGACCGTTACCGGGGACACATCCCAGCGCCGGGAAGCAATCTGCCATATAGATCAATTTGATGTAATTGTTACCTCCTACGACCTGCTAAAACGTGACGTTCCTCTTTATGAGGATTACTCTTTTCAATACCACATCATTGATGAAGCGCAATACATTAAAAACCACACCACCCAAAACGCCAAGTCAGTGAAAGCAATTAAAAGCCGTCAGCGCTTTGCTCTAACAGGGACTCCTGTTGAAAACTGTTTAAGCGAACTTTGGAGTATTTTTGATTTTCTAATGCCTGGATTCCTTTATAACTACAATCGTTTCCGGGAAAAGTTTGAGGCTCCCATTGTTAAGAGCAAAGATGGAAAGGCTTTGGAGCAGTTAAGCAAAATGGTTCTTCCCTTTGTTCTGCGCCGTATGAAAAAAGACGTTTTGAAAGAACTTCCCAACAAAACAGAGACAATCCTTTATGCCACCTTATCCGATGAACAGAGAAAGGTTTATCTGGCTTATGCTGTTCAAGCACGCCAACAGATTCAACAGGACATGGCTGCCTCCAACACCGGAAACCATATTATTTTTTTGTCCATGCTTACCAGGCTGCGTCAACTGTGCTGTGATCCCGCCCTGTGTCTGGAAAATTATTCTGGAAATGGAGCGAAGGAAGATGTTTGCATTGAACTGATACGTTCTGCTAAAGAGGGCGGCCATAAGGTATTGCTGTTTTCACAATTTACTTCTATGCTTACAATACTGGAAAAACGGCTTGAAAAAGAAAAAATCCGTTTTTTTACCTTGAAAGGCTCTACCTCCCAGGAAAACCGTAACAGGATGGTCAATCAGTTTAACCGGGACGACACGGATGTTTTCCTTATCTCCCTAAAGGCAGGTGGAACTGGGCTCAATTTAACAGCCGCTGATGTTGTCATTCATTATGACCCCTGGTGGAATCTTTCTGCACAAAATCAAGCCACTGACCGTGCATACCGCATTGGGCAGAAAAACAGCGTTCAGGTTTACAAACTGATTGCAAAAGACACCATTGAGGAAAAAATCTGCAAAATGCAGGAAGCGAAACAGGAATTGGCAGAATCCATTATTCAGGCTGTGGATAACGAGGGGGCTATTACTCGTATGAGCAGTGAACAACTTATGGAAATTTTGGAATAGGAATTGGAGATGGTTTACTATGGTTTTGCCTACTCTTAATTCGTCTAGGCTGCGTATTCGGGATTGGAAAGCTTCCGATGTTCCAGCGCTTTGGAACTTCGCCAAAGATCCCAGGGTAGGCCCCTCTGCCGGATGGCGTTCACATTGTTCTTTGGAAGACTCTGCCAATGCTATGTCGGTTTACCGGCAGCTCGGAATATGGGCTGTTGCATTGAGGGAAAATGATTTGGTGATTGGAACATTGGAACTTACAGACGATAAGAGAAGGAAAGGTCTCAGAACGTTGGAACTGGGATATGCTCTTTCTCCTTCGTATTGGGGAAGGGGATTGATGTCCGAAGCGGTTAGGACTGCTTTAGGATATGTTTTTTATGTTAAGGATGTTCAGATGGTCAGTGCATACTGCCAGCCAGAGAATGTAAGGTCTATTCAATTGCTGGAAAGCTGCGGATTCCGATATGAGGGAACATTAAGGGGAATGTTCAGAAGATTTGACGGGGCGGCGCTGGATATGAGGTGTTATTCGATTTTGCCGGAATAAAGCGTATATACGTTTTCAGCCTATTCCCATACAGCTGAAAAGATGGTATACTATATTTATTTAAGAAATTTTTATCAAAGGAGGCACACATGACCTATAAGGAACGTCGGACAGCAAACGATCCTATCCGCATTCTAGGTACAGAAAAGGCGGATATCCGTCAATATGACGGTGGGCTGCGGCATATTCGCGGCATAAAAAGCTACCAAGCAGTACGCGCTTGCCGAAGTAAACCGGAAATGCAGGATGGTTATGGATTTACCTATAATCATGCTGCTATGCTCGCCTACTGGAATGAACATTTTTTGTTGGAATATCTCAGCAACCCGGTCAGCGAGCACGCAGGGGATTCCCATACCCTTCTCGTTATATCGCCGGATGGAATCCATTGGGAAAAGCCGCAGGTCATTTTTCCGGAATATTGGCTTACAGCAGAACATTACCAGGGGCCGAAAAAGGAACTTCTTCCCAAAGGGGAAAAGTTTTGTTCTGTCATGCACCAACGGTGCGGTTTTTACCAAACATCCCAAGGTAAACTGTTGATAACTGGATTTTATGGTATCAGCCCCGCTCCAAATGTTGCGCCAAATAATGGCTGGGGAATAGGCAGGGTAGTTCGGGAAATTTATAAAGATTTCACCTTTTCCCCTATTTATTTTATTCGGTATAATGAACCAGCAGGTTATAGCCGTTCCACCGCTGATGGTTTCCCGTATTTTGAGGAAAGCCCGGATCAGGGCTTTGTAGAAGCTTGCCGGGAGCTTCTTGCCGATAAAGTTATGATCCAGCAATGGTGGGAAGAGCAGCGTTTTGATACAGAACTTTTTACGCAGCACGGGGGACAGGCCCTCTGTACATATACTGACCAGGAGGGGAATATTGTTGGGGTTTACAAACATGGTTTATGTACAGTTTCAGAGGATAAAGGTGAAAGCTGGTCTCAGCCGGTCCGCTGTTTGTCTTTGGAGACTTCTACAGGGAAGGTTTGGGGACAACGTACATCGGATGGAAAATATGCTTTAGTTTATAATCCCTCTACAGATTCTATGCACCGCTGGCCCTTAGCAGTGGTAACAGGAGACGATGGCCATACATTCAGTGATATGCTGGCTGTTACGACAGAAGTTGCCCCTTCCCGTTATGAAGGTTATACAAAAAATTTTGGGCCGCAGTATATACGTGGAATTATGGAAGGCATTACCCAACCAAAAGATGGCAGTATGTGGATTACATACAGCGTCAATAAGGAAGATATCTGGGTAACGCATATTGCCGTTCCAATTACAGGACGCCAGGTTTCAGATTTTCAGGAAGATTTTTCCGCGTCAGAGCCAGGTGGGGAAGTTTCTGGATGGAATATTTATTCTCCGCTGTGGGCGCCTGTGGAACTTGTAAAAAAGGATGGCAAAACTGTCCTGTCGTTAAGTGATACTGACCCATATGACCGGGCAAAAGCGGAAAGAACCATCCCAGAAGCACAGGCAGGTTCTGTTATGTTCCGGGTTATGGCGGAAGCTGTTGGAAACGCCCCCATGCTGATTGAATTTCAGGACCACAAAGGTGCTGTACCCATAAAGATTTCCTTTTGTCCAGATGGAATAGTTCGGGTAAAGGGAAACGGGGTGTATCATGATCTCTTTTCCTGCCAATTTGGAATGTGGTATGATTTCACAGTTTCTTATGATTGTGTCTCTGCCGGGTATACAGCAGCGGTTTCCTGCAAAGGGGAGGAGTTTTTTAGAAAGGAATTTCCCTTCAGCCAGTCTGTTGAAACCGTTGAACGAATTCTTTTTGCCACAAAGGGCTGCGTAAATACGCAGGATCTGGAGGCCAGCGGCAAATTCTGCACCATCGGCGATCTGCCGGATTCTGATTCTCCCGCTCCGCTTTCCCGCTTGTTAATAAGTTCCTTATCCGTTTATACAGAGGTGAAAGCCGATGAATAAAACGCTCCCTATACCGCGAACAAATTTTATAATATTATAATTTAAAGGAGGAAATTTTTATGAATTCATTTGAGTTTTACTCGCCTACAAAGGTAATTTTCGGCAAAGGTGTTGAAAACCAAGTTGCTGAGGAAATCCAAAAATGGGGAGGCTCCCGTATCCTGGTACACTTTGGAAGCGGAAGCGTCAAAAAAAGCGGATTGCTGGACAGAGTTGAAAACTCTTTGAAAAAAGCAGGGCTGTTTTATGTTTTGCTTGGCGGCGCACAGCCTAATCCTCATTTGGCGCTGGTCCATGAGGGGATTGAACTTGCTCGGAAAGAAAAAATTGATTTTATATTAGCAGTAGGCGGCGGCTCTGCCATGGATTCCGCAAAGGCAATTGCCCTTGGTGTACCCTATGATGGGGAAGTTTGGGATTTTTATGACCGGAAAAACGTCCCGGTTCAGGCGCTTCCCCATGGAAATATCCCTACCCTTGCTGCGTCTGGAAGCGAAACCAGCGACAGTTCTGTTATTACAAACGAAGATGGCTGGCTGAAAAAAGGCTATTCTACCCCCTTTAACCGTCCTAAATTTACTTTGATGAACCCAGAGCTTTTATATACCCTTCCCCCTTATCAGACTGCCTGCGGAGTTGTTGATATTATGATGCATACTTTGGATCGGTATTTTTCCTATGGCGGGGTTAATGAAATGACCGATTCTATCGCTGAGGCCCTTCTGCGCAATGTGATCCATTATGGGAAAATTTGTATGGAAGAACCGGAAAACTTTGAAGCCCGTTCCGAAGTGATGTGGGCGGGAAGTTTGTCCCATAACCATCTGACAGGACTGGGAAAACCTGGCGATTGGTCTCCGCATCAGTTGGAACATGAGCTGGGAGGTAAATTTGATGTGGCACACGGAGCGGGGTTAGCTGCTATTTGGGGTCCGTGGGCTTACCATGTTTACAAAAATGATGTGAACCGCTTTGTAAGATATGCCAAAAATGTTTGGGGAATTGACACGAACAGCGGTTCGCCGGAAGAAGTTGCTGTAAAGGGGATTGAAGCAACAAGGGAATTCTTCCATTCCATCGGGATGCCTATTACCGTTGCTGAAATGTTAGGGCGGAAGATGACCGATGAGGAAATAGAAGACTTAACCATTAAGGCTACTTGGTTTGGAAAACGTACGTTGGGAAATTTAATGGTTTTAGATAAGGATGAAATACGTAAGGTTTACCAAGAATCAAATGTGGATAAAATATAAATAAAGAAGATATGCGGGTACAACCTGAGACGGGTGCAAGTTGTGTTTGCTCATTATCCCAATAAACTGACGATTATATAGACCGTCAGACCAAAAGCGGTATCATAAAATTAACTTATCTATAACACAAAAACCAAAGGAGCGAATATACATGACGCAAACACGCAAAACAATTCTCATTTCCGAATATAACGCCCCTGCTGATGGCAAAACTTACGCAACAGAACAAATCCAGCAAGCTGTCAATGCGGCAGGCGAATGTAACGGGAAAGCCGTTCTTCCCAAAGGAAAATACTTGGTTGGTTCTATTTTTCTGCCATCCAATATAGAGTTTCATTTGGAACCGGAGGCGGAGCTGATCGGTACAACTGAGGAAAGCAAATACAAGGTAATCCCGTCCCGTGTAGCGGGTGTAGAAATGGAGTGGCCGGCAGGCGTATTGAACGTTATTGGGCAAAAAGACGTGCAGATAACCGGCGAAGGTACAATAAACGGTCAAGGGTCGTTCTGGTGGAATAAATACTGGGGGACAGACCGCAAAGGGGGCATGAGAAAGGGATATACGGAAAAGGGCCTTCGCTGGGCAGTAGATTATGATTGTACCCGCCCACGCAATATCATAGTAATGGACAGCGAAAATATAGAATTGTCAGACCTTACAAGTGTCCAGTCAGGTTTTTGGAATGTACATATCTGTTATTCCAAACATGTCCATATTACTGGTTTGAAAATGGGAGAAAATAACGGACCCAGTACAGATGGAATAGATATTGATTCCTGTAAAGATGTCCTTGTTGAGCGCTGTGAAATTTCCTGCAACGATGACAGCATATGTATCAAATCCGGCCGGGATGCAGACGGCCTGAGGGTCAACCGTATCTGTGAAGATATCCTAATACGGGACTGCAGGCTTCTGGCAGGTTCAGGCATTACCCTTGGAAGCGAAACTTCCGGCGGGATGAGAAATATCCGGGTTGAAAATATTGAGTATAACGGCACAGCGGCTGGTTTCCGTATTAAATCTGCCCGGACGCGGGGTGGAGTAATTGAAAATGTGTCAGTAAAGCATTTAAGGATGAAAAACGTAGCAAATCCCTTTTCATTCCAGTTAAACTGGAATCCAAGCTATAGTTATTGTGAAATACCAGATGATTATAAGGGAGAAATCCCGGAACGCTGGAAAATACTTTCCCAAAAAGTACCGGAAGAAAGGGGAATCCCCTTGGTACGCAATTTAATGATACAGGATGTCGTTGCAGTATTAGTTGAAGGCTACAATGGGGAATCTTATGAAGGACCCTCTCTTGCTTTTGACATTGACGCATACGAAGCCAGACCCATGGAAGATATTACTTTTGAGGATGTTTCAATTACAGCCAAACGGTTCGGGAATATCTCCGGCGTTAAGGATTTAAAATGGAAAAATGTCCAGGTGACAATCCAGGGAAATAAATAACGTGAGTTAAATAAAGCCGATTTGCGAGAATAAGCTGAGATAAGTACAAGCTAAGGCAGATTAAAAAGGTTTGAAGGTCCCAGGGTTGTACAGCGGAGCTGCACTCCTAAAAAGTTCCCTGGTCGCCAGTTCAGCTTTGCTGAACTGAACCCGCAAGACGCGAAACTCCCCAGCCTGCTAAAAGAAAACATAAACCATACCTAAAAGCAGATATCTAAGCCTTATGGGAATCCTGCCGTTTTTTAACGAGGGGCAGCAGGCGGCAAGTTTGAAACTGCTTCCGTGGGGGGCCATATGGCAGGATTCTTTCCTGAAGGTTTTCTCTTGCAGCCAGCAAACAGCCAACGGCTGCTGAGATGGCGTCCCTTATGCCGAAAGCCATAGTATTGAGAGCGATTTTTCGTCAAATTCACATTAAATAAAGCAATAATTCTAATCCCCTCTTTTCCTTCATAAAATAGATAAAAATGAACGGAAAAGAGGGGATTATCTTATGAAACGGGATATGGCAACCGTTTTTTTAAAGGGAATTTGGATTGGCGGCACAATGACTGTCCCTGGAGTCAGCGGCGGTTCTATGGCGATGCTGTTAGGAATTTATGACCGTTTGATTCGGGCGGTCAATTCTTTCTGGAAGGATAAAGGGAAAATTCTGTTCCTGGTTGTGTTTGTGTTGGGAGGCGGTTTGGGAATAGTTTTATTTTCCGGCTCGCTTCTGCATTTAATAGAATTGTATCCTATGCCGCTGAAATACTTCTTTTTAGGGGCAGTTGCAGGGGGGATTCCTGTTATTTTCCGAGAAGCAAAAATAAAAAAGAATTCTATAGAAGTGCTTTTATACCCGGTAATTGGAATTTTGATTGTAATGCTGCTTTCCTATATCCCTTCTGGGGTATTTTCTCCGCAGGAAGGAAGTGGATTTGTTGGCGTTATACTTCAATTTACAGGAGGGATTCTGACTGCTGCCGCTTTGGTACTGCCGGGAATTAGTGTGTCCCAAATGCTTTTAATGCTTGGAATGTATGTAAGTGTTATGGAAAATATCAGCAGCCTGCAAATTGTCCCGCTGATCCCATTAGGAATTGGGGTTATTGCAGGGGTTCTGCTTACTGCAAAGATAATGGAACGCCTTATGGACAAATATCCCCAGGGGACATACTTGATTATTTTCGGGTTTCTGTTCGGCTCGATTTCAGAATTATTTCCAGGAATTCCCCAGGGACAGGAATTGGTTATCAGTATTTTTATGGCATTGGCTGGATTCTCCGCCCTGTATTGGATGCAGAAAAAGCAGCCGGAACATCCGTGAAAATCCAGATACTCCAGCCTAAGAGCTTAACCCGGAATTATCTGCACACATCCTGGCTGTATGTTTTACCTCAGATTGCGCAGTCTGTGCATGTCTAATTTTGGGTTAAACTTTAAGAACCTGTATTCACAACCGCTGCACGCCGTCCGGCTGGCCTTTTTCCCGCCA